>NZ_JBWXMQ010000002.1:0-487006 GCF_056626735.1 Pseudomonas sp. 1 | reverse complement strand
CGCATAATGCGGGCCTTTTGCTTGAGCCAGAGCCTTCAACCGGCGATGGCGCGATCCACCGAGAGCTTGCCGGCACCTTCGATCAGTACCGCGAGGCTGCCACCGAGCAGAGCCAGGGCGAACTCGTAACCATTGTTGGCCATGAACAGACCGTTGCTGATGTGCACAGTGAAAATGGCCACCAGCGACAGGAAGGTCAGACCCAGTGCCGCCGGGCGCACCAGCAGGCCGATGATCAGCGCCAGACCGGCGAAGAACTCGGTGCCGCCGGCCAGTGTGGCCATCAGATAACCCGGGGTCAGACCGATGCTTTCCATGTATTGCGCGGTGCCTGCCAGACCGTAGCCACCGAACAGACCAAAGAGTTTCTGCGAGCCGTGGGCGGCGAAGATCACGCCGACGGCAATGCGCAGAAGGGTCAGACCGTAGCCGGCGCGGGTGAACAGGACCTTGTTGATCAGAGAGCTCATGTTGCGTTTCCTTGTGGTCAGAAGTGCTTGTTGGTTGGCCGCTATATTAATCAGTTAATTTCATGTTAAAAGCGCAAAAAATCCGCCATAACAATCAACTTATTAGATCATTTGCGTGAGACCACTTTTTGCCCTGCGGGCTCCAACGACTCCCGCTCCCGGTCGAACGCCAAGTAATACTTGTTCACGCTATTAACATAGCTGACGGCTCCCATTCCCACCTGCTCCATGGCGATGCGCTCGACCTGGAAGAACCATTGGTTGGGATTCAGGCCGCGACGCCGCGCTTCTGCACGCATGCCTTGCACCCGCTCCGGCCCGATGTTGTAGGCGGCCAGAGTGAACGCCATCCGCTCGCGCTCGTTGAGTTTCGGGCTATTGAAGAACTTGCGGCGGATCATCGCCAGGTACTTGGCCCCGGCCTGCACATTCGCATCGAGATTCTGGATATTGTTGACGCCGACCCGCTGCGCAGCGGACGGCGTGATCTGCATCAACCCGGTTGGCCCGCCGCCGCTGCGCGCGCTGGGTTGCAGCGCAGACTCCTTGAAGGCCAGCGCCGCCAGGTTGAGCCAGTCCATATTTTGCGCTTCGGCGTGTTTCTGCAGCGTCGGGCGCAGTTTTTCCAGTCGCTGACGGTCAGCCTTGGCCAACGGATAGTGCACTTGATAGAGGCGGCGGTAGATCCGCAGGAATGCCGCATCTTCGTTCGACGGTTTTTTGTAGCCGGTCAGGAAGCGGTCGATGCTGGCCCGTAACATCGAGGCATCGCGGCGCACGAACCAGTATTCCTCGCCCGGTTCGCTGATCATCACCTGCCGGTCGAAACGCAGCTTGGGCAGGATCTTGCCCCAACGCTCGGCAATCGGTTGCTCGACGATGGTCAGGTGGAAGATACCGCCCTGGACCATTTCCAGCACATCTTCGACCGCCAGCGTCGGATCGACCCATTCGATCTTGATCGGCGCCAGTTTGTGTAGCGCCAGCTTCTGGTTGAGCTGACTCACCGCCTCCCCTGCCGCACTGCCGGTGGGCAATGCCAGGGTTTTGCCGGCCAGTTGTTCGACCTTGGTGTAGCGCTTCTCGCCCTTGATGCCGACCAACACCAGCGGCACGTTGCTGGCAATCGGCTCGCTGCTGGCGACCGCGTGGCCCGGTTGCAACTCGAGCAGTTCGCCCGGCGCAACAAGATCACCTTCGCCGCGCTGCAACGCGCCGAGCAATTGGTCCTTGGCTTTGGGGATGATCTTGAGGGTGACTTCCTGGCCGTCGCGGGCGTGGCCGTTGAGGTACTGCTCGAAGGCACGCAGACGGTGGTATTCGACGCCGATGGCCTGACCCTGGACTTCGCCAGAGCTGTTGCGGCTCTGGTTGACCAGCACCCGCAGGACGCGGCTGCTGCGGATCTCGGTCAGGTCGCGGACCTTGGCGGCCGGCACGGCTTGCAGCGGCCCGGGCAGCCGCGCGACCGCCGTCATCGGCAGCAGCAACGAACCACACAGCAGGAGCAAAACCGACGGACGAACCATCCACTCTCCGGAAAGAATACGGGCGTTTTCACCGCTGAACGGTCGCAAAACACCGACGAAAACAGAGCGCCTGGAGCGCTGATAAAGTGCGAGAGACTGGCACAGTGATAGCAATGCTGTCACACCAGCCTGCCTCGCGGCCTCAACAGACAGCCATAAGCCGTTGTAGTTCTTGGCTTTTCTTATAAATCTACAGCTCTGATATGCTTTCCGGCCTTCGGCCCGAGGTAGCACCATGCAACTCATCGATATCGGCGTCAACCTGACCAACCCCAGTTTCGCCGACAAACACCAGGCCGTGCTCGACCGCGCCTACGCTGCCGGAGTCTGCCAACTGGTGCTGACCGGCACCAGCGTCGAGGGCAGCGAACAGGCGCTGGAACTGTGCCAGCAACTGGATCCGGACGGCCAGCGATTGTTCGCCACCGCCGGCATTCACCCGCATTCGGCCAGCGACTGGAATGCCGACAGCGCACGGCGTCTGCGCAGCTTGCTGCAAGAATCGAACGTGGTGGCGGTGGGCGAATGCGGGCTGGATTTCAACCGTGATTTCTCGCCGCGCCCGCAGCAGGAAAAAGTCCTCGAAGAACATCTGGCGCTGGCGGCCGAACTGCAATTGCCGGTGTTCCTGCACGAACGTGATGCGAGCCAGCGCCTGCTGGAAATCCTCCGAGACTTTCGCGACAGATTGCCCGCCGCCGTGGTGCATTGCTTCACCGGTGAGCAGAAAGCGTTGTTCAGTTACCTCGATCTGGATCTGCACATCGGCATCACCGGCTGGATCTGCGATGAGCGTCGCGGCACTCATTTGCATCCGCTGGTGAAGGAGATCAAACGCGGTCGACTGATGCTGGAAAGCGATGCGCCGTACCTGCTGCCACGCACATTGCGGCCAAAACCGAAGAACGGTCGCAACGAGCCGGCGTATCTGACCGAAGTGCTGCGTGAAGTGGCCTTGCATCGAGGCGAGACCGAGGAAGATCTCGCGGCCCACACCACCGCCTGCGCGCGGGCGTTTTACGGTCTACCTACCCTGCCCTAGCCGGGGCGACTGCATCACTTGTTGATGCACATCAAAATCCGGGCACCTGGGTAGCGGCACAATAATGGCACCTTGCCAAAACTGTTTCCGCTATCAGAGAAGACCTCCATGGGTGCCTGGCTTAGCAATATCTCGCTGAAATACAAATTCTGGGCGGTCAACGCGGTCGCCTTTGTCACCACCCTGTTGCTGGTGCTGTACGCCGTACAGCTCGAACAACAGGCTCGCAGTCACGCCGCGCAAGCCTCGGCCCAGGCCCAGGCGCAGTTGCTCAAGGCCTGGCCGGCCGGGCAGGCGCTGCCCAAATCCGATCAAGTGCTGACGTTCAAACGCGGCGAAGCACCGCGCCTCAACGATCAGCCGTTGCTGGAGATCACCGACACCAACGGCTGGATCGAGATCAGTCACTTGCCGTTGTTCGGCGAAAACCCGCTGCTCGGCGCCGAGGTATTCAGCCGTGCCGATGGCCAGCAGGTCGCCGTGATCGCCTGCGCGCCCAGCCTCAGTCAGGTGTTCAGCGAGCGCTTCGCCAACTATGCGGTGGCGGTGTTCATCCTGATGCTGGCGATGCTTGGCGCTTCACAGTTGCTGATCCGCTTTCTGCTCAGCCAGCTCAACACCCTCAAGGACGTAATGCTGCACGTGGAGAAAACCGGCGACCTCGCCGCTCGGGTGCCGCTGGCCTGCAAGGATGAAGTCGGGCAGATGGCCAATGCGTTCAACGCGATGCAGGCCGGTTATCAGCGGGTGGTCACCACCGTGGCCAACACCGCGCGGCAACTGGATATCGGCGCCGCGCGACTGGCGTCGAGCATGAACGAAGTGCGCCACGGCATGCTCGGCCAGCAGAGTGAAACCGATCAGGCCGCCACGGCGATCAACGAAATGACCGCCACCGTCTACCACATCGCTCAGCACGCCGGCGCCACGCGCGACCTGTCGCAAACCGCCGACGGCCTGGCCGGCAGCGGTCAGCAAGTGGTGAGCCGAGTGCAGACGTCGATTGCCGGGCTGTCCAGCGGCGTGCAGCAGACCGCCGAGATGATTCAGCGCCTGGCCGAGGACAGCCAGAAGATCAATGGCGTGGTCAGCGTGATTCACAGCATCGCCGAACAGACCAACCTGCTGGCACTCAACGCCGCCATCGAAGCGGCCCGAGCCGGGGAAATGGGCCGCGGGTTCGCGGTGGTCGCCGACGAGGTGCGCAACCTCGCCAAACGCGTGCAGACCTCCACCGATGAAATCACCACCATGGTGTCAGCGTTGCAGGCCGGCACCCGTGACGCGGTGGACTTCATGCAGGAGAGTTCGTACAAGGCCGACGACTGCGTGCAGCAGGCGCAAGAGGCCGGCGAAGCGCTGGCGGAAATCACGGGGGCGGTGGCGCAGATGCGTGAGAGCAACACGCAGATTGCGGTGGCGGCAGAACAGCAAAGTCAGGTTGCCGAAGAGATGAATCGCGCCGTGGTGAGCATTCGCGATGTCACCGAGAACACTGTGCAGCAGACCGTGGATTCGGCGACCACCAGTAACGAGTTGGCGACGCTGGCCGGGGAACTGAACAAGGCGATCGGTCAGCTCAAGCTCTAGGGCGCAACATCAAAAATGGCCATTGTCCCTATTACTTCAATAGCCAACCTTGATTCGCCGCTCTGGCTGCCCGGGCCTATTCTTCAACCATGTACTGAACATGGATCGAGGAGCAGCAACATGGGCAAACGTCACCCCAACCTTCCCGCGTGGCAATGGCGCGCATATCCGAACAACCATCAGCATCCGACCAATCTGGTGCTGCACCTGATTGCCGTGCCGCTGTTCATCGTCGCGTTTCTGTTGATCGTCTCCGGTGTGTTCAGCCTGAGTCTGGCCAGTGTGGCGATCGGCGTGATTGGTATCATCGCGGCGCTGGGTCTGCAGCGCCACGGTCACAGCCTGGAGGCGCAAGCCTCCGAGCCGTTCAGTGATCGCAAGGACGCCGTCTCGCGTCTGCTGGTCGAGCAGTTTCTGACGTTTCCGCGGTTCTTCCTCAGTGGCGGCTGGTACCGTGCCTGGCGTGAGCGTCACCGCCGCCATTGAGTCAGGCGAAGATCGTCACCGTCTGCCGGCTCATGGCAATCAGTTCACCCTGCGCGCTCCACAGCTTGGCGGCGACATGGCCGTAACCGTCGGCCGCATACTCGATGTCCGCCAGGTACTGGCAAAAATCCAGCGTGCTCAAATCCCGTAACGGCTGAACGAATTCGATGGTCCAGGTCAACGTGCTGCCCGGTGCCGGTTTCTTCAGGTACGGCAACAGCGCCGGTGGCCAGGCATCGACCAGCGCCAGCAGGTGCGCCTCGTTGACCGGCTCTTCCTTCACATCCCCGCGCAAGCGCACCCAACCGCCCATCAGCCGCGATTGAATGCCGGTGAACGGCATGCCGCCGACACTCCAGCGCATCGCCAAATGACGCATGAACTCCGGGGTTACGCCTTTGATGTATGGCAGTTCCTGGCAGTCGTTCCAATGTTTCATCTCGGGTGCCGGATAGGCTTCCACCGACACCTCCGACGGTCGCGAAGCCCCGAAGCTGCCTTGCACCATCGTCACCACCTGACCGTTCTGCACGGCGCGCCCCAGCACTTGGCTGACCGCCTTGCCTTCGCGCAGCACTTCGACCTCAAAGCTCACCGGCACTTCGGGCTCGACCGGGCCGACAAAGGTGATCGCCAGCGAACGCACCGGCCGATCAGTCGGTACTCGGGTGCGCATCACTTCAAATTGCAGTGCGGCCACCAACCCGCCAAAACTGGCCCGGCCCTGGCCCCACTCCGCCGGAATCGTTACCTCCGGTTGACGACGGACAGCATCGATCAGATCGCAAAAGCGCATGGAAACCTCGGACACGAAAAAGGGAATGACCGGATCTTAACCAGCGCGGCAGAGCCGCGCAGCGTCCATTCCGGTCAAAGAGACTGACAGATAAGACAGCGGCGCTGCGCGCCAGCGGGTTTCAGGATTTGAAGCAGGCCGCGCTGAGTTTATCCAGTACCCGGTCGGCCTTGATTTCGGCTTTGGCCATGGTCGCCTGCCATGTGGCGACGCAGGGTCGCAGATCCGGCTCCAGTTCGGCGCGCGCCAGCCATTGCCAGCAATCGTGCCAGTCACCGAGGGCGCCTTGTGCGGATTTCAGACGGGTTAATGCGGCTTCCGGCAGACGATCGAGTTCCGGGTAAGCCTCGATGCCGTAACGCACGCGCTTGATCAGCAAACGCAGGCGATGGCGGTCGTGGGCCGGGTCGTGCAGCGCCACGTCGAGGTTTTTCCATTGTTTGCCCAGACGTTTCTCGATGCGCTTGTCCAGGCGCTTGAGCAAACCCTGGCGCTGGGATGCACGCAGAAAGCGCGGGAAGGCGTCGAGGATCATCAGCAGCGAAGCCACTTCGGCGCTGGCCGCCAGCGTCGGATACGCCTCGGCCATTTGCGCCATGCGGCGCTGCGCGGCTTCGGGCTGATCATGTTTGATCAGCCAGGCCGCCAGCACTTCGCGGTCGCGCCATGGCGTGGTCAGTTGCCCCACCGCAGCCGCCGCATCTTCCAGTTGCTCGACACCGGGCAAACCGCGCAACGGCCGCAACAGGCTGCGCAAACGGCGCACGGTGGTGCGCAAATCATGCAGCGCCTCAGGGTCGGTCCGCGCAGTCAGACGGGCCTGACAGCCCAGCAGCCGTACTTCCAGGCTCAGGACATGGGCCACCAGCCGATCAACCAACGCAGACATCGCTTGCTCCTGAATTCAATGGCTTTGCACGAGTGTGAACTGGCGCAAGACACCTGCCCTTGCGCCACGTCAGCAGCTTAGCGTCCGGCGCGGGATTCGCGAATGTAGAAACGCGCCTTTTCGGCCTTCTTGGTGCAGCCTTCGAAACCCTCGAATTGCTGCTGAGTCTTGGCCGCCGTCAACAGCGACAACGCCTTGGAATAGCTGACGGTGCCGGCAAACCCTTCGGCCTTCGCCAGGTCCAGTTCATGCCACGCCGCGTCGAGCTGGCTGCCGCAGCTGTCGCGATAAGCGGTCTTGCCGGCGCAACCGGCCAACGCCAGAGCCATCAACGGCACACAGATCCAGGCTTTCATCACTCACACCTCAAAGATAGGTCAACAGTCGTGCAGGTAAGACGGTACGGCAGCGAAAAAGTGCCTTGTACCCCGCAATTGCACCGCACTGCAAAGATAGCGCCGACGGGTCATGAAGTATCGAAAAAACGACGCCATGGCCGCCCCGAGCGACCCCGGCGATTGAAGCCCGGCCCTCGATGGGTGCATTGTGGAACCTTGCCGGGAGGAAGACGGATGAAAAAACGTGTCGCACTGGTGCTGGGCTCCGGTGGCGCCCGGGGCTATGCCCATATCGGGGTCATTGAAGAGATCGAACGACGGGGCTATGACATCAGTTGTATTGCCGGCTGTTCAATGGGGGCCGTGGTCGGCGGAATCTACGCCGCCGGCAAGCTCGACGAGTATCGCAACTGGATCGAAAGCCTGGATTACCTCGACGTGCTGCGCCTGGTGGATGTCAGCTTCCGTCTCGGCGCGATCCGTGGCGAGAAAGTCTTCGGCCAGATCCGCAAGATCGTCGGCGAGATCAACATCGAAAACCTGCGCATTCCCTACACGGCGGTGGCCGCCGACCTCACCAATCAGCAGGAAATCTGGTTCCAGGAAGGCTGCCTGCATCAGGCCATGCGCGCCTCGGCAGCGATTCCCAGTCTGTTTACCCCGGTGATGCAAGGCAACCGGATGCTGGTGGACGGCGGCATTCTCAACCCGTTGCCGATCGTGCCGGTGGTGTCGAGCCACTGTGACCTGATCATCGCGGTCAATCTCAACTCGACCAACCAGCGCCATTACAAACTGCCGGTGATTCAACGCCCCGCCGCGTTCCGTACGCGCTTCGACAGCCTGATCAGTTCGCTGGGTTCGAAGATGCCGTTCCGCCGCAAACAGGCCGAGCAACTGCTGATCCTGGAACAGGAAGCGCTGCGTGCCGAAGCGGCGGACATCAATCCGTGGGTCGAAAGCGCCGAGCCGGAAGCCCAGCAACCGGCCGCCGCCCCGGAGCGCGACGGCGCACCCAAGTCCGCCACCGGTTCGTTCATCGTCGATAACGTCGGGCCGGCGTCATTGCTGGACCTGATCAACCAGAGTTTCGAGGTGATGCAGACCTCGCTGGCGCAGTACAAGATCGCCGGGTATCCGCCGGACATCCTGATCAACGTGCCGAAGCGGGTGTGCCGGTTCTTCGAGTTCTACAAGGCGCCCGAATTGATCGCGCTGGGTCGCGAGATCGCCCGGGATACGCTGGATCGCTACGAGAGCGAACAGAACTAGAGGCCGCTCTCGCTCAACAAGCGGTAACCGACACCGGCCTCGGTCACGATGAAACGGGGCCGGGTCGGATCGTCCGCCAGTTTCTGTCGCAGATGACCGACCACGATCCGCAGGTAGTGACTGTCCTCGGTGTGAGTCGGGCCCCAGATGTCCTTGAGCAATTGCTGCTGGGTGATCACCCGCCCCGGATGCCGCGCCAGTTGCGCCAACACTGCATATTCCTTGCGGGTCAGGGCGACTTCGACGCCGTCGAGCAACACGCGGCGATATGCCAGGTCCACGGTCAGCGGGCCGAAATTCAACGCGGCCTGCTGCGCTTCGCCGGCCGGCGCCTGACGCAGCAACGCGCGCACCCGGGCGAGAAATTCCTGAATGCCGAACGGCTTGGTCACGTAGTCATTGGCGCCGCCATCCAGCGCCTGGACTTTCTGCCCTTCGCTGGCACGCACCGAGAGCACCAGCACCGGCGCCGTGGCCCACTCGCGAAACTCGCGCAGCACTTGCTGGCCGTCCATGTCCGGCAGGCCGAGGTCGAGCACCAGCAGATCGGGTTTGTTCAGCGCCGCCTGGGCCAGGCCCTCGGCGCCGGTGCCGGCCTCCAGCACTTTGTAGCCCTGGGAAGCGAGGCTGATACGCAGGAACTTGCGAATCTGCGGTTCGTCATCGATGACCAAAATGGTCGCGGTCTGGCTCATGAATTCACATCAACACAAAAGAGTGGCAAGAGAGTAGCGCAGCGCGGTTCAGGCTTCACCGTCCATCCCCGGTTGCGTCTGCAACGGCAAGTGCAGGGTGATGCAGGTGCCGCGTCCGTCGATGCCGTCGCCGACACTGATCCGCCCGCCATGGGCGCCGACCATACCCTGACAGATCGCCAACCCGAGCCCCGTGCCCTGCCCGCCACGATCACCTCGGGCGGCGGTGTAGAACATGTCGAAAATCTTCGCCCGCTCATCGACGGGAATCCCCGGCCCTTCATCGCTGACCGAGAAAAACACTTCGCTGTCATCCGCCCCGGCACGCAATTGCAGACGGCCGTGAGACGGCGAGAAGCGTGCGGCGTTTTCCAGCACGTTCACCAGCGCCTGTTCAATCAACGCGGCATGCACGTACAGCAGCGGCAATTCGGCTGGCACATCGGTGCTCACCTGCAAAGATGAGAGCACTGCCCGCAGTCGGTTGAGCGCACTGCCGACGATGTCCGCCGGCGACACCCAGTCCCGCGCCAGCTTCAACGCACCATGCCCGAGACGGGTCATGTCCAGCAGGTTCTGAATGTAGCGATCGAGACGTTCGGCTTCGTCGCGTGTGCCTTCGAGCAGCTCGCGGCGATCCTCCAGCGGGATCGCTTCGCCGAGGGCCAGCAGGCTGTCGATGCTGCCGCGCATCGAGGTCAGCGGCGTGCGCAGATCATGGGACACAGAGGCCAGCAAGGCGCTGCGCAGTTGTTCGGTTTCGCCGTGCAGGCGCGCGGCTTCCAGATCATCGGCCAATTGCGCCCGGGCCAATGCCTGGGCCAGCGGCTGACTCAACGCGGTCAGCAAACGACGACGCTGGCCGCTCAAGGTCCGGCCCTCTTTGGCGCACACCCCGAGCAGCGCCAGCGGTCCGTCCTCCACCGACAGCGGCCACCACCACCAGCGACCGAACGGCAACGTGCCGGTGCCCATGCCCGCCGGTTGATCGTGTTGCCAGGCCCAGTCGGCGGCGGCGCGTTCGGATTCGGTGAACTGCAACGGCCCGCCGGTTTCGACTTTCCAGCCGCCCTGCCCGTCGCGATTGAGCAGGCACAGTTGCAGATCGCTCCAGCCATTGAGGTGCTGGGCGGCGGCACTGACCACGGCCTGACGGTCGGTGGCGGCGGTGAGTTTGCGTGACAGGTCGAGCAGTTCGGTGGTCTCTTCCTGGGTATCGCGCAGCGCCTGCAATTGCCGCCGCTGTCGCGCCGCGAGGTTGCCGGTGAGCGCCGCCATCAGCAGGAAGAACAGCAAGGTCAGCACGTCTTCTTCGCGCTGGATGCTGAAGGAGAAATTCGGCGGGATGAACAGAAAGTCATAGGTCAGAAACGACAGCGCCGCACAGGCCAGCGCCGGGCCGAGGCTGCTGCGAACCGCCACCAGCAGCACCGCCGCAAGGAACACCAGCGAGATATTCGGCAACGGCAGCACGCTGGACACCGCCCAAGCCAGCGCACTGGCCAGCACTGTGGCGACCAGCGCCAGCGCATAGTCGAACCACACCAGCGTCGGCGCTACACGCGGGCGCGGCTGATGCTGTTCCTGGTCACTGTCCAGCACGTTGATTTCCAGGCCATGAGCCTGACGCAGCAAACGCGCCGCCAGCCCACCGCCAAACAGGCGCCTGCGCAGACGCGGCCGGGACTGGCCGACCAGCACCAGACTCGCCCGTCGTTCAGCCGCATGCTGGATCAGGGTTTTCGCCACTTCGCCGGCCCGCAACAGCACCACCTCGCCGCCGAGGCGTTCGGCCAGTTGCTGGGCGCTTTGCAGGCGCAGGCGCGATTGCTCGTCGCGCACGCTGCCGTTATCGACGTGCACCAGACTCCATGGCAGATGTCGCCGCTGGGCGACGCGGCTGGCGTGACGCACCAGCCGTTCGGCCTGCGCATCACCATCGACGCCGACCAGCAAGCGCCCGCGCACCGCCGGCGCGGCCTGGCCGAGCTGGCGATAGCCCTGAGCGAGATCGTTATCGACCTGCGCGGCAGCGGTCTGCATCGCCAGTTCGCGCAGTGCGGTGAGGTTGGTCTGAGTGAAAAATGCATCGATCGCGGCGCGTGCCTGCTCAGGTACGTAGACCTTGCCTTCGCGCAGGCGCTCGAGCAGTTCGCGGGGCGGCAGGTCGATCAGCAGCAGTTCGTAGGCTTCTTGCAGCACCCAGTCAGGGAGGGTTTCGCGTACCTGGACACCGGTGATGCCGCGCACCTGATCGTTGAGGCTTTCGAGGTGCTGGACGTTGACCGTGGTGTACACGTCGATACCGGCGGCGAGCAGTTCCTGAATGTCCTGCCAGCGTTTGGCGTGGCGGCTGCCGGGGGCGTTGCTGTGGGCAAGCTCATCGACCAGCACCAGTTTCGGCCGGGCCGCGAGCAGGCCATCGAGGTCCATTTCTTCAAGCGTCACGCCACGGTATTCCGAGCGCACCAACGGCAGTTGCGGCAAACCGCCAAGCAGCGCTTCGGTTTCGGCGCGACCATGGGTTTCAACCACTCCGGCGATGACTTTCACGCCCTGGCGCAATTGGCTGTGGGCGGCCTGCAACATCGCGTAGGTCTTGCCCACACCCGGCGCAGCGCCGAGGAAAACCTTGAGCCGGCCGCGTCCATCGCGGGGCAAGTCTGCTAACAGCGCGTCGGCGCGGCCGGAGTCACTCATGCTTGAAGCTCTCTTCCTGAAGTTGATCGTTCCCACGCTCTGCGTGGGAATGCAGCCCAGGACGCTCTGCGTCCCGCACAGGCTGACGCACAGCGTCTTTTAAGGCGTTCCCATGCAGACGGTTCGACGCCTGGACGTGGGAACGAACATCCACTACAGCTTTTCCAGCGCCATGTTCAGCGTCAGCACATTCACCACCGGCGGGCCCACCAGCGGCTGTTCGATGTGCGCGTCGAGCAGTTGCTGCAAGGTCGCCACCGGCAGATTGCGCGCGGCCGCAACACGCGCCAGTTGATAGGCAATCGCCGCCGGTGGCAAGTGCGGATCGAGACCGCTGCCGGAGGTGGTCAATAGCGCCAGCGGCACCGGGCCCTGACCGGGCACCTGCAGCTTGTTGGCGTCATCGATCACCCGAGTGGCCAGCGCCGGATTACTTGGCGACAGGTTGCTCGCGCTGCTCGACACGGTGGCGAAGGCACCGGCTGATGGACGCGGATGGAACCAGGCATCGCCGACAAAGTCCTGCGCGATCAGCGACGAGCCGCGCACCTTGCCTTCGGCGTCGCGCACCAGGCTGCCGTTGGCCTGCTCGGGGAAGGCGACTTGCGCGACGCCCGTGACTACCAGCGGATAGGCAACGCCGGTGACCAGGGTCATCAGCACCAACAGGCTCAGGGCCGGACGTAACATTGTGGACATTTCAAAATCCTCGAATTCGTGCTTGAAGCGGTGTGCCCGGCACACCGCTGTTCAGGTTCAAACCAGATGCAACGCCGTCAACAGCATGTCGATCGCCTTGATCCCCACAAACGGCACCAGAATCCCGCCCAGGCCGTAGATCAGCAGATTGCGTCGCAGCAACGCCGCCGCACTCGCTGCCTGCACTCGCACGCCGCGCAGGGCCAGCGGAATCAGCACCACGATGATCAACGCGTTGAACACGATGGCCGACAGGATCGCGCTCTGCGGACTGCTCAACTGCATGATGTTCAGCACGCCCAGTTGCGGGTAGATCGCGGCAAACAGAGCCGGCAGGATGGCAAAGTACTTGGCCACGTCGTTGGCGATGGAAAAGGTCGTCAGCGCGCCGCGGGTCACCAGCAGTTCCTTGCCGATCTGCACCACGTCCAGCAGCTTGGTCGGGTCGCTGTCGAGGTCGACCATGTTGGCCGCTTCACGCGCGGCTTGCGTGCCGTCGTTCATCGCCATGCCGACGTCAGCCTGAGCCAGCGCCGGGGCATCGTTGGCGCCGTCGCCGCACATCGCGACCAGACGACCGTCGTTCTGCTCATGACGGATGCGCGCCAGTTTTTTCTCCGGTGTGGCTTCGGCCAGTACGTCATCGACACCTGCTTCAGCGGCAATCGCGGCGGCGGTCAGCGGGTTGTCGCCGGTGACCATCACCGTGCGAATCCCCAGCTTGCGCAGCTCGGCGAAACGCTCGCGGATGCCCGGCTTGACCACGTCTTTGAGGTGGATTGCGCCGAGCAGTTTGCCGTCGGCGCAGACCAGCAACGGCGTGCCGCCGCTCTGGGCGATCTTGTCGATTTCCCGGGACAGCGCCGGGGCCAGGTCCTTGCGTTGTTGGCCGAGGAAGGCCAGCAGCGAATCCACCGCGCCCTTGCGGAACACACGGCCCTGATAGTCGACACCGGACAAGCGGGTTTCTGCGCTGAACGGTACGGCGGTCAGGGTTTCCGGCGAAGGTTCCGGCTGCGGATTTGAGCCGCGAAGGTACTCGACAATGGACTTGCCTTCGGCAGTTTCGTCGGCCAGCGAAGCGAACAGCGCGCCTTCGGCCAGCTCACGGGCATTCACGCCCGGCGCTGCATATACCGCGCTGCAACGACGGTTACCGAAAGTGATGGTGCCGGTCTTGTCCAGCAGCAGCACATGCACATCACCCGCCGCTTCCACCGCGCGACCGGACTTGGCGATCACGTTAAGGCGCACCAGCCGATCCATCCCGGCGATACCGATCGCCGACAGCAGACCGCCGATGGTGGTCGGAATCAGCGTGACCAATAACGCCACCAGGAACACCAGCGGCAAGCTGCCGTTGGCGAAGTGGGCGAACGGTTGCAGGGTCACGACCACCAGCAGAAAGATCAGGGTCAGGCCGATCAGCAGGATATCCAGCGCCACTTCGTTCGGGGTCTTCTGGCGTTTGGCGCCTTCGACCAGCGCGATCATGCGGTCGAGGGTCGATTCACCGGGATTGGCGGTGATCTTCACCAGCAGCCAGTCGGACACCAGCCGGGTGTTGCCGGTGACGGCGGAACGGTCGCCGCCGGACTCGCGAATCACCGGCGCCGATTCACCAGTGATCGCCGCTTCGTTGACCGCCGCAATACCTTCGATGACTTCGCCGTCACCGGGGATCATCTCCCCCGCTTCAACGCGCACCACGTCGCCCTTGCGCAGGCTGGTGGCCGGTACGACCTGGAAGCTGCCGTTGGCCAGTTTGCGGCGGGCGCTGAGGCCTTCGCTGCCGGCCTTGAGGCTGTCGGCGCGGGCCTTGCCACGACCTTCGGCCAGCGCTTCGGCGAAGTTGGCGAACAGCACGGTGAACCACAGCCACAGGGCGATTTGCGCGGCCACGAAAGTCGGCACGCCGTTGTCGGGAATGAAGCACAGCACGGTGGTCAGGATCGCCGTCAGTTCGACCACCAGCATCACCGGCGAGCGCTGCAACTGCCGCGGATCGAGCTTGACGAACGCTTGCACCAGCGCCGGACGCCACAGGGCGCTGATCGCGGTTTTCGGAGCTTCAGCCGACTTGGCAGCTGCCGCTGGTTTTGAAGCTGGAACATGCATATTCATGATGGATTCCTTAGAAGCCCATGCTCAGGTGTTCGGCAATCGGGCCGAGCGCCAGGGTCGGCAAGAAGGTCAGGCCGCCCACCAGCAAAATGGTCACGGTCAACAGGGTCACGAACAGCGGACCGTGGGTCGGGAAGCTGTTCTGGCCGATCGGTGCGGTTTTCTTCATCGCCAGGCTGCCGGCCAGGGCCAGTACCGGGAGGATGTAACCGAAGCGGCCGATCAACATGCCCAGGCCGAGCATCAGGTTGTGGAACGCGGTGTTGGCGCCGAAGCCGCCGAACGCCGAACCGTTGTTGGCACTGGCCGAGGTGTAGGCGTAGAGCAACTGACTGAAACCGTGCGGGCCGGGGTTGCTCACCGCCGCCACCGGACCGGGCAGGCTCGCGGCAATCGCGCCGAGCACCAGCACGCCGACCGGCATCACCAGCAGGGTGACGACCAGCAATTGCACTTCACGGGCCTGGAGTTTCTTGCCGAGGTATTCCGGGGTGCGACCGATCATCAGGCCGGCGAGGAACACCGCGATCAGCACGTTCAGCAACATGCCGTAGAGCCCCGCGCCGACGCCGCCGAAGATCACTTCGCCGACCATCATGTTGACCAGCGCGACCATGCCGCTGAGCGGGTTGAGGCTGTCATGCATGCCGTTGACCGAACCGTTCGACGCCGCCGTGGTGGTCACCGACCAGAGCACAGTGGCGGTGGTGCCGAAGCGCGCTTCCTTGCCTTCCAGCGGTGCGGTCTGTTCGACGGCGACGTTGTTCAAGGCAGGGTTAGGCTGATACTCGGCCCACAGCGAAGTGGCGCCGCCGATGATGAACAGCGCGAGCATGCAACCGATGATGGCGCGGCTCTGGCGCAGATCCTTCACGTAGTGGCCGAAGGTGAACACCAGCGCCACCGGGATGAGAATGATCGACGCGACTTCGAACAGGTTGCTCCACGCGGTCGGGTTCTCGAACGGATGCGCCGAGTTGACGCCGAAAAAACCACCGCCGTTGGTGCCCAGTTGCTTGATCGCAATCTGGCTGGCGGCCGGGCCGAGCGGGATCACTTGGTCAACGCCCTGCATCGTCACAGCATTCACGTATTGCGCGAAGGTTTGCGGCACGCCCTGCCACACCATATACAGCGCCAGCAGCAGGCACAGCGGCAGCAGGCCGTAGAGGGTGGCGCGGGTCATGTCGACCCAGAAGTTACCGAGAGTCTTGGTGGATTTGCGCCCGATGCCACGGCACAGCGCGACCAGCACGGCGAGACCGGTGGCGGCGCTAACGAAGTTCTGCACGGTGAGGCCGACCATCTGGCTCAGGTAACTGAGCGACGCTTCGCCGCTGTAGGCCTGCCAGTTGGTGTTGGTCATGAAACTGACGGCGGTGTTGAACGCGAGTGTCCACTCCTGACCCGGCAGGTTTTGCGGGTTCAGCGGCAGGTGATCCTGGAACAGCAGGATCGCGAACAGCAGCAGGAAACCGGCGAGGTTGAACGCCAGCAGCGCCAGCGTGTACTTCTGCCAGCTCTGTTCGTCCTGCGGATTGACCCCGGCGATGCGGTAACAGCCACGTTCGACCGGGCCTAGAATCGGCGTCAGCCAGGTGCGCTGACCTTCCATAACCTTGTAGTAAAAGCGCCCGAGGAACGGCGCCGGCAGCAAGACCACCGCAAAAAACGCGAGGATCAGCCAATAGTCATAACTGTGCATAGCCGCTCCTAGTTCCGATCCGCGCGCAACAGCGCAACCAACAGATAAATGAACAGCCCGGCTGCCAACAGCAGGGACACCCCGTCCAGAACGCTCATGGAAGATCTCCGTTTTACGGCGTATTGCCGCGTGTGGAGGCATTGTCGGAAAGGAGGCTGTAAAGGAACGAGACCGAGGGGGTTGGCTGGGCATAAAGAAAGCGTAAAGAGTGGGTTTATGCTGGCGTTACAGCGGGGTTTTGCGCCGTATGGGCTGGCCTCTTCGCGAGCAGGCTCGCTCCCACATTTTGAAATGCATTCCCCTGTGGGAGCGAGCCTGCTCGCGAAGACGGCATAACCGACAACATCGCACCCAACTGGCGCACAAAAAACGCTCATCCAGCCGCGAACATCCCCGATACGACAGCTTTCAGCGCATTACGACCTGACTCCCAGCAATGGCACGCCCACTGCACACGCCCTCCCCCGAGCTTTCCAAACCGTTCCGGGAGCATGCGCATGAACACACAACTAAAACCCACGCTGGGCACTTTGCACCTGTGGGGCATCGCCGTCGGGCTGGTGATTTCCGGCGAGTACTTCGGCTGGAGTTACGGCTGGGGCGTGGCAGGCACGCTGGGTTTTCTGGTGACCTCGTTCATGGTCGCCACGATGTACACCTGTTTCATCTTCAGCTTCACTGAACTGACCACGGCGATTCCGCATGCCGGCGGGCCGTTTGCCTACAGTCGCCGTGCCTTTGGAGAAAAAGGCGGGCTGATCGCCGGACTGGCGACGCTGATTGAATTCGTTTTCGCACCGCCAGCGATTGCCCTGGCGATTGGCGCTTATCTGAATGTGCAGTTTCCGGCGCTCGATCCGAAACATGCGGCAGTCGGCGCCTACATTGTCTTCATGGGGTTGAACATCCTCGGGGTGAAACTGGCGGCAACCTTCGAGTTGATCGTCTGCGTGCTCGCTGTCGCCGAATTGCTGGTGTTCATGGGCGTGGTCGCTCCGGCCTTCAGCTTCAGCAACTTTGCGCTCAATGGCTGGGCCGGTTCGGACGTTTTTGGCGCACCAGCGATTGCCGGGATGTTCGCCGCAATTCCTTTCGCTATCTGGTTTTTTCTGGCCATCGAAGGTGCGGCCATGGCCGCCGAAGAAGCCAAGGATCCCAAACGCACGATCCCCAAGGCCTACATCAGCGGGATCCTGACCCTGGTGTTGCTGGCGATGGGCGTGATGTTCTTCGCAGGCGGCGTCGGTGACTGGCGCACCCTGGCGAACATCAACGACCCTCTGCCGCAAGCGATGAAAACCGTGGTCGGCGACAATTCCGGCTGGCTGCACATGCTGGTGTGGATCGGCCTGTTCGGTCTGGTGGCGAGTTTCCACGGGATCATCCTCGGCTACTCGCGGCAGTTCTTCGCCCTCGCCCGCGCCGGTTACCTGCCGGCGTCGCTGGCGAAACTCTCGCGCTTCCAGACCCCACACCGGGCGATCATCGCCGGCGGCATCATCGGCATCGCCGCGATCTACAGCGATGGCCTGATCAACCTCGGTGGCATGACCCTCACCGCGGCGATGATCACCATGGCCGTGTTCGGCGCGATCGTGATGTACATCATGAGCATGCTCAGCCTGTTCAAATTGCGTAAATCCGAACCCAATCTCGAGCGGACTTTCCGTGCGCCTTGTTATCCGCTGATTCCGCTGATCGCACTGGTGCTGGCGGTGGTGTGTCTGATCGCCATGGCCTGGTTCAATGCACTGATCGGGCTGATTTTCCTCGGCTTCATGGCGGTCGGCTTCGGCTACTTCCTGCTCACCGGGCAACTGCGCGCTGACGCTCCGGCCGATGCCATGCTAACGGGGCGATAACGCATCATGTAGGAGCTGCCGAAGGCTGCGATCTTTTGATCTTGTTTTTGAAAAAGCAAAGTCAAAAGATCGCAGCCTTCTGCAGCTCCTACAGGGAATTAAGGTGCGGCTTGGATATCGGGCCTAGAATGGAACCACTGCGAACTCACTTCGCTCAAAGTGGTATGCAGCGTCGCTGGCGAAACCCTCGCCCGCCGAGTTGCCATTAAGGAGAGCCGTTATGCCCTGGTATGCCTGGTTGATTCTGGTCGTTGCAATCGGCTCGATCGTTGGCGGATTGATGATGCTGCGCGACACCGCCAACAAGGTTGAACTGACCGATGAAGAACGCAAACGCGTTGCACAGCGCAACGCCGAAGCGGACATCAAAGACGCGCAGGATCGCTGAACGAAAAACCCCGCCTGAATCGGCGGGGTTTGTTCCCCCCCTCGAGCAGTGCCATTGCTACCCAAGCCAGCCGATTAGCATCCCCCAGACCATTCCCCGATCCCCGACTCCGCACAATCACTAGTCTCAATATAAAAACAGCCGTCTTTGTGGTATTTTCCCGCGCAATGGAGTTTTGTTGCTACAGAGTTCCAATAGACGGCAGAGAAAGCAGATCGGTTAGTAACAGGCCAGAAGTTAATTTTTGCGTTACTGAAGCTTCAACGCTCAAGGTGCCCAAAAAAGCCCGCCGGCCTCGCAGATCAGGCCCCACGTATCACAACAGATCGCGCAGGTTCCTTGGTCTTTCGCCATTTAAAAAAACAAAGATACAGCCAATTTTTATACGAGACGGAAAATGGTATTCAGCTCTCCCACGTTCATATTGCTCTATCTACCCATTGTTTTCCTCGTTTACTTCCTGCTTAACAAGAGACGCCTGATACTCGCGGGAAAATGCTGGTTGGTAGCGGCAAGTCTGTTTTTCTATGGTTACTGGAGCGTTGCTTATCTACCGCTTCTGCTCGGTTCAATTTTTTTCAACTTCATGGTAGGCAGTGCCCTTTCGCCGGCCACGACTGGTTTGCGCCTAAAGCTATCCCGAAAAACCATTTTAACCTTGAGCATAGTAGTAAACTTGGGATTACTAGGCTACTTCAAGTACGCTAACTTTTTTATTGAAAACATCAACTCACTTTCTAATTTTGATATCCAGTTACAGCAGATAATTCTGCCTCTAGGGATCAGCTTTTATACCTTCACTCAAATTGCTTTCCTCGTAGACAGTTATCGGGGTGAAGCTAAAGAATACGACTTCATTAACTATGCGCTTTTTGTAACGTTTTTTCCGCACCTCATCGCTGGGCCAATCCTGCACCACAAAGAAATGATGTCGCAGTTCCAGTCCCGCTGGACGCTTGCCATCAGATACCGCTATATCTTGATGGGCCTGTTTATATTCAGCATTGGACTGTTCAAGAAAGTCATGATCGCAGATACGTTTGCGGTGTGGGCAGACGCAGGCTTCCAGCCTGGCGCACAGCATGATTTTTATAGTTCTTGGGCGACCAGTCTTTCTTATACTTTCCAATTGTATTTTGACTTTAGTGGCTATTGTGACATGGCCATTGGCGCTGCCCTTCTGTTCAACATCTGGTTGCCCATAAACTTCAACTCGCCCTACAAATCGTACGATATCCAGGACTTCTGGCGTCGGTGGCACATGACTCTCAGCCGCTATCTGCGCGACTATCTGTACATCCCACTTGGCGGTAATCGCTGCTCTTCGACAAGAATCTATATCAACTTGATGGGCACCTTTGTACTCGGAGGCCTGTGGCATGGCGCCAGCTGGATGTTCATTATCTGGGGTGCGCTGCATGGTGGGGCTCTGGTACTGCACAGAGTCTGGAAACAATGCGGTATGCGCATGCCAACACCGCTGGCATGGCTGACTACCTTCCTTTTCGTCAATGTAACCTGGGTGTTCTTCAGGGCGCATTCCCTTGATGATGCCAAGCGAATCCTTGCCGGCATGGTGGACTTGGGTTCTGTGGCGATCCCAGCTCAAGATGTCCCGACTTCAAGCTTTGCGTGGGGTGGCGTATTGGAAGACCATTTACTGACAGTGCTTCCGACCGGCATCGCGGCGAACGCCGTCTGCTACCTCATGATCGCTTTCGGTTTTATCCTCATCGCCCAGAAAAACTCTTTTGAATTGACGACTCAAGGCCGGATCAGTTGGCCAAAAATCGTTGGCATGTCGCTTCTGTTCAGCGTAGCCATCTACTCAACGATTTTGACGACCAGTTCTGTTTTTCTGTACTTCAACTTTTGATCGGCGAACTCATGAAAACCAAAATCCATGTATTTCTTGCCTTGGCCCTGATCTCGCTGACTTTGATTCCAGCCGCCAACCTTGTTTCTCATGGCACGCAAGCAGTTCAAAAAAACCAGAACTGGTGGTCAGTCAGCAATTTATACAACACCGACATCCTGATGCCATTGCTGGGCCGTGCGTTTTATGCCGCCGGTATCTCCATCGATCCCAAGCAGGTAATCATCGGCAAAGACGGCTGGTTTTATCTCGGCGATGCGTACGCCAAGTCGATTACCGTAAAAAGAGTCGGTGTGACTCCCGAGAGTATTTTGACAAATCAGCTGGTTACTGACGCCACGAAGTCTTGGACGTCTTGGTACAAGGATAACGGTGTCAGCGCCTATCGAATTATCATCGGCCCCGATAAAGACACCCTCTACCCGGAGTTTTTGCCAGGCTGGGCGAAGCACTCGCCTTCGTCCCGGACCGAGTATCTGACCAGCAATGCCAAAATTGATACTTATGTGAATCCCACTGAAGCATTACGCCAAGCCAAGAGCGAAGGACATAGTCCTCTGTATTATCGAACAGACACACACTGGAATTTTGTGGGCGCAGGTATCGCCTTCCAGGAATTGGCAAAAAACCTGTCCATTACCCATCCTGAATTGAAGTGGCCGAGCAAAGATATCAGTCAGCCTACTGAAATCCTCGCCAGAACAGGCGGCGATCTGGCCAGGTTCCAAAGAATTACCGACTCGGTTCCGGACGAAGAGGTCATATTGGACTTCATTTATAAAAATCCGATTACGATCGAGCAGTATGAATATCCATCCGGAAAGTTGCTTGCCTCAGGACGTAACTCCGCGCTGGAAGCATCACAACGGCCCCTGCTGGTCAAGTCAGAAAAAGCCCTGAACAAAAAGAAAGTGCTTTGGCTGCGCGACTCGTTCGGTAACGCATTGGCTCCGTACATGGCAGCAACTTTCAGCGAGACCCTGCAGTTGCACTACGCGTTCACCAGCCATCGAGAGATCGCAGAACTCGTAGAGGAATATCAACCGGATTATGTATTTGTAATGGGGGTAGAACGTGAAATCCTCAGCGAATTTTTCCAGAAACCTGCACCATCTTTTTCAATTTCGAAAAAAATCACCTCGTTCAAAAGGATCGCTCAAGGTTTACAGATCGGAGCCAATGATCTCGCTGGCAGAGAGCAGAATACCTACACTGTGACAGGTCCTGATCCGTTCATTGTCTATCGACTCGACTCTCCCGTCGAACCGGCTCAAGCGAGAAGAATCGTCTTCAACGTCCGCTGCCAGTACTCGTCCCAACGAGTACCGATTCAACTGTTCTGGCGCTCGCAAGGGACTCAGTTCAGTGAAGCCGACAGTGTACGGTTCTCGACCAATGACGGATTGACTGCGCTGACCTTTGCCCCTGACTCCAGTTGGGCCAAAGGAGCCGCGATTACCGAACTGCGCCTTGATCTGGATGCTCCTGGGGCCTGCCCGGAGGTTTCGATTGCAGCACCCGAAACCGGTTCCAGCTCCTTGCCTCTTTAGGAAAAAATGGTCGAGTGTCACAGGCACATGAACAGGTGCCTGTGCCGCTCATCACATAACGATTCAACAACAACAAAAACCTCCTACGCTCCCCATGAGGCCCCCAACGGATAGCACCCACGCTGAACCGGGATCTATGCGCCTTAGCTATAGAAGTACAGTCGCCATCTTATTTAGATTGTTTAAGATGACGTATTGTTGGGGAGACTCCAAATGCGTTACACGCTGAATCACAAAGCTCAGACACATCAGCGGATCATCAAAGAGGCCTCGATCCGATTTCGCAGGGATGGCATCAGCGCGACCGGCCTGCAACCGTTGATGAAAGCATTGGGACTGACCCATGGCGGCTTTTACTCGCACTTCAAGTCCAAAGACGAACTAGTGGAAAAGGCCCTGATAGCAGCAAGCGAGGAGCTGGACGCGCACTGCACTGTTCTTTTCGCAGAACACAACCCGCTGCATGCATTCATAGACAGCTATCTCTCGGATTGGCATCGAACCTCCCCCGGAGAAGGTTGCCCTCTGCCCACGATGTCATCCGAACTCGGGTTACGCGGACGACCCAGTCCCACAACTGATCGGGTACTCGATGCTCGCCTGGAACAAGTCCAAGCGACTCTCTCGGGCACCGACACGATTGATCGGTCCATTGTCATTATGGCAACTCTGGTAGGGGCGCTATTGTTATCACGCAGCGTAGAGAACTCCGAGACGGCTGACAGAATTCTAGAAGTCGTCGGCACACACCTTAAGCACAGGCAGATCAACCCGTGTGACGCATAGTCAATGATTGAGTTGATGATTTATCCCTGCGATTGCCCTTCCCAGAAAGTCAAAAGGCCGGTCAAAGACCGGCCTCTCTATTCACTCCGCGCTTAATTGATTTCGAGATTATCGCGATTTCGGTCAAGGATCGCCTTGCCGATGCCTTTCACTTCCAACAGTTCGTCGATCGATGCGAAAGGCCCGTTACTCTCTCGGTACGCAACAATCGCTTTCGCTTTAGCCTCTCCAACACCTGCAAGCGACTTTTGCAAAGTGACTGCATCGGCATTATTGAGATCTACTTTTGCCGACGACGATTGAGACTCCGCCATTGGCGGAAGCGCACTGTCGATGGCGACTGGCGCAACTGGCGCAACTGGCGCAACTGGCGCAGCTATTGCAGCAACCGAAGCGCCCGTCAACAACGCGAAAACCAACGAGTAAAAATAGCCTTTACGCATAAGTGAAGCTCCATGATACCGATTAGAAGAAACAGCTTTTCCAAAGCTGCCTCTCAAACTTAGGCGATATCAGGAAAGAGTCAAAAACCCGTTTATTGCAAGATGTGAAACAATCAAGGATCCAGATGCCGTTGCTGGTAGATCCAGTCGACTATTTCACCGTCTGGCGAGTAACCGCTGACGGTCTCGCGAAGGAGTTGACGCACGCGCGAGTAGTCGTCGTTTTCGACTGACTTCAATAGCTCATCAAGACGCCCCTTCAGAGCCTCCCAAGGCAAATGATCTTCGTTTGCGCTCATGATCATCGGATGTTGGGTAGCGCAAACGTTATCGCCAATCAGCAACTCTTCGTACAGCTTTTCGCCAGGCCTTAATCCAGTAAAATCGATCGAGATGTCACCATGAGGATTCTTTTCTGAGCGAATGCTCAATCCGGACAGATGAATCATTTTTTCTGCCAGTTCGACAATCCGCACCGGTTCGCCCATGTCCAACACAAAGACATCACCGCCCCGCCCCATCGACCCGGCCTGAATGACCAACTGCGCAGCTTCGGGAATAGTCATGAAGTAACGGGTAATTTTCGGATGTGTAACGGTCAACGGGCCCCCGGACTTGATCTGACTGTGAAACAGCGGAATGACCGAACCGGAAGATCCAAGCACATTGCCGAAGCGCACCATCGTGAAGCGGGTTTTGTTAACTCGGGAAACATTAGCCTTGTCACCAAATAGAACAGGGGCCAATTCCCTGCTCAACGCCTGGAGCGTCATCTCGGCAAGACGCTTGGTGCTGCCCATGACATTCGTTGGACGAACCGCTTTATCCGTAGAGATCAGAACGAAGTTGGCGACCCCCGATTGCAGCGCCGCCTGAGCCGTATTGAGCGTACCGATAACATTGTTCAGCACGCCCTCGGCAATATTGTGTTCAACCATCGGCACGTGTTTGTAGGCGGCTGCGTGATAGACAGTATCCACTCGCCAGGTTTTCATCACATCCAAGAGCTTATGGGGATGGCGAATGGAACCGAGGATCGGCAACAGGCGAACGGAAAGTGACTCACGAGAAACCCGCTGCTCCAGCTCGGACAGAATGCTGTAGAGATTGAATTCGCTATGGTCAAATAACAGCAGAGTGGTCGGACCCAAGGCGTAAATCTGCCGACTGAGTTCCGCACCTATCGAGCCACCGGCCCCTGTCACCAGCACAGTCTTGCCCTTGATACACCGTTCGAGCAGATCGGGCTGCGCCGGCACCGCATCGCGACCAAGCAAATCTGCAATATCCACTTCCTGGATATCGTCGACTTTGACCCGTCCACTGGCCAGGTCAGTGAAATTTGGCACACTGCGAACATGCAGCGGAAAGCCCTCCAGCAGGTTGAGAATCTCCCTGCGTCGCGCACGTGTGGATGAAGGCAGCGCGAGCAGAATTTCCTGAGCTCCGGTGACATCAATCATCTGCTGGATATTTTTGGGTTTATAGACTTGAAGCCCGGAAATGGAGCGGTCGGCAATACTGGCGTCATCGTCGACAAACGCAACCGGACGCATCACACGCCCCATCCTGAGCGCCGCTACAAGTTGATTGCCGGCAACACCTGCACCGTAGACGGCCACCTTGGTCAGGCCATCATCACGATTGGCAAAAGGCACATGCTGTGCGGCATTGAACCAGTCGCCCATGAAATATTGGCGCATGCAAAGGCGCAATCCGCCGATAACCACGAGGCTAAGCCACCAATAGTTGAAAATTATTGAACGAGGAACCACCGCTTCGTGATTGCTGTACCAATACACAACCAAGGCAAGGATCAGTGACGATAGGCTGACCGCTTTGATAATGGCGATAAGAGCATCGTTGCCGAAATAGCGCATCACCGCACGATACATACCGAACCGGATGAAAAGCGGGATTGCAATCACCGGAGCGCACGCGAAAAGCCAGAGGTGCACTCTCAAGGGGTTATACATGTCATCAATGCCGAGTCGGACAATAAAGGCCAACCACAGCGCCGCCCACACCAGCACCACATCAGTCGCAACCTGGATTAACCGCTTTTTGCGACGTGGCAGCCCGAGCAGAAAAACCCTGATTTTATCCATAACCCCCTCAGCCACCTCTTAATGCTTCCTGGAATGAGCCGGATCGCTACATTCAAACTGCCGAAACACCCATGGTACTCTAGACCCAAACCACCCGCGGATGCTTCGTTTCTATCGCTGATTCGTTTCCAGCTCCCCTGCTCGATACTTCAACGCAAGAAACACTAATGGTGCATAAGCAACAACGACCCCGACAAGGCCATCAAGTTCAAATTTCGATACGAGCAAAGCGACGGGGAGCAACCAGCAAATATTAATCATTCCGACCGCGAGCGTGACCGCCATATGACTGCCCATCTTGCGAGAAGCGAATTGGTAGGCATGACTGCGATGCGCTTCATAGACTTTATCGCCTCGAAACAGTCGCCGAAGTAATGTGAAGGTCGCGTCGACGATAAACACACCCAGCAGGATGACCCACGCCCAGAGCATTTGAGGTTTTGTCCATGCTGCATGCAACGAAAGCAGGCCAAGTACGCCGCCCAAAAAGCCACTGCCGGCGTCTCCCATGAAAATCCGTGCAGGAGGGAAATTCCACCACAGAAACCCGATAACAGACGCCGCCAAAAATAATGGAAGCCAGATCAGGTCAGGCACGTCGCTAATCCAATACAGCAGGCATATCCCTAAACAGACGCATATGGCCTCGACACTGGCAATGCCATCTATTCCGTCCATGAAGTTGTAGAGATTCAGCATCCATACCAGATAGAACACCGCAAGGATGTCTCCGACCCAGACCAAATCGAAATCAAATCCCAAAACGGTGACAACTGGTAGGCCACCCAACCAGAACAGCCCCCAGGATGCAGCGGCGAAATGCCCAAGAAGACGCCAACGCGCGGCGATATGGCCATGGTCATCCATGAACCCGATCACGGCAATCAACCCTCCCGTGCCAACGTACGCCGCAAAAACACCGAGCGAGATCACTCCCATCGCAAACAACAGTGCAACAGCAAGCAAGAACGACAATACAATGGCTAACCCGCCGCCCCGAGGTGTTGGCACAACATGGGAGCTACGGGCGTTGGGCACATCAACCAAGCGCTGGACAAGCGCGTAGTGTCGAAGCAGTTGCGTCAGGAAAAACGAGATACTGGCAATGACCGGAACCCACCATGCATTATTCATGAATGATCTCTTTCTGACAGAGGCACTGATACCTGCACAGTTTTATCCAATTGCGAGTCAGCATCAGACCAGAAGCAAGTACGCCGCTTGCCTGAAATCATTTGAACGACCACCGTTTATGCCCAATGTAACTGGTGAAAACCGGCACTGCGACCCCCACTGCGTGAGCGATCTCATGTTGAAACGAATTGACTCCGAGCGCAGGCAGAGCGTAATTGGCGAGTCCGAGACTGATAGCCCAGGTCTGTGCAACCGCGATGACATTGACTAATGTGAACCACAAGACCGATTGCTGAGTGGATTGTTCGCTCTTGGTAAAAACAAAGCATTTTATCAAGCAGAACGCAGTGATCATTCCGGTGATGTACGCGAGAATAACGGCAGTCGAAAAGTCAAACCACAGACTGTAGATAATTCTAGAGCCGAAGTTCACAGCCGCTGCCGTCCCGCCGGTCAACAGGAACATTAGAAACTGACGAGAAGCAAATTGCTTTATCAATGACTTGCATCCCGTGCCATTTTACGGCCGAAGCCGATACTTTCGGAAATACCCCGGTCTTCCGGGTAGTAGTACGAAGTATCCGCCACCCACAAACCCTCGACTGGAAGTGATACCGGTGGAAGACGGTCCAGATAGCCCGGATCGCAAATCGGTTGAGCATAACGATAGCGGCTTGCACGCACATCGATAAAATCAGAATCGGAAAGTTGCGGATTGATCTTCTTCAAATAAGTACGGACTTTTTCAATGAAAACCGCATCGGAATCTGAAAATTTTGGATTTTCACCGGGCATATAAAAAGGCACATATACAATATGCTGATCCAGCGGGCGCAGATTCGTGTACTCAACCAGACCTGGAATATCCATCTCCGGGTCATTGGTATTCAGCCAGAAATTTTCTGTCAACGCTTTTTTCAACTTCGCAATAACGCACACCACGGCGACGTTTTTCAGCGATGAAAATTTCGCCAGAACATCACTTGGCAAGTCGGGCATTATCCTGGGTACATAAGGAAGAGGAATCGTACTGATCACTTTGTCGAATCGCTCAACCTGCCCTGCAACCTCAACACCCTGAACCTTGTTCCCGTTCATGATGACTCGGGTTACCGGCGAACTCAGACGAAACTCCCCACCCTTAGACTCAATGTCTTTCTTCATGGCCTGAAGAAGCGTTTCGGAACCGCCATCAAGATAGCCGAGCTTCTCCCGGAACAAACTGTAACGAGAACGCCCGATACGTCTAATCCGACTCCAGATCCAGGCAGCCGAAAGATTGTCCGTGTACTCGTAAAACTTGAAATCGAACAGCCGACGCCAAAGTACCTCCCACGCCTCCGCTCCGACCCAGCGCTTGATCCAGCCTGTAGCCTCTACATTATCGAGAGGGTGCCAGTCATTTCGCTTGGTGCAAAGAAAAGCATGAAGGCCGTAGCGGACCTTCGCCACCAGACTCAGACCTCGGAACTTGAGCAGCGCCACAGGATTACCCCATGGCTGAAGGCGATTTTGATACCAGTAGCCCATCTTTGTTTCGGTCCAGCGCATTTTGTCAGCCAGACCAAGCTCACCCAGTACATTCAAAAAGTCATGGTCGGAAATACAATGAAAATGATAATAGCGCTCGATGCTGAGGCCTGAAAAATCAAACGCCGCTGTCATTCCACCGACGCGATCATCCGCCTCAAACACAATTGGAGTATGTCCGTCTCGTGCCAATTGATAGGCAACAGCCAATCCCATGGGACCTGCACCCAACACTGCAATACGTTGTCCCATGATTAAAACTCCAGAATTACTTTACCGTAGACCGCGTCATTGAATGTTTCGTTGATCGCCTCGGCAAAAGGCGTACAAGGTACGTTGAAGATACCGGGCCAGTCGATTACTTCAAACTCATCTTTCGCACTGAGTGCTTCCAGCTGTTGAGTAGTGAACGGCGGATTTTTATCAAACAGGGACCATAACCAAATCAACAAGTAGAACAGTCTGTACGGAATATGCGCGATAATTGTCTTCGCGCCAGTGCTTTTCTTGATTTGCCGAATAATATCCACGTAGTCAATTTTTTCATGACCGGAAATATTATAGATACCCGCACCACGACGCGCCTCAATGCAACTCATGATTACATTGCAGAAATCCCCAACGTACAACGGCTGGCGCATGTATCGGCCATCACCTGGAATGGGAAACACCGGAACCCGCTTCATGAATCTGGATAACCAACCCAAGTGTTTACGATCAAACCAGCCAAACATCAAGGTTGGTCGTAGTACCGGACAGGCAATGCCGCTCTCAAGCACGATCCGCTCTTGTTCTATCTTGCTCCGAGTGTAGAAGTCGTCCGCAACAGACTCCACTACAGACGAGCTCACATGCACCAGATAGGGTGAGTTGCCCAACTTGATAGCGTCGAGGATCAACCGGGTGGCATCAACATTGTTACGAACGAAATCCTGATAATCGTTCCCGCCAATTTGCGCCTGAAGCATCACAACCACATCGGCTTCCGTGACACTCTTTTGCCAATCACCAGGTTCTGCAAGGTCAGCGTACTCAACGCGCACATCCGGCTGGACCTGCTTCAAAATCGCCAGGTTGGCCTTATGTTTATCGAATACCGTGATATCCGTATAGCCCTTTGCCCTTAACCGCGCGACTAGGTTCTGGCCGACCAGACCCGCCCCGCCCGGAATGACGATTCGACTGTTTAAATTGATAGCGTTCATTTACCCACCTGCAAATCTTTTTGGAACTGGCAATACTCCAGATGCTTGTCTACAACCCTGGCAATGCCAACGTGATAGGTTCCGGATGGAAGTGACGGGATCATCATGCCAAAACCGGATGGGCCAAGATTTGGAACCCCAAAGTACTCGTCTACGTCAACCCGCGGAAACTGCACTGCATCGTGGTAAGAAATAGCCCCGGCCGCGTTTATTAATGTCACGTAAACGGCGTCAGGCAAAACGTTGTTTTTACCGGAAACGGTGGTCCAACCGCGTACTCTCACTGCGTGTTCGACCTCTACGCCCTCAGTTCCGACGTAATCAAGGCTGCCCTCGCAATCAGGTGTGTCTACCCGTGGGTAATCCAGCCCAATCTGTTGTTTCTGCACAGCCACATAACAGCCGGCGACCTCTGAAACCTTCCACTGCGGATCAGCAACGAGCGTGCTTAGATGCTGCACGTGCGGCTTTCTGGCATCAGGGCAGATGACTTCACCGCCCAGTTCCGCCTGCCCCAGGAACGACGACGGATTTTTCACAACTGCGTCGTAACCTTTGAACCAACTAGGTACGGTGAAGGATTTACGCTCCGAGTAATACGAGAGCGCAGAACTCCAGTCATTTCCGAATGCCACAAAAGCCTGATCACTGCGAAGGCTGTGTTTAAGCACCGAGGCGATGCCTAGATCCTTGGAGTTACCCGTGGTGTAGGTTTCCTTTATATTTGCGAAATAACCATTGGCGAATGCAATGTAGTTATTAATCATCAACGCGAGGAAGATGCAAAAAAACCATCCTCTGCCTTGCTGATTTGCTTGCAAGCGATCGCCAACGGCCAGTGCCAGTGCAAACACCAGGAACAGAACATTGGCACTTTGATAGTAATTATGTATCAAATGCAAATTGGTAAAAATTAGAAACGGTGCAAGCCCCAAAACCAACGACACTCCGATCGCGCGCTTGAGCATTACGGAGCGGGACCAGAACAGCGCTGCAAACACAAGCAGTACACCAACAAATCCGGAAAAGTTATCCTTTAAAACTCGTCCCCATAAAACGTCTTCGTATAGCTTCGAAGAAAAGCGCTGATCAAAAGTGCCCCAATTCCACTTGGACAGCGCAGCAGAAGTAATGCTGGTGCCAAATTCACTTCTGACTTTTACAATATCTGTGTAACGCGTCCAGCCATACCCTATCGCCAGTGGCACTGCGAACAACACCAGACACCAGAAGATATTCTGAGGGGTGATGGACTTCATCAAGCCTGAATTTTTATGAAGCTCATAAAAAAGAAATACGAACGCCATAACGGCCAACACCGCAAAACCAGTTGTAGCCTTCTGCAGAACCGACAGCACGATAAAAAAAACAAACAGGCCAGCATCCAGTTTTGCATGCGTACGTACAAAGGACACAAAGTAATCTACCGCTACCACTGCAAAAAACAGTGCAGCGGTTTCCATCATGAAGGTACGCCCCCAAAACAAGTAGATCGGCGTCGAAAACAACAAAGCGACAAAGACACACAGGACTACATTGTCAATCGACAATTTCTTGCAGATTGATTTGGCCGGTAAAACGCACAATGCGAGAAAAACAAAAGACGTGACACGCCCCACCAAGCCCAGATCCAGGCCAGTCAGCATGGAAACGACTGAAACTATGTATTGATACAGTGGAAACTCAAAGGGAATGGTCCAAGGCGCGCCGCCTACGGGCGTCAGATAAGCAAGGCTGAAACCATCCTTTATGAACCAATACGACGTCAGCGCCGTTTGCGTCTGCCGGAAAGCATGCTGTTCCAGCAGTGGCTGTCCGGAATAGTACAACGCGACAAACGCAGCAAAACCAAACGCCAGCAAAGCGACGAGCTTTACCCCAAGCTCAATCGTTATGCATTCCTTAAAAAAAACATTCAGTTTCAACACACACCCCTACTGAGTTTGGCTTACAGATTTATTCTTTTAAAAACGAAATCAGGTACAAGTTTGATAATCAGCATGATTAAACTCCAAAAACGCGGCGTGTAAAGAACCGCTTTTTTGCGCTGTAAACCACTCAGAATCAATCGCGCCACGTCATCAGGCCTCGCAAGCAAGAGACCTGGTAACTTGAGACCTTGAGTCATCGGCGTATCAACAAAACCCGGTTTGATCGTCATCACGTGAACGCCAAGCTTGAACATACGCGCCTGCAAACCTTCACAAAACGTGGAGACCGCTGCTTTTGCAGTGCCATAAACGTAGTTTGACGGGCGCCCCCTATCTGCGGCAACGGACGAAATGATCGCCATGCTGCCGCAACGTTGGCGCTCGAACTGATTTGCCAACAACGTTAAAAGGCTGATCACCGAAGTGCCGTTATTAGCGAACTCTTTCAAAGCAACATTCACATCTTGCTCGCACGCCTTCTGATCAGGCAGCGTGCCATGAGCAATCAGCGCTATATCGATTTGTCGCAAAGACTGAACGCAACTTTCAACCAGAGTCGAGTGTTCCTCCAAATGGGCTAAATCCAACGTACAGGTGGTTACTGACTTGGCACCGCGCGCCCGCAGATCTGCTGCAGCCTGATCCAGTTTTTCCGCGTTGCGCGCAACCAGAAAAAACTCGCTGCCTTCTTCTGCCCACAGCCGGGCACAGGCATTGGCGATCGCAGATGTCGCTCCGATAATCAAAACACGTTTCATGCTGTAACTCTTCTCCAAAAGCGGGAATTCAGGGACGGGTCTCGTAGAGCTTCCAGCTTCTCCCACGCCGGATAAAACCGACGGAAGTCACTACCTAGCATGTGCGCATCTTTAGCGGGATACAGGCGGCCGCCGGCCTCTCTGACGATGCAGTCAAGACGGGAAAACAAGTCTTTCTCAAGCCTCGAGTTCTGCGGAAAATCCAGTGCTAATGAAGTGCCTGGACGAGGAAAAGACAGCAAACCGGGAGATGAGATATCTCCGCAACGTTTAAGCACTGCCAAAAACGAACCTTGTCCCGAATCCGCGATGTTCTTTAGCAGTTCACGCGTAGCCGACTCTGCCTCGACATCCGGAATGACACACTGATATTGCTGAAACCCTTTACGACCATAGATTCGATTCCAGTGGAGAATTCGGTCCAATGGATAAAAAAACGGTTCATAGTTGACTCGTTTACGGGTAAGAGCTGCCGGATGTACCCGCCAGTACGTTTCGTTGAAAGCCTTCAAACTGAGTCGGTTAATGAGCGAAACAGGGGGCGCTACCGGCACCATAAGCCTGGAGCGAGTTTCAGCCTCAAGACTGCCGTATTCGGCGTGATCACCGACAATAAATACGCCGCGTCCGGTTTGACCACCTTTAGCCAGACAATCAATCCACGCCACGCTGTATTCATGCTGTGGATCCAACTCGGAAGAAAGGGAAAAGAACTCTCCCAGATTGTCGAAGCGAACGACCGAACAATCAATTTGACTGGATTGTATCGGGATCAGCTGAATCTCGGCCCAGTTCACAATCCCTGTTAGCCCTAACCCGCCTATGGTTGCTGCGAACAAATCGGCATTCTGCGAGGGAGAGCAGACAACAGGTTCCTGGCAATTGCGCACCAGACCAAAACACCTGACGTGGTTTCCGAATGTGCCGCGGGCGTGGTGGTTTTTTCCATGCACGTCATTGGCAATTGCGCCCCCCAGAGTCACGAACTTGGTGCCAGGTGTCACTGCTAGAAACCATCCTCGCGGAATGGCAAGCGATAGAATTTCCGCCAACGTCACTCCCGCCTCTGCGCGAATGATCCCCGCTGCCCAGTCAACCTCGATAAATCGGTCCAACGTCCGCATGCAGAGCACGTGCCCGCTCGCAGCCATACAGCTGTCGCCGTAACTGCGACCGTTACCAAAAGGCAGTGTCGTGCCGTGGGTATCCACGATGCGCCGCAGTGCAACAGGCAAATCACTCTGCCACTGACAAGCCTCGCCAGTCAGCCGCTCATAAGGATAACGCCCCCAGGAATGGTACGAGGCACTCATGCTGCCGCCCAGAAAACGAGGCAGAACAATGCGCCTACCATCAGACTGACGCGATCCCGTATGGCGAATACAACCGGGTCATCATGCATCTGACCACGATGCGTCAGCATCCAGACTCGCGTCACCCAGAACAGCAAGAGCGGGCAAGCTAGCCAGATGATTTGCGGATGAGCATATAAACTGGTAGTGGCCTGATCATGGATATAAAGAGCCAAAACCATGACCGCGAGGTAACCGGATGATGCTCCCAATGAAGAGATCATCTCTAGATCGCCCGGGTAATATCCACGACCGCGGGTTTTCTGGGTAAGACCTTTGCGCCTGGCTTCTCCAAGCTCCGCGTAGCGCTTGACCAGTGCAAGACTAAGAAACATGAACATGGAAAACGCCAGGATCCAGAAGGTAAGCTCCAGACCGAAAGCCGCCGCGCCTGCGATAATGCGTAAAGTATAAAGTGCTGCCAATGCGATTACGTCCACCGCCATTTGCCGCTTCAGCCAAAGCGAATAAGCAAATGTGAGGATGTAATAGGCAACCAATGTGGCAACAAACGCCCAAGGTAAAAACAACGCGGCGCCGGCAAAGGCACCGGTCAACAGTAACGGAAACACCATAATCCCGGAACCGATGCTCAAGCGACCGGACGCAAAAGGTCGAAACCTCTTGGTTCCATGGTGCCTGTCATCCGCCAGATCCAATAAATCATTGAGAAGATAGACGCTGGAAGCACAAAGGCCAAAAAACAAAAAGGCCATGACTCCCTGCCAGATCAATAAATAATTACCCAACTGGTGTGCAGCCAAAAGCGGTACAAAAATAAGGATATTTTTCATCCACTGATGTAGCCGCAACGCTTTGCGCCAGTCTTTGACGCCGGCCACGTTGGAGAGCATTACCTCCTTGACGTTACCTATTGCCTGAGCACGCCGCTCCACCCCGCGCTCAGGGTTAACGACATAAGCGTCACGCGACACTTCCCACACAGACAAGTCGTCCGAAGAGTTCCCTACATAGTCAAAGCCTTTCACACCAAAATGCTCGACCAGCAAATCTCGCTTTCGATGGGATGACAGATTGACCTTTTCGTCGGAGGCGAGCACCTGATCGAAAATACCCAGATGCTCAGCAATACGTTCGGCCAGGGAAATGTGGCTGGCCGTCGCCAAGACTACCTTTCGCCCGGAATTTCGCGCTGAATTAACAAGATCAAGAACCGCGGGGTCATAAGGTAAAACGGTGACATCAATGTCTACCGCGCGAGCAAGATTAGCTTTGAGCGTAGCCTTGCCCTTTACAAGCCATTTGAACAGTCGGAGAGCCTTGAGAGGTCGGTGGCGAACAAAGGCCATCCCGGTTTCCAAGAGTAAATCCGAGCGCAATAGGGTGCCGTCGAGATCGACAACGAGGGGGGTATTCAAGCTTTAACTTCCTTGAGTGCGACTCTGGTTGTGCCTGTTTTAAAGCGATCTTGAGCTAGAGACCCCCATCAGCCACTGATGAACAACCAAAGCAAATCAATTCGCCGTCTGCCAATCATTTGGGCGGAGAAATTAACACAAGAGATGACTTTTTTCACGGATTCGAGAGGGCAACAACTGCAGAACGGCCTGCAGCGAGCGGCGCTAGCCCAAAGCGCCAAGGCTGCAAGAATCACAGAAAAGGACGAAAACAGTTGGTAAATCACTCCACCAGACATTTATGCGAGGACACGCAGGCCAGGGACCGAGCAAGACCTGACTGGCAACACACATCGCGGCAAAAGCCGATCGTCGTCTACACCGTATGCGCATTGCCTGTCAGAGCAGTTGACCTCTATGTCAACCTCTCGAAAAAAGGCGTCGAATAGAACGTAAACGGCAAATCAAATTCCAGCTTTTCGATTTTTTTATTGATTCAAGCTCTTCTGCCAGGGCCAGAAGCTTGTTTTCACTTTCGACTGACGAAGCCTGCATTTGCGCCTGAATCTGGCCAACTAACTGATTAAGGTGATCAATCTGCTCGCGTCGCGAGTCATTTTGTCCCTCAAGCCATTTGATCTGAGCCAGATAGGTGTCGGACAAATCCTGTAGCTGGCCAACAAACTCAACCAAAGGTTGCGTCAGAGAGCGTGATCGATCAAGAAAAGTTGGTAATTGATGTGCCGACCAATCAGTGTATTTGACCGCTTCGTTTTTTTCGCCCGAGACAAAAGTCATGAATTGGGCCTCCCGGAGGGAGTACTCCTCAAACATGGATTCGGTAAAATCGACTCCAAGATGAGCAAAAACCACACAAAACAACTGCCCTTGATTCAACAGACGCATATCGGCAGGCACAGCAAAACTGGAAATCATCCGTACCAGAGTAGTCAGTGATCGATAGGCCAGATAGCCCAGCGAGATATCACCTTTTACTGACCACTCCTGATCGATAATCGCAGGAGCGACGTCAGACAGGATAATGTTCTGAGGAATGGTGTCCAGTAACTTACCTGATACTTTGACGAAAAGATCAAGTTCAGACCCTTCCGGCTCCAGACCGGCCGACTGCCGCACGATGTTCAGGTAAGTGGAGAGAAACCGGGCAATCTGCTTCGCCGTCCAACCCGGCGTCTGGACGATACGAACAAATTCAGCACTCATCGCCTGGCCGGAGGAGAAGGCCTCTGCTGGCAAAACATGCTGGTATTCATCTTCTGAACCCACAGCTATCGCATCAGGACATAGACGCTGATGCAACACACTGACCACCTCGCCCATCTGTTTGAATTCCGCAAACTTGCAGAAAGCCGCCTGCCGCTCGCTTGAATAATGAATGGCCAGGGTTTGGTTATCAAAGATGGGCTCATCACTATTCGCAGCAGGTGATACGGCGAACAAGAAGGAGTTCGCCATATCAGGAAACAGGCCATTCTGCGCGATAACTGGCCATACACATTCAAGTGAAAAGTTCAGGTATTCGGATGAGGTTTGTGCGTCCCGAGACGCGGTCTGAGCAGCAAGCACCGAGCCATTGAAGGAAGAATTTTCTGCACTGGCAGCAGGCAATACGACGCTGGATGGCAATTTGTAATCTGGAAGCGGGAGTGCCAGCTCAATGCGCTGAAAACCCGCCTGAAGAAATCGGTTCGAGAGCTCTACGCGACCAAATGTTTCAACACCAGGCCGCTGGTATAAGCCCTGAATACCTACCATCGGAACACTTAGATGATCTTCCGGCGCTCCTGCAAAGTATTTAAGCCCCAACTGGTTTTCAATAGCGACAACAAGTATCCCTTCAGGCTTGAGCAACTTTCTGGCCGCCATAAGCATAGACTGAACCGGATCTGCGCCCGCGCCATAAACCCCGGAATATTCCAGAACACCAATCAATGTGATCACGTCAAAGCGTACTTCTGTCTCGAACAGATCAAAGTGATCGTTTATCACTGTGACATTCGGCAGGTCCCGCGTGCGCTCGGCAGCGATCATTGCACGACGACTGCTACCTTCGATTGCGATGATATTGCCACCATTTTCGCCCAGAAAACGGGTAATGGCACCGCATCCAGCACCGATCTCAAGCACATCGCCCTTAAGACGCTGCGACAATGGTCGTAATAGATTTCCCCGCGAAGCGCTCAAATGATAGCGCGTGGGCCAGTCATTACACGCGTTACGCAGCTCTTTGGAAAAAATAGAAACGTCGGATGCTTCGTGGATAATCCGATACAGCTTATTTTCGGTTCCATCGCCATCACTGTAATTAAAGGGCGCCGGTGTTGTGCGTGCCCAGATTCGCTGTTCAGCCTGAAATGCATATCCCAGTTCGGCGAGATCAAGAGATGAATGGCTCATTTAATACTCATCCCCATGTTCAAATTTGTAAGTCCAAAAAAACGAGAGTCAGTTTTGACTGCAAAGTGGATTGAGTCATAACGTCGGTCGTGCGGGACGATCTCCTCACCCTCACGAGTTGCAAGACCTAGCGATATGAAAAAATCGCCGTCACCCAGATTACAGTTGAAAGAGATGTCCGCGGTGAGCGTCTTGCCTCCTTCGTAAACGGTCTGAACACCATCACATTGTAGAAGCTCAGAGTTGCTGCCAAAAAGGGTAACACCATCTTTGGTTTTTATCGTCATGCCGAGGATCGGCCGCATCAACGGCTGGATAATTTTTATTGCAACTTTCAAATTGACCTGAGAACCATTGCTTATTAGCGCCGGAAACTCCACTCCTTCACTGAAAAACGAAAAATCAGTTATCTGAGCGCTGCCATCTCCCCAGCGATATTCGTAAGAATTATAAAGTGGACGCTTGCTAAAGCTGTCTACATCAAACGATAGCTGAGTAGTGTCCATTGGAACGGGCTCGGCTTCGCTGAGTTCGGACTCAACGTCCACTACATCTTCAGAAGGCGATGGTAGCTCTACTTTTTTCTTCTGTTCCCGGCCAAACAGCAAATCCAAGTAACTATTGATAACGTCTCGCGGGTTACCTTGCTGAACCATATGACCTTGATCAAGCAGCACGGCACTTGAGCAATGCGTCACTACCTGCTCACTACTGTGTGTCACAAGCAAAATACTAGTGCCGTTGTCTTTTAATCTTTTAAGTCGATCAAAACATTTCGCCTGAAACTTTGCGTCGCCTACTGCCAGTGCTTCGTCGACAATCAGAATCTCAGGATCAATTTGTGCCTGAACTGCGAAAGCTAGTCGCACCAGCATGCCACTGGAATAAGTCTTTACGGGCTGATCAATAAAATGACCGATATCCGCAAAAGCGGCAATACTGTCAAAGCGATTATCGATCTCTTCCTGACTCAATCCCAACAGCGCGGCGTTCATGTAAACATTTTCGCGGCCAGTGAATTCGGCATTGAATCCGGAGCCTAGCTCAAGCAGCGCCGCGACTCGACCATGACTGGCGACGGAGCCGTTGGTAGGTGTCAGTGTACCGGCGATAATTTGAAGCAACGTCGACTTGCCAGAACCGTTTCTTCCGACAATGCCGACTGTCTCACCACGAGGCACTTCGAAAGAAATGTTCTTCAGCGCCCAAAACTCTCTGAACAGGTTCTGCCGCCCACGAAAGATCATCTGTTTCAGACGATCCTGAGGATTGTCGTAAATATGGTAACACTTGCTAATATCTGAAATGATGATCGCGCTATCTGATGACATTATACAGCCTATATATTTCGGGAGCGGCAACACCACGCTCAATCAAACAATCGTTCCTAGAGCCGCTCAAAAACTGGCTCCTCACGACTCGGTTACGCCTTGATGTATTGCTTGAGCCACATTTTCAACAGCGAAAACAATGACATTCGCTGGACTCCGGCAACACTGACGGGCTCCGCGAGAGGCTGCTCAATCACAATATATTCAATGAAGCCGGCGCGAAGCTCGGCGCTATCCAGCAGAAGTAGCTCTGGCTCCATTACACCCTTGGCTTCCTGCGAGCTGATAAACTGCTGAATCATCCAATAAACTTTGTCGTTACCTTGGAGATTCACCGAATTATGCAATCGGTGGACGTCGACCAGCCAGCTCTCGACGCTCGATCCCTTATAAAACAAATCACGTTCAAAACGCCGCATTCCAGTTGCCATCACCCAACAGATCTCAAACAGCATCCATGCTCGATTTGAAGAGATGGTGTTACTCCCGTGAATCCGGTATTGCATAAGCGCTTCAGGCAAAAGGACGCACTTCGACGTTTCAGCAGCACGAAACATAAAATCCCAGTCGTGGGCAAATCTGAGATTGCGCATACCGCCAACTTTTTCGTAAAGCTTGCGGGTGAATACTATATTACTAGTGGTCGATACAAAGTTTGACACGATCAAATTCAAGGAAAAATCGTCTGTCGCTGAAAATGATTTCTCCATATCCGGGATCGACCAAGGCAGCATGTTTTTCCATGCTTCCTTGACGCCTAATGGCTTACCATCGGCATTGATAACCTCGATCCACGTGGTAACCAGGTCAGCATTTTCACGCTGAAGTGCTTCGATGCAACGCTTCAACCTATCGGGATGAAAAATATCATCGGAGTTTAGAATGGCCAGATACTCACCTTGAGCAAGCGCCAACCCTCGATTGATTGCGTTATGTGCCCCAGCATTTTTCTGTTCAACAAGCTTGAATCGCGAGTCACTGATCTGCCGCAGATAAGACAACGAGTCGTCTGTCGATCCATCATCGATAACGATAAGCTCAAGATCGTGCTCACTTTGATTTAAAACGCTATCGACAGCCTTTTCAATATAGTGGCGGTGGTTATAACTTGGAATTACTACCGAAATCTTGGTCATCAGTTACGACTCAGATGGTTCTGAACCCATTCCCAACTGCCAGGCAAGCCTGCAGCTAGAGTAATGGGTGAAAAATGAATGCAGCGACTCAGCTTTTCTACATCAAGCACGTTGTAAGCAACGTCAATCGCGCGCGCGTCCCTTCTTTCCAACTGCAGATTGTACCCCGCGCTTCTGACAATCGGCAAAACATGCTCTTCAACGAGCTGCAGAACCGAAGTCCCTACTCCGCTACCCACGTTGTAAACTTCGCCAATCTGGCCAGCTTCGAGAAGCCCGATAATTGCAAAGGCAATATCATTGACGTGCACATAATCACGTACTGCCCCGCCATCACCAAAAATCGTAATGGATTTGCCCTGCAGAGCAGACGCAAACGCCGTCGCCACCAAGCCCTGCCCCTTGAAAGGAATCTGGCCAGGGCCGTAGGCGTTTGCCGGGCGCACAACGATACCCGGCAAACCACGCTGCCGGCAGTACAAGTGCACCATATGCTCAATACAGAGCTTAGAGGTCCCGTAGAGAGAAATGGGCTGTGCTGCCGCGTCTTCTCTTAGCGGGCTTCTGGAATCCGGATTGCCGTAGACTGTGCCACCGGAAGAAACAAATATGAATCGGGCAACGCCAGCGGCAATACACTCCTCCATCAACTGGATAGCGGGGGCGATATTGCGCTGATACTCATCCGCCATATCGCAGGCCTGGTTCAATTGCAAACTGTCATGAGCCAGATGAACTACCGCGTGCGCTCCTGACAAGACTTTCCGCAACAGCTCGCGATCAGCATAATCGCCATTATGAACATCCAGATTCTGAATGACGGCGTCGGGTTCAGAATGGCTGTTGCGGCACAACAGATCAACCTTAAGGCCATCTTTTAATAAGTGACGAGCAACGTGCTGCCCAATAAAACCGCCACCGCCGATCAGGACAACCTTCTTCATGACGCAGCCTCTTCATAACCTAGACTGGCTTTATTGAAGCAATCGATGTACTGATTGGCTATCTCAGCGCTGGAGAATCGCTGCAAAATATCATTTTCAAAAGCCAGCAGTGATGCCTTGTATTGGGCCAACGATGCTAACCATTCTGCATATGCGATGTCGCGCGATTCGCCGCCAAGCTCTACCGGGATAGTTCGCCCGCCAGCATAATCGTCCAGGACATTCTGAATATCACCTGTATCCGTGGCAAAAACAGGAACAGCAAAGTTCAAAACCTCAATCATTGCAATTGGCAGACCTTCGTATGCCGATGTGATGATCAAGCCGTCCGTGACACTGGCAAGTTCAAGTGTATTTTCGACGTACGGAATACGCATGACATTATCGAGCTTTTCTCGCCGGATGAAATCAACGCACTCTTTCGCAAGCTCCCCATCACCGACAAGAACGTAGAATTCGTCCGGATATCCCTGGCGTGACTTCGCAATCTTCAGGAATTCAAGAGGGCGTTTCTGATCCGTCAGGCGCCCGACAAATGTAAACAGTTTACTGCTTGCCGGCAGTCCCAACTTTAGTCGGACAGCCTCGGGGGTGCTCTGTGTCGCCTTAAAATCGATTATCCGCTGAATATCGACTGCTGAATAAATCAAATCAACCTTACTCGCGGGAATGTTCAAATCGCCCACGAAACGCTGACGAATCTTTTGATTGATTGCTATAAACCGATCAAAGGAACGAATACCGGGTTCATGGTAACGATTAATCCATCCTTCCCTGGCGTCATATACTTCTTGGTCGACGATCGGAATATCGCGAAATAGCGCTCGCAGGTTCAATGCGTTATCGCAAAGCCATGGTGAGCCGTTGCAAATCCATACCAAATCCGGTGCAAGCCAGTTTTTCAAGCGCAGGAGAATACGCAAATACTCGGAGTGCGGCGCGATTTCCGACATCTCGATTACTCGCGCGCCCGCATCCTGGAACTGACTGGCCAAGCTACCCTGCTCATGGCGCAAGCGCTCCATCGTGACGATTACAAAATCATAGGAATCCTTGAGTCGTCGGATGACTTCTACCGTATTACGCTCCACCCCACCCACCGCGACAAATACCGGGAACACGAAAACAAGCGGGCGATTCTTTGGTGATTTTATCAGCGCGGGTAAAGACTGACCGGCTGATCGTTGTTTGAATTGGCTGGTCTGAAACCAGGAATTATGCTCATTGAACTGGACTTCTCTACCTAGGAGCTCAGAAACGGATGAAATGTTATCCGCACTGACATGCCTGCACTCAGTTCGATACAGCTTTCCGCAAAACTCCACGCCCTTCAGGTCCTGGCGCAGAATATTGATGCTAATGGCCCGCGAGAACACCATCTGATTGCGCAGTTGCTCATAACTAACGTTACCGTCATTGCGCAAGTCATAGGAAAGCAGCACGACGTCGCAAGCATTTTCGACGAGCGCAAGCCAAGCTCCGATCAGATGGTCGCGGTGCGGAAAATCGGTGAGGGTATTGGGCCAAAAGTAACAGAAATCCTGAGCTGCATCGTCACTGTCAACTTTTTCAGCAGACAACTTTCCGTCATTTTCAAGCCAGGATATCAAGGCGTCGGTACCCATAATGCCCCGAAAACGCTCGATAATTTGCTCAGACTGCGCATTGTCACGGTTTACGATCAAGCGCAACGAAACCCGTGAGCCCGATGCCGGAAAATCTTGAACCTTTACTTGCGGCGCGGCGGTACGACGCTTCACGGCCTCATGTAGACGCCTGAAAAGATAACGTGGATCCTTGGCGAGGTAGTAGAGCGCCCGGCCAGCCTGTCGTTGGAGACGAACACGCTTGTTGTTATCAGCACTTGGCTGATTGGACATAGCAAACAGCATCTCTAGTTCATCGAACGCCTGGCGCTGTATTTGAGGCTGGAGCAACTCTGAGGCAGAGCGACTGATATGAGCGGCAAATAAGTTGGACGTCAACTCGTCATCGAACTCCAGAGACTCAGTTTTGTGCTTTTCCAACTGCGTCCAGTAACTATTCCAGATCGGACCAAAATGTCGCGACATTGCTATGGCCAAAACCTGGTCACTACCCGAAATTCTTTGCAGGACGCCATATTCGTACATCGCCCGAAAGAGCGTCGTATAAATAAAACTCAAATAAGCGCCAATCACCTTTCTGGCTTTCTTTCCATTTTTCTGGATTAAGCTTTCAAGATAATTGCAACGCTCGACGAGCCTATCAAGCCTCGCCTGCCACTCTGCCTGGCTTACCCCCTGACGCTCCGTTTTGGAATTCTTCAATGCCTCCGCGAGCGTATCGATCCCGAGTATCCTGCCTACGCCCGGGTGAGCATCTCGAAAAACCACAGCCATACGACCGGCACAGATCTGGCGCTTGCAGAAACCATCCACAACGTATGGATGATAATGATCGCCCTTGGCACTGGTACTGTAGTAAATCTTCATACCCTGCAAAGAGAGGCGATATCCCAACTCGATGTCTTCAAATCCGTATTGATCAAAACGACCATCAAAAATCGTTTCCTGAGAGGCAACGAGCTCCCGATCAATACAAATATTACAGGTATAAAAGTGCCTGAAATCCACAAAGGACTCGTCCGGCAACCGATTATAACTAAATTGCTCATTACCGATTTCAGTAATGTGCTCCATCAAGTGGTTGACCGTCAGATCAGAAGCCCAATCAACAACGCCAAGCGTTGCAACATTGCGACCCAGTCGCTTTGCCAGATTTGCGTGGACATTCAACAGATCCGGTGCGGGGAAAATATCATCGCCAATGATGAGTAAGCGCTCGCCTGCGGCGGCGCCTATGGCAGCATTTCTCGCTTTCGACGCACCACCGTGATCGTTTTTCAGAACCCTGATTGGAAGATCGGAGACCTGTTCAAGAAATTCGACGCTGCCATCTTCCGAGCCGTCATCCGAAAAGATAATCTCGTACGGAAAATCAGTTTGCCTATCAACAATACGCCATGCCTCGATTACCGTGGGCAACAGGCGCAGTCTGTTGTAGGTCGGAATGATCACACTGATGTAGGGAGCCAAGTTTGACGTAGTAGATGAAAGAATCGGCACGGTTGTATCCGCATCCGTTTGCTCTGCAAGATGCTTGGCGTTTATCCATTCCAGATCCAGTGACGGATTGAGATGGCGGCCCTCATGACGCCCATGCAGCCAGTAATGCACTAACGGAGGAACGCCCAAAGCGGCCACATCCGGATAACGGGTGAGATAATAAGTCCCATCGAACTCCGCGCACGGATCACGCATCTCTCTCCAGCCGACACTCAGGTAGTGCCGTAGCGGATCAACTCCCGCGGCAGCCACATCGGCATTTTGTGCCAGATACCAAGGGGCGTTGAACAGCGCGCTCGTCTCCAACGCAGCTTGCCATCGCCGCTGCTCCAGTTTTTTTCCCAGTCTGGATGGGAGCGTTTTGAAGAGTCGTTTCATGGAATGTTCTCTACGAATACATTTATCGAACGGTTCGCGCATCCTTAAAGGACGTCGGCAAAACCTTTACGGGTTTTTTGGAACCACCAAAAGCCCGCCCAAGCGACGACGATGCTCAATAAATAATAGCTAGCCAGTGGAATGATCGAAGGCAAAGTTCCCCAGATCAAAACACCCCGGGATGTTTCGATAATGAAGGTCAACGGATTCAGGTAAAGAAGATATCTGTATTGTTCGGATACAGCGGTCATAGGGTAAAACATCGGTGACAAAAACATCAGAACGGTAGTGATGATACCCGTGAGTTGGGAAATATCCCGAAAGTAGACGCCAGTCGCAGCCAGAAACCAGGAAAACCCCATAGTGAGCAACACCAAGGGAAACAACACGACCGGAAATAATATGGCTGTCCAGGGAATCGAGCCCTTGAGCAACAACTCTGCTACCAGCAAAACAAACCAACTGATGGCTGTGTGAAACAGCGCAGCCCCCATCGAAATCCATGGCAGGATCTCTAAAGGGAAAATAATTTTTTTGACGTAGTTGGGATTACCGACGATTTGACCGGGCGCGCGGTTGAAACATTCTGCAAATAGTCCATGCACAATCATCCCCGAAAAGATAATGATAGCGAATTCACCTGTGTCGTGAGTCTCCGTATTACCCCAACGAGACTTGAAAATCACGCCAAAAATAAATGTATAAACAACCAGTAGTAAAATCGGGTTGAAAAAAGACCACGCCAGTCCCATGACCGAACCGCGGTATCTACCGATGACCTCTCGGACTGTCATTTTTTGGATAATGGATCGACGCTGCCAAAAGGTGAGGACCATATCGAACATGCTGGAAGGTGACGGTGTATGGGGGTTCATTAGCGAATCCGAGGAAAAGCGAAGTTTGAAATGAAGAGCATCATCATCTTGGTAATACGTATGCGAAAGCCCGGCTTTTGACCTTTCGGATACGTCGAAGCACTGGCAGGCGCCTCTTCAAATACCGTCGAAGATTGCCGCGAGGATCAGGCCGAGATTGCCCAAAAAAGTTTGCCGGTAGACTCCCGAGCGCCGCAGATACATAAACCGCCTCACGCCCCGGTGCGCCCTCGCCTCCTTAAAACTGTTCAATATGCTACGGCTTTCTTCGCTCAATCGGTAGTCGATCGAGTCCAAGGCACGGACATTCGACTCATTCCAACTGCGAAACCGCCCTTTGAAGATCATGCGCAGCCGATCAATCCGAGAGAAAAAGCCGGAATTCGAACCAATAATATTATCATCGTGCTGCCGGTAAAGGACGGTGGGCGTAGCATCATAAAGAATACGCCCACCAGCCCCGGTCACGGCCAGATATGCCCACCAGTCGTGGGACACGATGGTCAGATCCTTGCCCGTTTCTCGCAAGAGGCGGCAGGCTGCGTGATTGAACACCATCGTATTTCCCCCACCGATACTTTGCACCAATGCGTTGGAGAATGTGGCAGGACGATTGAATAACGGTGAGAGTCCGATGGATTGGCAATCCTCGTTGATCAACTCGGTCCTGCCGCAATACAGAGCGGGTATATCTTGAGGAATGGTCTGAAGCTGATCGAGTGCGGTCTCAAGCTTATGATCACGCCAGATGTCATCCTGGTCAGCCCAGGCGTAAAATGCTGAATCAATTTCACTCCGGCACGCCAGCGAGATGAAATTTAAAGCAAATCCTTGTCGTGGACCGGAAAAAACCTTGAGCTTTTCCTCTCCCCACTTTTCCTTGTATTCCTGAAGAATCTCCAAAGTCGAATCCGTAGAGCCGTCATCAGAAACCGCAACAACCCAGCCAGAATATGTCTGCCGTGCAATTGATTCCAACTGTTCTCTTAAAAACCGCTCACCGTTGTAAGTACACAGGAGTACTGAAACCAACGGTACTCCAGTGGCAGCATCTGAACCGAAGGATCCGGGACCCGGCTCTTGCTGAACAGATGAAAAAGGGATTACCACCGAGCACTCCATCGCATAAAAATAAAAATATTACCGTATTCATTCACTACACGAGCGCAGCAGAAAACGTACAAAGTTCCCGAGAGCCTCATCATTGAGCCAAGGCGACGCAAAACAAAGTATTGTAGCGAATTAAGCCTTGCCGTTAATAGCTCGATGACATCACCCTACGATTGATTAGATTTGCGCATCCACGGATCGGCGACAAATACGCCTCGCAGCCCAGTCAGCTAGGGTATCAAAGCGCCCCACATTGGCAAAAGGGTAGCATTCTGCCCCTCTTGTGTTTCGAATTCAAAACGTGTCGACTCATCTGCTCGTTCCGACCGAAGGCGTCAACCTCGTCGATTTTTGCAAGCCTTCCGTCCAAGAAGCCCGAGAGTTCAATGCACGCCATGTTGCAAGAACTCATTCGCTACCCTGCGCAAGGCTTGATCTATCTTCTCTGGAGGTGACCACTCCAATATCCTGCAGGTCTGCTGAATATCGACCTGCAACGAACCGCACAACCGCTGCGCTATCGCAGGACGACACACGAGAGACGCCCCCAAGCGCAACAGTACTGGTGGAACCGCCACCAGCCGCGATTTTACACCCATGGCAGCGGCCATGCTCCGGAGCAATTGAGTGGTGCTCAAATCCTCGCCATCGCTGACTAAAAAGGTGTTGCCCGCTGCAGCAGGGTGAGCAATGCAGCGTTCAATCAGATCCACCAAATTACCAATAGAGACCAGGCTTCGATTATTGCACAGCCCACCCAATGGCAATGGAACGCCCTTGGCCACCCAGCGCATCATGCTATGGAAATTGGCCTTTACTCCCGGTCCGTATACCAAAGGGGGACGGATAATGACGATTTCCATCCCCAACTGCCTACCTAGCTGTTGCAGCGCTATTTCGGCCTCCAGCTTTGAGACACCGTAAGGATCTACCGGGGTCGGCGTATCGTCAGGCATAAACCTCTCACCCCGTGCAGTACTCTCGCCGTTCACCTTAATCGAACTCAGGTAAATGAACCTCTTCACCCCCGCTTCTGCCGCCAACCTGGCAAGCCCCAAAGTCCCCTCCACATTGACCTTGCGAAATTCCGCCAGTGCATCCGTCACAGTCTCATGCATCACGTGCACTCTAGCTGCAGCGTGCACGACTACCTCGACGTCAGCGAGCGACGGCAAGGTGCGGAGTTCGACGAGATCGAAGCGGACAACGGGACACAGCCCCTGCAAACGCGTCTCGCCGCGCACTGCGGCGATCGGCGTGAATTTCTTGTCCAGAAGCAGTCGAAATACCAGCGCCTCACCAACGAAACCTTTCGCCCCCGTCACAAGCACTCTGGGTTTTCTCATCCGTTCTTACTTCCAAAAACTGCAGCGGCCCAACAGACAAAAAAGAAAAAAAACTTGTCCCGAACACGACGCCGACACTTCCAGGCACTGAAAGACAATCCCATCAGATTTCGACGGCGAAGTCCCAGCCATGGTTTTATAAACGGCTCACTCTGCAAACCGACCAGACAGGCTATGAGCTGCACCTGATGGAACCACCAGCCTTCATGAATCGTCTTGTAACGAACGACCAGGGAACTGAGGCCCTTGTTGGCCCCCACTTGGTTACGCTCATGCTGTCGGTAATTCATGGAGGGTACAGGGTCGATGTACCAACGGTAGCCATGACTGCGCGCAAAGGCGTAGCAATACCAGTCGTGAAGGCTGACATCTTGCAATCGCTGCCAATTGGCAAGCATGTCGGTTTTCAGCGCACCGGCCATTTTGTTGCTCATGACATAAGTGCAGCCAGGCCCAGCCGCCTCGAACAGATAGTCCCAAGCGACCTGCGGCTGCGCCTTGTTAACTAGATGGGTATCGCCGTTCGGCCAGAATGCGGTGACGTTGCTCGAATAGGCGTCTATATGGCCTGCCTGGATGTGACGAGTTGCACGCAAGAGCTTGTCCGCGTGCCAGACATCGTCCTGATCGGCAAAAGCGACATAATCAAAACCATGAAAGTCGACATCGCGAATCAGCCGAAAAAAGTTACGGGATGCACCGCCAAATTTACCTGCTGTTGGCAGAACAAGAACAGCTGGGTGCCGAGCAGCAAAGGCGCAGCACCATTCTTCCGTACCATCACTGGAGGGATCAATACTGATAAACAGTGTGACGTCAACAAGCGACTGCCCAAGAATCGAAGCCAACTGCTCCTCGATCCATTGCATGCCATTGAAGGCAGCCAACAAAACCGCAACCTTGGGATGTTCTACTGGCATGCCGTTCCTACTTGAACCGATTAGCGCTACCGTTCGAAAAATGCTATTTCGAATCAGTTAGAGGGCGAGTCCAGGAGCTTCTGCAGGTACTGGCCGTAACCCGTCTTTTTCAGAGCTTCAGCCTGTGCAGCCAGTTGCTCGGGAGTGATCCAGCCGTTGTGATAGGCAATCTCTTCCAGGCAAGCGACTTTAAGGCCCTGTCGCTGTTCAATGGTATGTACAAAATGACTGGCTTCCAGCAGGGAATCATGAGTCCCGGTATCGAGCCAGGCAAAGCCACGGCCCAACATTTCGACGTTGAGAGTCTTGCGCTCAAGATAGGCCCGGTTCACGTCCGTGATTTCCAACTCACCACGCTCGGAAGGCTTGATGTTCTTGGCGATCTCAACCACTTCGTTGTCGTAGAAGTAGAGACCGGTCACCGCATAGTTCGACTTGGGCTTGAGGGGTTTCTCCTCAATACTCAAGGCCCGACCGTCTTTGTCAAATTCGACGACACCAAAACGCTCTGGATCGGATACGTGATAGCCGAATACGGTAGCCCCTTTCGTTTGCGAACTGGCGGAACGCAAATTGTCGGAGAAATGCTGACCATAAAAAATATTGTCGCCAAGAATCAAACAGCAAGGATCACTGCCGATAAATTCCTCACCGATGATGAAAGCCTGTGCCAGACCATCCGGACTAGGCTGCTCAGCATAGGACAGCTTGATCCCGTAAAGGCTGCCATCGCCAAGCAGCTTGCGAAATAACGGCAAGTCTTCAGGGGTGGAGATGATCAGAATCTCTCGCATACCCGCCAGCATCAGCACCGACAACGGATAAAAGATCATCGGCTTGTCGTAGATCGGCAGCATCTGTTTGGACACGCCAAGAGTCAGCGGGTGCAGGCGCGTGCCCGAGCCGCCGGCGAGAATAATGCCTTTACGATTTGTCGTGGTCATTTGTTCAGAACTTCCCTAAGCATTCGGGTTACACCACTTTGCCAATCCGGCAAGTGTAGAGAAAAATTGTCGCGCAGCTTCTGGGTATTCAAGCGTGAATTCAAAGGCCGACGCGCGGGGGTAGGATAAGCGGTTGTATCGATCGCACTTATCGTGGTTACCGCAAGCTGCTCGCCATTGGCCTGAGCAAACTCGATAACGTAACTTGCGTAACCGTGCCACGACACCTCGCCAGCGGCGGCCAGATGATATAAACCTGACAGTTCCGGTCGTTGGAGCACTTGGCGAATCGTTAACGCAGTGACATCGGCAATCAGATCGGCACCCGTTGGCGCACCAATCTGATCGGCAATAACACTCAGTGTCTCGCGATCTTTCGCAAGACGCATCATGGTTTTGGCAAAGTTATTGCCTCGGGCGCCGTAGACCCAGCTTGTACGGAAGATCAAGTGCTTGCATCCCGACACAATGATCGCCTGCTCACCTGCCAGCTTGCTCGCGCCATACCGATTGACCGGAGCGACCGCGTCGGTCTCTTGCCAGGGGCGGTGGCCTTCGCCGCTGAAAACATAATCAGTGGAGTAATGAACCAGCAAGGCACCCAAAAGTGCGGCCTCTTCGCCCAAGAGTCGGCTTGCCTCACCATTCACACGATCGGCCAGCTCTACGTCGGACTCAGCCTTGTCGACTGCGGTGTATGCGGCGGCGTTGACGATGATATCGGGTTTAATCTGCCGGATCGTTGCCCGCAATGCTTCCAGATCGGACAAATCACCGCACAACCCATCGACAGAGTGACGATCCAGGGCGATCAACTCGCCAAGCGGCGCCAAGGACCGTTGCAACTCCCAGCCGACCTGGCCGTTCTTGCCCAACAAAAGGATTCTCATGCCTCGCTCGAACGATCCGCGTAGTTCTGGTCGATCCACTGCTGGTAGCTTCCACTTTTCACGTGGGCGACCCACTCAGAATTGTTGAGGTACCACTCGACAGTCTTGCGAATACCAGTCTCGAAAGTCTCTTCCGGTGTCCAGCCCAGCTCACGCTGAATCTTGCTCGCGTCGATTGCATAACGCACGTCATGCCCAGGACGATCCTGAACATAAGTGATCAGGCTGGCATGCGGACGATGGGCAGAATCAGGACGCAACTCATCGAGCAACGCACACAGGGTATGCACCACTTCAATGTTTTGTTTTTCGTTATGACCGCCAATGTTGTAAGTCTCGCCGATCACACCTTCGGTGACGACTTTGTATAGCGCGCGGGCGTGATCTTCGACGTACAGCCAGTCACGAACCTGGTTGCCTTTGCCGTACACCGGCAGCGGCTTGCCTTCCAGCGCGTTGAGGATGATCAGCGGGATCAGCTTCTCTGGGAAGTGGCACGGGCCGTAGTTGTTCGAGCAGTTGGTGACCAATGTCGGCAGGCCGTAAGTGCGGGCCCAGGCACGGACCAGGTGGTCGGAGCTGGCCTTGCTGGCCGAATAAGGCGAGCTTGGCTGGTAAGGTGTGGTTTCGGTGAAGAGGTCTTCCGGACCTTCGAGGTCTCCGTAAACTTCGTCAGTCGAAATGTGGTGGAAGCGGAAGTTGGCTTTGCGCGTGTCATCCAGCGCAGCCCAGTAGTGGCGCGCTGCTTCGAGTAGCGTGTAGGTGCCAATGATATTGGTCTGGATGAATTCGGACGGGCCGGAGATCGAGCGGTCGACGTGGGATTCTGCGGCCAGGTGCATGATTGCATCTGGTTGATGTTCACGCAGTACGCGATCGATCTGATCACGGTCGCAGATGTCGACGCGCTCGAACGCATAACGATCGCTACCGCTGACGTCGGCCAACGACTCAAGGTTACCGGCATACGTCAGCTTGTCGACGTTTACCACTGCGTCGGTAGTGTTGGAGATGATATGACGGATAACAGCTGAGCCGATAAACCCGGCGCCGCCGGTTACTAGAATTTTCACGCGAAACCATACCCTTGAGTTGCTGACAGGGCTGCCAACCGAGCACTGTCTAATCCATAAATGCAAAAGCCATCAATCCAGCCGCGGCTTCTGACTAGAGTCAGTCTGTACCGACGTGGGAATATGCCACTATCGGACAAGCGCAGCATTTTACAGCTTAATGAATGTTTTACTAATGGATATAGACAAGCTGTGGCTAAAGTTTAGTTCACCTTTCCCTGCATGTCGCAATCAGACCACACGCTTGCGTGAAGCTCTGGACGAACGTCCCAGAAACCAGCCAAAAAACGGCCCGATCAGCATACCCACCAGCAATGCACCAACCGTAATCACTGATACCGGAAGTTGTGGTCCTGTCCAACCAAGAAATAACAGGGAGACCGATTGCTGATTTTCGAGAACGAACGCAAGGATCGCCAATACAAGCAATAGAATTAAAACAGAAAACAAAATGCGCTTGAGATTACTCATGAGCGGCTCCTCGCGTAACGGTGACCGTCAAACCCCCTCCTCCTCTTCTTCATTCACGCGATCTCGCAGCTCTTTGCCTGGCTTGAAATGCGGAACGAATTTTCCATCAAGGCTGACGGACTGACCGGTCTTTGGATTTCGACCGACGCGCGGCGCACGATAGTGCAAGGAAAAGCTGCCAAAACCACGGATCTCGATACGATCCCCCGTAGCCAGACACTGGGACATTTGCTCAAGCATGGTCTTGATAGCCAGCTCCACATCCTTGGATGAGAGCAGACCCTGATGGGTGACAATTCGTTCGATCAACTCCGACTTCGTCATATTTTTCCCTTCTTTTTCAAGCAGCTAGATCAGCGCTTGAAAGGTTTTAGCACGCCCTGAAGATTTTGAACAGCCCAGGGCTTGACATATCTTTCCGCTCGCCGAAACGCCCATTTTCAGGGCATCGGATCGCAAGCACGCCAACGCTTATTCACCGACAAATCACCAGCATGGTTCGAGTGACGTAGCCGGCAGGATTAAAGCCAAAGGGAAACTCATCCTCATCCCGGGCATCATCAGATCGCGTAATCACCTTATAACCCGCACCCTTGCACTCCTTGGCTGCGCGCTTCTGACACCTCTCCCAGCCCGACCCCAAACCCGAGCAATCGACTTCGATGCCGCTAACTCCGCGCACCGCATGGGTCTTGGCGCTGGTAGTACACCCTGCCAACACCAACACACCCAACAGAACTATAAACTTGTTCATTCACATCCTTATGCCAGGCGCCTGCCCGACTACCGCGATCTTCAGACTAAGCCTAGACGCGAATAGACGATTGATCCGATTAAAGAAACAGACCGCCGCACAAAGGGAATGGTTTCACCGGGACAACGCACAGCATGACGCCAAATAAATCACAGGCACAAAAAAGGGCGACCGAAGTCGCCCTTTTTAATGATCAGACAGAACTCAGTTCTGTTTGGCCATTGCTTGACGCAGCAGTGCCGCCATGGTGGTGTCAGCTGCTTCACCTTCCGGAGCTGCTTTCAGGCTCTGGATGGCTTCTTTCTCTTCAGCATCGTCTTTCGATTTGATCGACAGCTGGATTACGCGGCTCTTACGATCAACGCTGATGATCTTGGCTTCTACTTGCTGACCTTCTTTCAGAACGTTGCGCGCGTCTTCAACGCGGTCACGGCTGATTTCGGAGGCTTTCAGAGTCGCTTCGATATCGTCGGCCAGAACGATGATGGCGCCTTTGGCGTCAACTTCTTTCACGGTGCCAGTAACGATTGCGCCTTTGTCGTTAACCGAGACGTACTCGGAGAACGGATCGCTTTCCAGTTGCTTGATACCCAGGGAGATACGCTCACGCTCCGGGTCAACCGACAGGATAACGGTGTCCAGCTCGTCGCCCTTCTTGTAACGACGCACGGCTTCTTCGCCGGTTTCGTTCCAGGAGATGTCGGACAGGTGAACCAGACCGTCGATACCGCCGTCAAGACCAATGAAGATACCGAAATCGGTGATCGACTTGATGGTGCCGGAGATCTTGTCGCCCTTGTTGAACTGGCCAGAGAAGTCTTCCCATGGGTTCGACTTGCACTGCTTGATGCCCAGGGAGATACGACGACGCTCTTCGTCGATGTCCAGAACCATGACTTCCACTTCGTCGCCGACTTGTACGACTTTCGAAGGGTGGATGTTCTTGTTGGTCCAGTCCATTTCCGAAACGTGTACCAGACCTTCAACGCCTTCTTCCAGCTCAGCGAAGCAGCCGTAGTCGGTCAGGTTGGTTACACGAGCGGTAACGCGAGTGCCTTCTGGGTAACGGGCTTTGATAGCAACCCATGGATCTTCACCCAGTTGCTTCAGGCCCAGGGAAACACGGTTGCGTTCGCGATCGTATTTCAGAACCTTGACGTCAATCTCGTCACCAACGTTGACGATCTCGGAAGGATGCTTGATGCGCTTCCAGGCCATGTCGGTGATGTGCAGCAGGCCGTCCACGCCACCCAGATCGACGAATGCGCCGTAATCGGTGAGGTTTTTGACGATACCTTTGACTTGCTGGCCTTCTTGCAGGGATTCCAGCAGAGCTTCACGCTCGGCGGAGTTCTCGGCTTCCAGGACGCTGCGACGCGAAACGACAACGTTGTTGCGCTTCTGGTCCAGCTTGATGACCTTGAATTCCAGCTCTTTGCCTTCCAGGTGCGTGGTGTCGCGCACTGGACGGACGTCAACCAGGGAACCTGGCAGGAACGCACGGATGCCGTTAACGTCGACAGTGAAGCCGCCTTTAACCTTACCGTTGATAACGCCCTTGACCACTTCCTCAGCTGCGAAGGCTGCTTCCAGAACGATCCAGCATTCAGCGCGCTTGGCTTTTTCACGGGACAGCTTGGTTTCACCGAAACCGTCTTCAACCGAGTCCAGAGCAACGTGAGTTTCGTCACCGACGTTGATGGTCAGTTCGCCAGCTTCGTTGTAGAACTGCTCAAGCGGGATGAGCGCTTCAGACTTCAGGCCCGCATGAACGGTAACCCAGCCATTTCTGTCGTCGATATCAACGATAACGCCGGTGATGATGGAGCCTGTCTGAAGGTTCAGAGTCTTCAGGCTTTCTTCAAAGAGTTCCGCAAAGCTTTCGCTCATTTTAATTCCTGTTGATTAGGGCGAAAAATACGCCCATCTCCACATCCCAGACGATGCGGGTCAGTTTCATGTAAAGGAAGCCACCGCAGGACTATGACTGGTCCCCTGCGGCCTTCCTGGTCACCCGGCGATATCGCGAATGGCAATCTCGCTCATGATGCGTTCAAGCACCTGATCGATGGACAACTCCGTGGAATCCAGCTGTATCGCGTCGGCCGCCGGCTTGAGCGGGGCCACCGCTCGCTGGGTATCACGCTCATCGCGCGCACGGATCTCATCTAGCAGACTCGACAGACTAACACCCTCGACTTTGCCCTTCAACTGCAAATATCGACGGCGCGCCCGCTCCTCGGCACTGGCGGTCAGGAAAATCTTCAAGGGTGCGTTCGGAAAAACCACCGTTCCCATGTCGCGACCATCGGCCACCAGACCAGGCGTTTCCTGGAAAGCGCGCTGGCGCTGCAGCAGCGCCTCGCGAACGGCCGGCAATGCAGCCACCTGGGAAGCGCCGGAGCCGACGCTCTCGGTGCGAATGACATCGCTGACTTCGTCACCTTCCAGAATGATGCGCTGCAACTGACCGTCGGTCGCGGCGATGAACTGCACATCCAGATGAGCGGCCAGTTTCTTCAGCAGCTCTTCATTGGTCAGGTCGACACCATGATTGCGCGCAGCAAACGCCAGCAGGCGATAAAGCGCGCCGGAATCCAGCAGATTCCAGCCCAGACGCTTGGCCAGAATCCCGGCTACGGTGCCTTTGCCCGAGCCGCTTGGCCCATCGATGGTGATGACCGGTGCAATGTTGTTCACGACTGAGCCTCTTGCGCCACACGAATGCCGACCTGCGCGCACAGCGCCAGGAAGTTCGGGAACGACGTCGCGACGTTGGCGCAATCATGGATGCGGATCGGTGCAGTGGCGCGCAGCGAGGCCACGCTGAAAGCCATCGCGATGCGGTGATCGCCATGACCATGCACTTCGCCGCCGCCGATCTGGCCGCCGTCGATGATGATGCCGTCCGGGGTCGGCTCGCACTTGACGCCCAGCGCCAGCAAACCGTCCGCCATGACCTGGATACGATCCGACTCCTTGACCCGCAGCTCCTCGGCGCCGGTCAGCACGGTGCGCCCTTCGGCACAGGCCGCAGCCACGAACAGCACCGGGAATTCGTCGATGGCCAGAGGAACCAGCGCCTCCGGAATCTCGATACCCTTGAGTTTAGCTGCCCGCACGCGAAGATCCGCTACTGGTTCGCCGCCTACTTCACGCTGGTTTTCCAGGGTGATGTCGGCACCCATCAGGCGCAGGATGTCGATTACGCCAGTACGGGTCGGGTTGATGCCGACGTGTTCGAGCACCAGCTCCGAACCTTCAGCGATCGACGCTGCTACCAGGAAGAACGCCGATGACGAGATATCACCCGGCACTTCGATGTGGGTCGCAGCCAGCTTGCCACCGGACTCGACGGACGCAGTCGCGCCGTCAACGCTCACCGGATAGCCAAAGCCGCGCAGCATGCGCTCGGTATGGTCACGAGTCGGAGCCGGCTCGGTCACGGTGGTCTTGCCTTCGGCGTACAGACCCGCCAGCAACAGGCAGGATTTAACCTGGGCACTGGCCATCGGCATGGTGTAGGTCAGGCCTTTGAGCTTGTGACCGCCACGAATGGTCATCGGCGGACGACCGTCGGCAGCGGTTTCGATCACGGCGCCCATTTCCCGCAGCGGGTTTGCGACGCGATTCATCGGGCGTTTGGACAGCGACGCGTCACCGGTCAGGGTGCTGTCGAAGTCCTGCGCGGCCAGCAGGCCGGACAGCAGGCGCATCGAAGTACCGGAGTTGCCCAGATAGATCGGGCCCGGCGCCGGTTTCAGGCCATGCAGGCCGACACCGTGGATGGTCACACGGCCGTGATGCGGGCCTTCGATGACCACGCCCATGTCGCGGAACGCCTGCAAGGTCGCCAGGGCGTCTTCACCCTCCAGGAAGCCTTCGACTTCGGTGACGCCTTCAGCCAGGGAACCGAGCATGATCGAACGGTGGGAAATCGATTTGTCACCCGGTACGCGAATCCGACCGGACAGGCGGCCACCAGGTTGAGCCAGGAAGATCAGATCGTTGGAATTCATAGCGTCCACATAGGCCCTGCGGGCCAGGATTTTACTGAAATGCTCGCGGGCAACCCGGGCGCGCGTGAAGACGCCCAACAATTGGTGCCCATCCCCTGCATCGACCGCGTCGCGCAAGGCGTCGAGGTCGCTGCGAAATGTATCGAGTGTGCGCAGGACAGCCTCGCGGTTGGCGAGAAAGATGTCATGCCACATGACCGGGTCGCTTCCGGCAATTCTTGTGAAATCACGGAAACCGCCCGCAGCGTAACGGAAGATCTCAAGATTTTCATTGCGCTTGGCCAACGAATCGACCAGACCGAAGGCCAGCAAGTGCGGCAGATGGCTGGTCGCGGCCAGCACTTCATCGTGACGCTCGACCTGCATGTGCTCGACGTCGGCGCCCAGCTCGCGCCACAAGCGATCAACCACCGCCACGGCAGACGGATCGGTCTGCTCCAGCGGGGTCAAAATCACTTTATGACGGCGGAACAGCTCCGAGTTGGAGGCTTCCACCCCGCTCTGCTCGGAACCGGCAATCGGATGCCCCGGTACGAAACGCGTCGGCATGCCGCCAAACGCTTCGGTCGCCGCGCGCACCACATTGCCCTTGGCGCTGCCGACGTCCGTCAGGATTGCCTGCCCAAGATCCATGCCGGCCAGACGAGCCAGCACTTTTTCCATGGCCAGGATCGGCACCGCCAACTGGATCACGTCCGCGCCCTGGCAAGCGGCCACCAGATCGTCTTCGCAGCGATCCACCACGCCCAACTCGACCGCCAGCTTGCGCGATTGCGGGTCGAGATCAACGCCGACCACTTCGCGGCACACACCGCTTTCACGCAAGCCTTTGGCAAACGAACCACCGATCAACCCAAGACCGACCACCACCAGGCGCCCGATCATAGGTGCAGCAGATTGCAGCGCAGTGACATCACCCACGAGCCAGAACCTTGCGCAGCGCTTCGAGGAAGCGGCTGTTTTCCGCCGGCAGACCGATGGTCACCCGCAGATGGTTCGGCATGCCGTAGTTGGCCACCGGACGCACGATCACGCCTTCGCGCAGCAGACCCTGGAACACCGGAGCCGCCACTTGACCCAGATCGACACAGATAAAGTTGCCCTTGGACGGTATCCAGCTCAGACCCAGCTCGCGAAAACCCGCTTCCAGCTGCTGCATGCCGGACTCGTTGAGCTGACGGCTCTGCGCCAGATATTCCTCGTCCTTCAGCGCCGCACAGGCCGCGGCCAAGGCCAGGCTGTTGACGTTGAACGGCTGGCGTACACGGTTCAGCACGTCTGCCACTACCGGAGTGGACAGACCATAGCCAACGCGCAGCGCCGCCAGACCGTAGGCCTTGGAGAAGGTGCGCGAGACCAGCAGGTTCGGGTAAGCCGCGAGGAAGTCCAGACCATCCGGCAGATCGCTGCCTTCGGCATATTCGATGTAGGCTTCGTCCAGTACCACCAGCACATGCTCAGGCACGTCCTGCAGGAACTCATCCAGCGCTTCAGCGCCGAACCAGGTACCGGTCGGGTTGTTCGGGTTGGCGATGAACACGACGCGAGTGTTGGCGTCGATGGCCGCCAGCATGGCCGGCAGGTCATGGCCCCAATCCTTGGCCGGAACGACCTTTGCCTGAGCGCCGACCGCCTGGGTCGCGATCGGATAGACCGCGAACGCGTGCTCACTGAACACCGCATTCAGGCCCGGCGCCAGATAGGCGCGCGCCACCAGTTCGAGAATGTCGTTGGAGCCATTGCCCAGCGTCACCTGATTCAGCTCGACGCGACACTGCTCGGCCAGCAGGGATTTGAGTGCGAAGCCGTTGCCGTCCGGGTAGCGGGTCAGCTCGTCCAGCGCTTCGCGGATCGCGGCCAGCGCTTTCGGACTTGCGCCCAACGGGTTTTCGTTGCTTGCCAGTTTGACGATGCTTGCCGGATCCAGGTCCAGCTCGCGCGCCAGCTCGTCCACGGGCTTGCCCGGCACGTATGGCGAAAGTTGTTGCACGCCCGGCTGTGCCAGAGCGAGGAAGTTGCCACTCATTGCTACCACCCCTTAAAGAACTGCTTTCGGGTAGGAACCCAGCACCTTGAGTGCTACTGCTTCCTGACTGATCTTTTCCAGTACACCTTTGATCAGCGGATCACGGTGGTGACCGACGAAGTCGATGAAGAACACGTAGGTCCACTTACCGCTGCGCGACGGACGGGTTTCGATCCGGGTCAGGTCGATCCCGTTGTCATGGAACGGCACCAGCAGCTCATGGAGCGCGCCGGGTTTGTTGCTCATCGACACGATGATCGAAGTTTTGTCGTCGCCGGTCGGCGGCACTTCCTGGTTACCGATCATCAGGAAGCGCGTGGAGTTGTCCGGACGATCCTCGATCTTCTCGGCCAGACGCGTCAGGCCGTACAGCCCGGCCGCCATGTCACCGGCGATCGCCGCCGAGTTCCACTCACCCTTGACCCGCTTGGCCGCTTCGGCGTTGCTGGACACCGCCACACGCTCGACATTCGGGTAATGGGCATCCAGCCATTTGCGGCACTGGGCCAGCGACTGGGCGTGGGAATAGATGCGGCTGATGCTGTCGGTCTTGGTGTTTTCACCGACCAGCAGGTGGTGGTGAATCCGCAGCTCGACTTCACCGCAGATCACCATGTCGTGCTCAAGGAAGCTGTCGAGGGTGTGGTTGACCGCGCCTTCGGTGGAGTTCTCCACCGGCACCACGCCGAAATTCACCGCACCAGCCGCCACTTCACGGAACACTTCGTCGATCGCCGCCATCGGCTTGCTGATCACCGCGTGCCCGAAGTGCTTCATCGCCGCCGCCTGGGTGAAGGTGCCTTCCGGACCGAGATAAGCGACTTTCAGCGGGTTCTCGAGGGCCAGGCACGAAGACATGATTTCGCGGAACAAGCGCGCCATCTCTTCATTGCCCAGCGGCCCCTTGTTGCGCTCCATCACGCGCTTGAGGACCTGCGCCTCACGTTCGGGACGATAGAACACCGGCTGCTCGCCCTCGGCCAGACTGGCCATCTTGACCCGGGCAACCTCTTCGGCACAGCGCGCGCGATCGCTGATCAACTGGAGGATTTTCTCATCCAGGTTGTCGATGCGAACGCGCAGCGCCTTGAGCTCCTGCTCGGACATCAGGAATGCTCCTTCTCGAATTCAGCCATGTAGCCAACCAGGGCTTCGACGGCGTCCAGCCCCAGGGCGTTGTAGATCGAGGCACGCATGCCGCCGACCGAACGATGACCCTTGAGGTTGAGCAGGCCACGGGCGTCGGCGCCAGCCAGGAACGCTTTGTCCAGACGTTCGTCAGCCAGACGGAACGGCACGTTCATCCACGAGCGGGCGTTGGTGCTGATCGGGTTGGTATAGAAGTCGCTGTTGTCGATGAAGCCGTACAGGCGATCTTTCTTCGCCTTGTTGCGCTGCTCCATCGCGGCGACGCCGCCCTGCTCCTTCAGCCACTCGAAGACCAGACCCGAGAGGTACCAGGAATAGGTGGCCGGCGTGTTGTACATCGAACCGTTGTCGGCCGAAACCTTGTAGTCGAGCATGGTCGGGCACGAACTGCGGGCACGACCCAGCAGATCCTCACGAACGATCACAACGACGAGACCACTCGGGCCGATGTTCTTCTGTGCGCCGGCATAAATCAGGCCGTACTGCGACACATCGATCGGACGCGAGAGGATGTCAGAGGACATGTCGACCACCAGCGGAACGTCACCGGCCTCGGGAACCCAGTCGAACTGCAGGCCGCCGATGGTTTCGTTCGACGCGTAATGCAGATAGGCCGCACCCGGGGTCAGCTTCCACTCGTTCTGGCCAGGGATGGCCAGGTAGTCATAAGGCTTGGCGCTGGCAGCGACGTTGACGTTGCCGAAGCGACGCGCTTCCTCGATGGCTTTCTTCGACCAGATGCCGGTTTCGACATAGTCGGCAGTGCCGTTCTCGGGCAGCAGGTTCAGCGGAATCTCGGCGAACTGCTGGCTCGCACCGCCCTGCAGGAACAGCACTTTGTAATTGGAGGGGATGGACAGCAGGTCGCGCAGGTCTTGTTCCGCCTTCTCGGCGATGGCCACGTAGTCATCACTGCGATGGCTCATTTCCATGACCGACAGACCCTTGCCATGCCAGTCGAGCATCTCGGACTGGGCACGCAACAGGACAGCTTCAGGCAGCGCAGCGGGACCTGCGCAGAAGTTAAAGGCTCGTTTGCTCACATCCACTCTCGCTATGCAATCACGGTAGCGGACAGAGCAAACACTCTGCCCTGCTACGATTTGGTTAGTCTTGCGACTCTTCTTCGTCTGCGGCGTCCGCCTGCAGGTTGTCGACCGCATCGTCCGGTTCGGCGCCGGTCACGCCTTGTTCCAGCTCGACACCTTCTTCACCTTCCAGCTCGTCACCTTCGACTTCCGACGGTTCCTGGACTCGCTCCAGACCGACCAGGGTTTCATCCTTGGCCAGTTTGATCAGGGTCACACCCTGGGTGTTACGACCCAGGCTGGAAACTTCGTCGACACGGGTACGCACCAGCGTGCCCTGGTCGGAAATCAGCATGATCTCCTCGCCGTCGAGCACCTGAACTGCACCGACCAGACGGCCGTTACGCTCGTTGCTGACCATGGCGATCACGCCTTGACCGCCACGCTTGTACTCAGGGAACTCGGTGATCGCGGTGCGCTTGCCATAACCACGCTCGGAAGCGGTGAGGATCTGGCTGCCTTCTTCCGGGATCAGCATCGAAATCAGCTTCTGCCCTTCCGGCAGACGCATGCCGCGCACACCACGAGCGGTACGGCCCATGGCACGAACGTCGGATTCCTTGAAGCGAGTCACCTTGCCGCCGTCGGAGAACAGCATCACTTCACGCGCGCCATCGGTGATGGCCGCGGAAATCAGCACGTCGCCTTCGTCCAGCTCCAGCGCGATCAGACCGACGCTGCGCTGACGACTGAAGGATTCCAGTGGAGTCTTCTTCACGGTGCCGTTGGCGGTGGCCATGAAGATGTAGTGACCTTCGGTGTATTCCTCGACCGGCAGCATGGTGGTGATGTATTCACCGTCATCCAGCGGCAGCAGGTTGACCAGCGGACGACCACGGGCAGCACGGGATGCTTCCGGGATTTCGTAGGTTTTCAGCCAGTACACCTTGCCCTTGCTGGAGAACAGCAGCAGCGTGGTGTGGCTGTTGGCAACCAGCAGGTGAGCGATGTAGTCCTCATCCTTGACGCCGGTCGCCGATTTGCCTTTACCGCCACGACGCTGGGCCTGATACGCAGCCAGCGGCTGGGTCTTGGCATAACCGCCGTGGGAGATGGTCACGACGCGCTCTTCTTCCGGGATCATGTCGCCCAGGGTCAGGTCGAGACGGGCATCGAGGATTTCGGTGCGGCGCACGTCGCCGTATTCGGCGCGGATCACTTCCAGCTCTTCGCGAATCACTTCCATCAGGCGCGTGGCGCTGTTGAGGATGCGGATCAGCTCGCCGATCTGGTTGAGGATCTCTTGATACTCGGCCAGCAGCTTTTCGTGCTCCAGACCGGTCAGACGGTGCAGACGCAGCTCCAGAATGGCTTGCGCCTGTTCCGGCGACAGGAAGTACTTGCCGTCGCGCAGACCGTATTGCGGATCGAGGTTTTCCGGACGGCACGAATCGGCACCGGCGCGCTCGACCATGGTCATCACCGCACTGGATTCCCACGGCGTGCTGACCAGCGCTTCCTTGGCTTCCGACGGGGTCGGCGAGGCCTTGATCAGGGCGATGACCGGGTCGATGTTCGACAGGGCGACGGCCTGACCTTCGAGAATGTGACCACGCTCGCGCGCCTTGCGCAGTTCGAACACCGTGCGGCGGGTAACCACTTCGCGACGGTGACGGACGAAGGCTTCCAGCAGGTCCTTGAGGTTCAGGATCCGTGGGCGGCCGTCGATCAGCGCAACGATGTTGATGCCGAATACCGATTGCAGCTGGGTCTGGGCGTAGAGGTTGTTGAGGATCACCTCAGGCACTTCGCCGCGACGCAGCTCGATCACGACGCGCATACCGTCCTTGTCGGACTCGTCGCGCAGCTCGGTGATGCCTTCGAGTTTCTTCTCTTTTACCAGCTCGGCGATCTTCTCGATCAGACGCGCCTTGTTCAGCTGATAAGGGAGTTCAGTGATGACGATCTGCTGACGGCCACCGACCTTGTCGATGTCTTCAATGATCGAACGGGCGCGCATGTAAATGCGGCCGCGACCCGTGCGGTAGGCTTCAATGATGCCGGCGCGACCGTTGATGATCGCGGCCGTCGGGAAGTCCGGACCGGGGATGTATTGCATCAGCTCATCGACGGTCAGCTCAGGGTTGTCGATGAGGGCCAGGCAACCGTCGATGACTTCACCGAGGTTGTGCGGCGGAATGTTGGTTGCCATGCCCACGGCGATACCGCTGGAACCGTTGACCAGCAGGTTCGGCACGCGGGTCGGCATGACCGCCGGGATCAGTTCGGTGCCGTCGTAGTTCGGCACCCAGTCCACCGTTTCCTTGTGCAGGTCGGCCAGCAGCTCGTGCGCCAGCTTGGTCATGCGCACTTCGGTGTATCGCATGGCCGCGGCGTTGTCGCCGTCCACCGAACCGAAGTTGCCTTGGCCGTCGACCAGCAGGTAACGCAGGGAGAAAGGCTGCGCCATGCGGACGATGGTGTCATACACCGCGGTATCACCGTGCGGGTGATACTTACCGATCACGTCACCGACGACACGGGCAGATTTCTTGTACGGCTTGTTGAAGTCGTTGCCCAGCTCGCTCATCGCGAACAGCACGCGACGGTGCACGGGCTTCAAGCCATCGCGCGCATCCGGCAGCGCACGGCCGACGATCACGCTCATCGCGTAGTCGAGATAGGACTGTTTCAGCTCGTCTTCGATATTGACCGGGAGGATTTCTTTGGCCAGTTCGCCCATGAGAAGCCTGATTCCTTTTTCTGGTGAAACTTCGCCATATCCATAGGGGACGCACGAAGCTCGTCGATGCAGGCCGAGTGCCATGCGCCGACTTACGACAAATCGACAAGTTGACCCTGGATTTGCGCAGTGAAGACAACCCCGTGGGACTGCCTCGGAAAACGCCGGATGTTATCACAAGAGCCGCCACGCACCTATCCCCCAGATGCGCATGGAGCATAGTTAGATGACCGATGACAGGCTTAACGGGGACGAGAGAGGCTCAGAGCTTCCCTGAATGCAAATTTGAGGTCAGGTTTGGGGATGTTTATTGACATTTATGGCCTCATCGCTGGCACGTCGAGTCGTCGCACCGCAGCTCCCACAAGATCGGCGGCATGCACAAAACCTGCGGGAGCTGGCTTGCCAGCGATAGCGTCCGAACAGACGCCAGAGTCAATCAATGCAGGCGCTTGCGGCACATCAACTGCGCCATTTTCGCGGTATCCGGGCGCTCGACGATGCCTTTCTCGGTGACGATCGCATCGATCAGGTCTGCCGGGGTCACGTCAAAGACCGGGTTGAACGCTTCAACGTCAGCGCCGACGCGCTTGCCGCCAACTTCCAGCAATTCGGCGCCGGCGCGCTCTTCGATCGGGATGTCATCACCGCTGGCCAGATTCATGTCGATGGTCGAACTCGGCGCCACCACCATGAAACGAACGCCATGATGCATGGCGTTGACTGCCAGTTGATAGGTGCCAATCTTGTTCGCCACGTCGCCGTTGGCAGTGATCCGGTCGGCGCCGACGATCACCCAGGTCACGCCTTTGGTTTTCATGATGTGCGCGGCGGCAGAGTCAGCATTCAGGGTCACCGGAATGCCTTCATTAGCCAGTTCCCACGCGGTCAGGCGCGAGCCCTGCAGCCACGGCCGGGTTTCGTCGGCGTAGACGCGCTCGACCATACCCTCGATGAATGCTGCGCGAATCACTCCGAGTGCCGTGCCGAAACCGCCGGTGGCCAGGGCGCCGGTGTTGCAGTGCGTCAGAATGGCCTGGGCATTGCCCTGATGCTTGCGGATCAGGTCAACGCCGAGCTGGGCCATAGTCAGGTTGGCTTCGCGATCGCTTTCATGGATGGCGATGGCTTCGGCCTCCAGCGTCGCCAGCGGATCGGCGTTTTCTTTCAACCGGTCCAGCCGGTCATGCATGCGGTTCAACGCCCAGAACAGATTCACCGCCGTCGGCCGGGAATCGGCCAGCAGCATGAAATCCTCTTCCAGCGCCGCGTACCAGTCGCCACCTTCGGCAATCCGGGCACGGGCGGCCAGCACGATGCCGTAGGCCGCACTGATGCCGATGGCCGGCGCACCGCGCACTACCATCGAACGAATCGCCTCGGCCACGCCGGCGGCGCTGGTGTAGGCGATCCAGTTTTCCTCGAACGGCAAAACGCGCTGATCCAGCAGGTGGAGCGCGCCATCACGCCAATCGATGGCCTTTACTTTCTCCGCAGCCAACAGTCGATCGCGCATCCCTCACCCCGCACTCATGAACAAAAGCCGCCGATTATAGCGATCCCCCCGCGAAGACGCTCGGGTATACTTCGCCATCCTTTACATAAGCACTGGAACCGACCCTCGATGCCGAAACCTGCCGTTGCGCTCGACTTATTATTGCTGCCGACCTGGCTGGTACCCGTCGAACCTGCAGGCGTTGTGCTCAAGGAGCATGGCCTGGGCATCCGCGACGGCCGCATCGTGTTTATCGGCCCGCGCGCCGAAGCGCTGAAGTGTAACGCCGCCGAAGTCCGCGAACTGCCGGACGTACTGCTCAGTCCCGGTCTGATCAACGCTCACGGCCACGCCGCGATGACGCTGTTCCGCGGCCTGGCCGACGATCTGCCGCTGATGACCTGGCTGGAAAACCACATCTGGCCGGCCGAGGGCAAATGGGTCGATGAAGATTTTGTGCGTGACGGCACCGATCTGGCCATCGCCGAACAGATAAAAGGTGGCATCACCTGTTTTTCGGACATGTACTTCTTCCCGAAGGTTGCCAGCGAGCGCGTGCACAACAGCGGAATCCGCGCACAGATTGCGATTCCGATCCTCGACTTCCCGATTCCGGGGGCCGCCAGCGCCGATGAAGCCATTCGTCAGGGTGTCGAACTGTTCGGCGACCTCAAGCATCACGAGCGCATCAAGATCACTTTCGGCCCTCATGCACCCTACACGGTTGGCGATGAGAACCTGGAAAAAATCCGTGTGATCGCCGAAGAACTGGACGCCTCGATCCACATGCACGTCCACGAAACCGCTTTCGAAGTACAGCAAGCAGTCGAACAGCGCGGCGAACGCCCGCTGGCCCGGCTCGGTCGCCTCGGCCTGCTCGGCCCGCGCTTCCAGGCCGTGCACATGACCCAGATCAGCGATGACGACCTGGCGTTGCTGGTAGAAAGCAACACCAGCGTGATCCATTGCCCGGAGTCGAACCTGAAACTGGCCAGCGGTTTCTGCCCGGTCGAGCGCCTGTGGCAGGCCGGGGTCAACGTGGCCGTCGGCACCGATGGCGCCGCGAGCAACAACGATCTGGACCTGCTGGGCGAAACCCGCACCGCTGCATTGCTGGCCAAAGCTGTCGCCGGCTCGGCCACTGCGCTGGACGCCCATCGGGCGCTGCGCATGGCCACGCTGAACGGCGCGCGAGCCTTGGGGATCGAAGCAGAGACCGGCTCGCTGGAACTCGGCAAGGCGGCAGACATCGTCGCCTTCGACCTGTCCGGCCTGGCGCAGCAACCGGTCTATGACCCGGTCTCGCAGCTTATTTACGCCACCGGCCGCGACTGCGTGAAACACCTGTGGGTTGCCGGCAAGCAGTTGCTCGACGACCGCCGTCTGACCCGCCTGGACGAACAACAGCTCGGCGAAACCGCCCGAGCCTGGGGCCGACGCATCAGTGGCCACACCGAATCGTAAACACCCCGGGAAAAACTCCGGGGCTACAGCCTTTTTCAAGTTTTAGAGGATTGAATCATGAGCAACGTCGACCACGCCGAAATCGCCAAATTCGAAGCCCTGGCCCATCGCTGGTGGGACCGCGAAAGCGAATTCAAACCGCTGCACGACATCAACCCGCTGCGGGTCAACTGGATTGACGAACGGGTCAATCTGGCCGGCAAGAAGGTTCTGGACGTCGGTTGCGGCGGCGGCATCCTCAGCGAAGCCATGGCCCTGCGCGGCGCGACCGTGACCGGCATCGACATGGGCGAAGCGCCGTTGGCGGTCGCGCAACTGCATCAGCTGGAGTCCGGCGTGAACGTTGAGTACCGGCAGATCACCGCCGAAGCCCTGGCCGAAGAAATGCCCGAGCAGTTCGACGTCGTCACCTGCCTGGAAATGCTCGAGCACGTACCGGATCCATCCTCGGTGATCCGTGCCTGCTTCCGCATGGTCAAGCCCGGCGGCCAGGTGTTCTTCTCCACCATCAACCGCAACCCGAAGGCGTACCTGTTCGCCATCGTCGGCGCCGAATACATCATGAAGCTGCTGCCGCGCGGCACCCACGACTTCAAGAAATTCATCCGCCCTTCCGAGCTCGGCGCCTGGAGCCGCATGGCCGGCCTGACCGTCAAGGACATCATCGGTCTGACCTACAACCCGCTGACCAAGCACTACAAACTGTCGGCGGACGTTGACGTCAACTACATGATCCAGACCCTGCGCGAGGAGTAAGCCGATGGCCATCAGAGCAGTCCTTTTCGACATGGACGGCACTCTGCTCGACACCGCGCCGGACTTCATCGCCATCTGCCAGGCGATGCGCGCGGATCGTGGCTTGCCGCCGATGAACGACAAACACATCCGCGATGAAATTTCCGGCGGTGCCAAGGCCATGGTCGCGGTGACATTCTCGATGGATCCGGAGTCGCCGGGTTTCGAGGAACTGCGCCTGGAGTTCCTTGAGCGCTACCTCGTCGGTTGCGCCGTGCACAGCAAGCTGTTCGAGGGCATGGGCGAATTGCTGGCCGACATCGAGAAAGCCAATCTGGTCTGGGGCGTGGTCACTAACAAACCGCTGCGCTTCGCCGAGCCGATCATGCAGCAACTGGGGCTGGCCGAGCGCTCGGCACTGCTGATCTGCCCGGATCACGTGAAGAACAGCAAGCCGGATCCCGAGATGCTGATCCTCGCCTGCAAGATGCTTGATCTGGATCCGTCGACCGTTCTGTTTATCGGCGATGATCTGCGCGATATCGAATCCGGCCGTGACGCCGGCACCAGGACCGCTGCCGTGACCTATGGCTACATTCACCCGGACGACAACCCTCGGCACTGGGGCGCGGACGTGGTGGTGGATCATCCGCTGGAGCTGCGCAAGGTGCTGGATAACGCACTTTGCAGCTGCTGAGGCCTGACGCGGAGCGTTATTGGCTGCATTCCCGCGCCGACAGTTCGACGCCTCGACGTGGGAATGATCTGACTCTTGATGAGGTTTTTTATGTTTGATTACTCCGCTCGCCCCGAATTGCTCAAGGATCGGGTCATTCTGGTCACCGGTGCCGGTCGTGGCATCGGCGCGGCTGCCGCCAAGACCTACGCCGCCCACGGCGCGACCGTGCTGTTGCTGGGCAAGACCGAAGCCAACCTGACCCAGGTCTACGACGAGATCGAAGCGGCCGGGCATCCGCAGCCGGCCGTAATCCCGTTCAACCTCGAAACCGCCCTGCCCCATCAATACGACGAGCTGGCGGCGATGATCGAGACCGAGTTCGGCCACCTCGACGGCCTGCTGCACAACGCCTCGATCATCGGCCCGCGCACGCCGATCGAGCAGTTGTCCGGTGAAAACTTCATGCGCGTCATGCAGGTCAACGTCAACGCCACTTTCATGCTGACCAGCACGCTGTTGCCGCTGCTCAAACTGTCGCAGGACGCGTCGGTGGTCTTCACCTCCAGCAGTGTCGGGCGCAAGGGTCGTGCTTACTGGGGCGCCTATGGCGTGTCGAAGTTCGCCACCGAAGGCTTGATGCAAACCCTGGCCGACGAAGTCGAAAACGTGGCCCCGGTGCGCTCCAACAGCATCAACCCGGGTGCCACCCGCACCAGCATGCGCGCCCAGGCTTACCCGGGTGAAAACCCGCTGAACAACCCGACACCGGAAGAGATCATGCCGGTCTATCTGTACCTGATGGGCCCCGACAGCACCGGTATCAATGGCCAGGCCTTCAACGCCCAGTAATGCCATACGTCGCATTTGTTGCCGTGGCGGAATACCGTCGCGGCATGCAATTGCCGCTCTGAGCAGCGCAAACTCAGTCAAATATCCATCATCTTTACCGCCTACAAAGCCCCAACCTGTTGATTCAAAACGGTTTTCAAAAAATATGAACCGTATGGCACGACTTTCGCTCTACATTTCCTCAAAGCACGCCGAGTGAAGGCAGTCGGGCGAGGCCCGATTCGATAGCTGACTAATCGTCATCGCGCAGACTAAACTTGTGACAAATGTCCTACGGGACTGATGGATCAGTATGACGCGCAGCCCATAGCCGCTCTCACCCAGCCTGTAAGACAGACTTACTGCTTAGGGGCTCACGCCATATGAAATCACCCTCCCAGACCACTGCAATTGACTTCGACAGTGCCAAATTGCAACGCCTGGGCTTTGGTCAGCATCCGTCTCTGCTGGCGCGACCTGTCAGCCTGGCGCAATTGCGCCAGCAAATGAGCCTGCAACTGCAAACCAGCCTCGAGCCACAACGCATCCTCGGTCTTTTTTTCCGCGAAGTTCAGCGCCTCGTGCCGCTGGACGCTCTGACTTATGTGCACAGCGGCAGCGACCTGCGCCTGGAATTCGGCGCCCGCGGACACCACTCGGCCAGTTACAGCCTCAGTCACGAAGGCGAGCACATGGGTGAACTGGTATTCCGCCGCAACCAGCGCTTCAGCGAACAGGAACTGGGCAATCTCGAGTCGCTGCTGTCGGCCCTGCTGTATCCGATGCGCAATGCCCTGCTGTACCGTGCCGCCACGCAAAGCGCCTTGCGTGATCCGTTGACCGGTGCCGGCAACCGCATTGCCATGGAGCAGACGCTGCAACGGGAAATCGAAATGTCCCGCCGACACCTGCAACCGCTGTCGTTGCTGATGCTGGACATCGATCATTTCAAACAGGTCAACGACCTTCACGGCCACGGCGCCGGCGATGACGTACTCAAAGCCGTGGCCGCATCGATCAAGGGCCAGTTGCGCAATGTCGACATGGTGTTTCGCTATGGCGGCGAAGAGTTTCTGATCCTGCTGTCCAACACCGCTCGCGATGCGGCCGCCATGGTCGGCGAGCGCCTGCGTCAGGCAGCGCAGGCCCAGGATTACTACGCCAATAATCAATTGATCGAACTCACCGTGAGCCTCGGCTGCTCGACCCTGTTGCCGGGCGAATCCGCCGACAGCCTGCTGCGCCGCGCCGACAGCGCGCTATATGTCGCCAAGCGCGAGGGTCGCAATCGCCTGACCATGGCGGGCTGATTTTTCGCAGCCGACAAAAACGGGAGCCGAGGCTCCCGTTTTTTATTGATGTCGCCGAAATCAGCTCTCGACCAGCGCCCGACGCTCACGTCCGACCATCACCCGCTCCGACAGCTCAAGCTGCATGCAGCGCTCCAGAAACAGGTACATGTAGTCGTAGCTCTTGCAAATCGCCTGTCGCAGTTCCACCTGCAAGGCCTTGCTAGGGTTCGTCCCGGCCAGGGTGCAGATGATCTCCAGCGCTTCCCAAGGGTGGGCATCGTCGTACTGGGCGTGCATCTTCAGCCACTTCATCGCCCGCTTGCGATCCTCTTCAGGGAAGGCGGCGGCATAGACACCCGTCGAACACACCAGCGCCGACCACTCCCCGGTCGCGCCTTCGATGGCGTAGTTGGTGGCCGCAATGGCCACGATCAGTGAATCCGCCGAACTGGTGTGCCAGCACCAATGGCTCAGGGCATGCAGCTCCGGTGGCACTTGCTGCGCCTGCAAATCTTCCAGGCTCACCCCATGGGCCCGGCTCCAGTGCAGCCAGTAATCGGCATGGTTGAGTTCGACGCGGATGTTGCGCATCAACCAGCGCCGCGCCATGTCTTCACCCGGGTGACGGGCGAATTTGGTTTTGGTGAGGTTCTGCGCCATGTACAAGGCGAATTGCTCAACGACGGGCCAGCCCCCGATCAGGTACTGGCGCATGGTTTTGGCGCTGAGCTTGTTATCACGCATGCGCAGATAAAGTTCATGTTCGACAACCCGGCGTTTGCTCTCGCTGCAATCCTGGATCAACTGTTGCGCCCAGGCGGGATAACTTGCAGCTTCCATGAGTGGTCCGGTTCGGTTGAATGTGTCGATCACTGTTCGGCTCCTTTTGATTTGTGATTGTAAGGATCGGCAAGAGACTTCAACGGAATTTGCCAGGCGCCTTGAATAACAGTGGCTGCGGTCTGGCGGGCCGACTTTGCAAACTGTCACAGGTAAACAACTGCGGGCGTTCCACAACATAACCCTGAGCGTAATCCACGCCGATTTCAAGCAACGCCTGCTCGATCTGCGCCGTTTCAACAAACTCGGCAATTGTCTGCTTACCCATGACATGCCCGATGTGATTGATCACTTCGACCATTGCACGGTTAATCGGGTCGTCCAGCATATCCTTTACGAAACTCCCGTCGATCTTCAGGAAGTCTACAGGCAAATGTTTCAAATAAGCGAATGAAGACATTCCGGCACAAAAGTCATCGAGCGAAAAATAACAACCCAAGCCCTTGAGTTCATTAATAAATCTGATTGCACTACCGAGATTTGCAATGGCACTGGTTTCTGTAATTTCAAAACAAATCATTTCAGGCGGTATGCCGTAGTTATCAAACTGCTCGCGTAGAAAGTGCAAAAAAGCGTCATCTCCGATAGTAATGCCTGAAAGATTAATCGCACACATTGCCAGAGGCCCTTCGCACTCTTCGTTAATACATTGAGCAATAACCTTAAATACATTCTGCACAACCCAGCGATCCAATGAGGTCATCAAACCGTAACGCTCAGCCGCCGGTATGAAACTGTCCGGGAGAATCATCCGACCCGCTTCGTCATGCAGGCGCAGCAGAATTTCGATGTGCCCGCGGGAGCCTCCGGCAACCGAATTCAGCGGAGCGATTTCCTGGGCGTAGAGACAGAAACGGTTTTCCTCCAGGGCCATGTGCAGGCGTTGTACCCATGCCATCTCGCCGAAGCGCAGAGACAGCTCCGAATCGTCGGCGTGATAGACCTGCACCCGGTTGCGGCCCTTTTCCTTGGCCATGTAGCAGGCCATGTCGGCGGCCCGCAATGAGGCTTCGAGGGTGGTCGGGGTTTGCGCGACGTGCACCAGGCCGATGCTGACAGTGGTCAGGAACGGCCGGCCCTTCCAGACGAAATGCAGGTTCTGCACGGTCTGGCGCAGCCCCTCGGCGATTTTCTCGGCCGCCTCCGGCGCGCAGTTCTCCAGCAGGATGCCGAACTCGTCCCCGCCCAGCCGCGCCAGAGTGTCGCCCTCGCGCAGGCCCGATTGCAGCAACGCACAGATATGCCGCAACAACTCGTCGCCGGCCGCATGCCCGCAAGTGTCATTGACCAGCTTGAACTGATCGAGATCGAGGAACATCAGCGCATGCCGTCCCGGCTGCCGGGTCAGGTTGTGCAGGGCCTGTTCGAGGCGGTATTCGAACTCGCGACGGTTGGCCAGCCCGGTCAGCGCATCGTGAGTGGCCTGCCACGACAGATTGGCGATGTATTGCCGCTCCTGAGTCATGTCATGTAGCACCAGCACGGTACCGCTGACCTTGCCGGCGTTGCGGATCGGCGCGCCGACCAGGGTCACTGACACGGTGCTGCCATCCAGCCGCTGGATCAGCTTCGAATGCTCGCTGCCGCCCGTGAGCTGGCCGCTGAGAATGTGCTCGATCAGCGTCAACCCCTCACTCTGGGCGTTGTCATCCAGCAGGTTGAACAACGCCGCCAGCGGGAGACCGGCAGCCTGCTCGGCCTTCCAGTGGGTCAACGCCTCGGCGGCCGGGTTCATATAGTCGATCGCCCCGCTCACATCGGTGGTGATCACCCCGTCGCCGATCGAGTGCAAGGTGACATGGGCGCGGTCCTTTTCCAGTTGCAGCGCTTCGGCGAAAGCGTGCCGCTGCTTGAGCAATTTGCGGGTGCGCAGCAGTGCCAGCACAATCAGGCCCAGCGCGGTGGCAAGGTTGGTGAACAGCAGCAGGCGCAGGATCATCCGCGAGCCTTCGCCCAAGGCATCGCTGAACGCCTTGGCGGCCGGGGTCACGCCATCATTGATGGCAAAAATCCGCTCTTTCCAGCGCCGGATATCGGCCTCGGTGGCGGCATTGGCAGTGATGCGCTGATGCATCTCCTGCGCCACGCCGTCGAGCTCCACCAGATAGGCATCGCCCAGCGTCCAGCGGTCGATGGCGGTTTCCAGGTAACTGAAGTGACGGAAATTCAGGTACAGCCAGATCAGACTGGACACGTCGTCCGGATGATTGCCGCCCTTGAGGATGCCTTCGCGCGCCGCTTGCAGGTCGGGCGGTTGCTTGTCCAGCGCCAGACGCAACTGATGGCCACCCTGAGGCACGGCAATCGCGGTCTGGTATTTGAGGTAAATCGCCTCGTCTCGGCTGTCGGCATACAGATTGAGGTAATAGATGGCGTCTTTCTGGCCCTTGGACCAGAGGCTTTCGCCCGCCACATAACCTCGAACGGCCGACAGGACGTAAAGACTCACGCCCCCCAGCAAGGCTTGAAACAACACGACGGCAATGAATGGCCAGACGATGCCCAGCAACCGAGGCGTTCCGAGAGTCCGCTTTTGTTTCATTGGATTCCTTGCGTGGTCACTGCCTGATCGTCCGTCTCTATCAGACCAACTCCCAAAGACTAGGAGGCGTTCGGGGTTCCGGCAAGCGGCGGATCGGCCCTGATTCAGTACAAACGCAGCCTTATACATATGTAACGCCACACAATTGGCTGGCGGCGTTTCACTGGCACTCCAGTTGTTCCCTCTCAGGGCGGGAAATCGTTCTCGCGGAGTGCTGCATCACATCGATCTCTCTTGCTACAACCGACACACCAGACACTCAGGAGTTTCGTGTCAGACAGGCAAAGGGACTTGATTCGGGCCCCGACATCAAAGACCTGGTTCCCTCACCCGCCGCACGGGAAAACCATCAATTGCATAACGCGAGAAACATCGCGCACGCCCACGTCGTGACCGCCAGCAATGACGTGCCGACCTCACTGGACAGCGAGGTCAAACTGGTGGGCTTGTTGCGCAAAAAGTATCGCCTCGGTGGACGTGGCCACAAGCCTGCCGCCGAGCAACAGCTGGTCACGACGCCACGACAGATGGATTGAAGGTGCTGCGCAGCTGATCTACAACCGCTGCAAATGCCCATAAAGCTTGGCGTACAACCCGCCATCGGCAATCAGTTGCTGATGGTCGCCATCCTCGGCCACTTGCCCGCCGTCGAACACCAGCACCCGGTCCGCCTGCTTCACCGCTGACAAGCGGTGGGCGATGATCAGCGTGGTGCGGCCATGGAGGAACCGCGCCATGGCCTGGTGCAGGTTGTATTCGGTGGCGGCGTCGAGGGCTGACGTCGCCTCGTCGAGAATCACCACTTTGGGTTCCGCGAGAATCATCCGCGCGATCGCCAGACGTTGCCGCTGACCGCCGGACAAACGCACGCCGGAGCGGCCGACGATGCTGTCCAGCCCGTCCGGCAAGGCGCGGATGGTGGGTTCGAGCTGGGCGATTTCCAGTGCCTGCCAGCAGGCTTCGTCGCTACGGGTGCGGCCCATGGTCAGGTTGGCGCGCACGCTGTCGTTGAACAGCGCCGGATGTTGCAGCACCACCGCGACATTTTCCCGAACCGTTTCCAGGCCGATTTCCTGCTGGGTCGATCCGCCGAAACGGATCGTCCCGGCCAGTGGCGTGTAGAGCCCCAGCAGCAATTGCACGAGGGTACTTTTGCCGCCACCACTGGCGCCGACAATCGCCACTTTTTCACCAGGAGCGATGGACAGATTCAACTGGTCCAGCACCAGTTCGTCGCCGTAACCGAAGCTCAACCCTTGCACCTGAATCCCGACGGTATCGCGGCCCTTGAACGGATCGACACCGCCGGGGTATTGCGGCTCGTCGGCGCGCGCCAGCAGTTCGTTGATCCGCGACAGCGCACCGCCTGCCGCGTAGTAGGCGTATTGCAGGTTCAGCAGTTGTTCGACCGGGCCGATCATGAACCACAGATAGCTGAACACCGCGAGCATCTGGCCGATCGACAGATCGGAGAACAACACCGTGAGCATGGCCGCCGCGCGGAAGATATCGATGCCGAACTGAAACAGCAGACCACTGGCCCGGTTCGAGGCGTCGGTCTTCCATTGCGAATTGACTGCGTAGTTGCGTACTTCTTGCGCTCGCAGGCCGAGGCGCCCGAGAAAAAAGCCCTGACGGTTGCCTGCGCGCACTTCCTGTATCGCATCAAGGGTTTCGCTCAGCGCCTGAGTGAAGCGCGAGGTGCTGTCATTCTCCAGTTTCTTCAGGTGCTTGACCCGCTTGCCCAACTGCACCGTGGCGTAGATCACCAGCGGGTTGAACAGCAGGATCAGCAATGCCAGTTTCCAGTGCATCCACATCAGGATGCTGGCGGTGCCGACCAGGGTCAGCATCGCCACCAGGAAACGGCTGAGGGTTTCGCCGACAAACTTGTCGAGGGTGTCGAGATCGGTGACCAGGTGGGTGGTGACCGTGCCGCTGCCCAGGCTTTCGTATTCACCGAGGGAAATGCGTTTCAGACGCTCGATCAGCCGCACGCGAATGCGATAAACGATGTCCTTGGCCAGCCGCGCAAACAACCGCGCCTGCAATACGCCAAAACACAGGGCGCTGCAGCGCAGGGTCAGCGTCACCACCAACATCAGGCCGATATAGCCTGCCGCCTGCTGCCACATCGAAGGCAGCACATGGTTCATGACTTTCAGCGCCGCATCGCCGTGACCGAGCAGGACTTCGTCCACCAACAACGGCAACAGCAGCGGAATCGGCACGCTGCACAGCGTCGCCAGTACGGCCACGCCGTTGGCGATCCACAGGGATTTTTTGTGATGAAGTGCCAATCGCCGGACTTCAGCCCAGCTCAGCCGGTCGACACGCTTGACGGCTGGCGTGTCATCGGCCGGGTCAGACACAGGCGGCGCGCTCCAGCCATCGACCGAGCAACGGCGACAGTTCACTGAGCGGCTGGTAACCGTTGGTCAGCAACGCCAGTTGGCCATTGCGCTCGGCGAGCAGGGTCGGGAATCCGGCGATGCCCAGATCCTGCACCCAGCTGAAATCGGCCTGGGTCGCCTTGTGTTGATCGGCATGATCAAACAGGGCAGCAAATTCGATGCGCGGGACGCCGGCCTTCTCGGCCAGCTCCACCAGAACGCTGGCCTGGGTGACATCGCGACCTTCGACGTAAAACGCGTGCTGGATCAACCCGACCAGTTTCCACGCGCAATCCGGCGCCAGGCTGCGCGCGGTGACGATGGCCCGGCAGGCAGGTTCGGTGTCGTAGACAAAACCGTCCGGCAATGCGCCTTCCAACTTGAACGGCTGGCCAGTGGCCTCGGTAACCGCCTGCCAGTGTTCGAGAATGTAGCGCCGGGTGGTCGGCTCAAGCGCCGCACCGCTGCCGGTACGCAACCCGCCGACCACCAGGTGCAGTTCCACCCCGGCTGCCTGCGCCTGCTCCACCAATGCCTTGGCTACCGGAGCAAATCCCCAGCACCACGAACACATCGGATCCATCACATAGAGCAGGCGTGCAGACATGATTAAGCCTCGGTGGATGCTTGCTTATCTTGCTTATAGTTGTAGCCGATCGGGTGCGGCATGTTGCGCGCTTTTGCCAGTTCGATCTGCTTCTGGCGGTCGATGGCGCTGCGGCGGGTCTTCTCGCTCAGGGTGTCCCAGCAGTGCGGGCAGCTGATGCCGGCCACGTAATGCTCGGAGGCGCGATCTTCAACGCTCACCGGGGTGCGGCAGGCATGGCACTGATCGTAGTCGCCTTCGCTCAGGTCATGGCGCACGGTCACGCGGTTGTCGAATACAAAGCAGTCGCCCTGCCATTTGGTTTCTTCCTGCGGCACTTCTTCGAGGTACTTCAGGATGCCGCCCTTGAGGTGGTAAACCTCTTCGAAACCTTCGCCGAGCATGTAGCTGGAGGCTTTTTCACAACGAATGCCGCCGGTGCAGAACATCGCGACCTTCTTGTGCACGGCCGGATCGAAGTGTTCTTTGATGTAGTCGGGGAATTCGCGAAAACTGGTGGTTTTCGGATCGATGGCGCCTTCGAAGGTGCCGATCGAGACTTCGTAATCGTTGCGGGTGTCGATCAGCAACACTTCCGGATCGCTGATCAGCGCATTCCAGTCCCGCGGTTCAACGTAGGTGCCGACCTTCTTGTTCGGGTCGACGCCTTCCACGCCCAGGGTCACGATCTCTTTCTTGAGCTTGACCTTGGTGCGATAGAACGGCTGCTCGTCGCAGTACGATTCCTTGTGATCGATATCGACCATGCGCGGATCGTTGCGCAGCCAGGCCAGCAGGCCGTCGATGCCTTCACGGCTGCCGGAAACCGTGCCGTTGATGCCTTCTTCGGCGATCAGCAGAGTGCCTTTGATGCCGTTGTCGACCATCGCTTGCAACAGGGGCTCGCGCAGGCTGACGTAATCTTCGAGGGTGACGAACTTGTACAGTGCCGCCACGACAATCGGTTGTGTCATGGGTATTTCTCCAGGTGGCTACCCTCGTAAAGGGTGAACCGGATGCGAAAAAAAACGCGCCGGGTCAGCGGCGCGTTGCGGATTCTAGCAAAAAACCTCAGTTCATTGCTGCAAGGCTCAATGCTTGCTGCCGCCGGCACAGGTCGGCGACGCCGGAGCGGCACCTACCTCTGCCCATTCCTGCGGGGTGTAGGTGTGCAGCGCCAACGCATGGAACTCGCCCATCAGCTCGCCGAGCGTGCCGTAGACTTTCTGGTGGCGCTTGACCCGGTTCAGGCCTTCGAACTGCGCACTGACCACCACTGCCTTGAAGTGGGTCTGCAACCCGCGACTGTGCATGTGGCTTTCGTCCAGCACTTGCAGATGCTCAGGCTGAAGCAGCGCCAGCGTCGATTCGATGCGTTGTTGCATGGTCATCACGAACTCCGCTTACTTCTTCTTGGCCGGAGCCGCGCCTTTCGGTGCCAGCTCGTTGGTCATGTCGTCCAGCAGCTTGTTGACCACCGGTACCGCGCTTTCCAGTTTGGCCTGGGTCATCTGGGCCGATTGCTGAGTCAGCTGCGGCATTTTTTCCAGGACTTTCTTGCCCAGTGGCGACTGGTAGAACGCGACCAGATCTTTCAACTCCTGTTCGCTGAAGTTGCTGGTGTAGAGCTTGACCATGTCCGGCTTCAGCTTGTTCCAGCCGATGGCCTGGTCCAGGGCGGCGTTGGCCTTGGCCTGGTAGGTATCCAGTACGGCTTTCTTGGATTCCGGCGCCTTGGTCTGTTCAAAACGCTGGGCAAACATCTGCTGAACCTGCATGTACACCGGAGTGCCCAGCTTGTCAGCGTGCGCCAGGGTCAGGAAAGTTTCGGCACTGGCGTTGTGGCTGGCGGTATCGGCAAACACCTGGCCGCTGGCGCAAACCAGGGCAACCGCGGTGCAGATGGCACGAAGACGAATCATCGAGTTTCCTTTTCAGCTAGGCGAGGTCAAACCCCAAGGGCGACCATTCTGCGCCTGAATAACGCTGCGGCTCAACCCCCGGCCCTTGCCGCGCTTGATTGGCGGGGATTTGCCAGTCAACAATCGGCCGGAGGGAACCACCCGGGCCGACACCGGCCTAAACTGCGCAAACAGACCAACAGGAGTGTGCACGATGAGCCGTAACGAAACCGACAGCCTGGGCCCGATCGAAGTCCCGGACGACGCTTACTGGGGCGCTCAGACGCAACGCTCGCTGATCAACTTCGCCATTGGCCAGGAACGCATGCCCTTGCCGGTACTGCACGCCCTGGCCCTGATCAAGAAAGCCGCCGCCCGGGTCAACGACCGCAACGGCGACCTGCCAGCCGACATCGCCCGCCTGATCGAACAGGCCGCCGACGAAGTGCTCGACGGCCAGCATGACGACCAGTTCCCGCTGGTGGTCTGGCAGACCGGCAGCGGCACGCAAAGCAACATGAACGTCAACGAAGTGATCGCCGGCCGTGCCAACGAACTGGCCGGTAACCCGCGCGGCGGCAAGACGCCAGTGCACCCCAACGATCACGTCAACCGCTCGCAGAGTTCCAACGACTGCTTTCCCACCGCCATGAGCATCGCCACTGCGCAAGCGGTGCAGGCCCAACTGCTGCCCGCCATCGCCGAGTTGTCGGGCGGCCTCGCCGAGCTGTCGGCACGGCATATGAAACTGGTGAAAACCGGTCGCACCCACATGATGGACGCCACGCCGATCACTTTCGGCCAGGAAATCTCCGGCTTCATAGCGCAGCTGGATTACGCCGAACGAGCGATCCGCGCAGCGTTGCCCGCAGTCTGCGAACTGGCGCAGGGCGGCACGGCCGTCGGCACCGGACTCAATTCGCCACACGGTTTCGGCGAAGCGATTGCCGCGGAACTGGCGGCACTGTCGGGCCTGCCATTCGTCACCGCGCCGAACAAGTTCGCAGCCCTCGCCGGCCATGAGCCGCTGACTACGCTGTCCGGCGCCCTGAAAACCCTCGCCGTGGCGCTGATGAAAATCGCCAACGACTTGCGTCTGCTGGGCTCGGGCCCACGCGCAGGTTTTGCTGAAGTGAAATTGCCGGCCAACGAACCAGGCAGTTCGATCATGCCCGGCAAGGTCAACCCGACGCAGTGCGAAGCGTTGTCGATGCTCGCCTGTCAGGTGCTGGGCAACGACGTGGCAATCGGTTTTGCCGCCAGCCAGGGTCATCTGCAACTGAACGTGTTCAAACCGGTGATCATCCACAACATGCTGCAATCGATCCGCCTGCTGGCCGACGGTTGCAGCAACTTCCAGCAGCACTGCATCGCCGGGCTTGAACCGGATGCCGAAATCATGGCGAAACATCTGGAACGCGGGCTGATGCTGGTGACGGCGCTGAACCCGCACATCGGCTACGACAAGTCGGCGGAAATCGCCAAGAAGGCCTACAGCGAGGGCAAGACCCTGCGCGAAGCCGCGCTGGAACTGGGTTATCTGACCGATGAGGAGTTCGACGCCTGGGTACGGCCGGAGAACATGATCGAGGCCGGGGCCAAGGGCTGAATCCCGTAGCGCCAGAAAGTCCGTCATCGCGAGCAAGCTCGCTCCCACAGTTGACCGCATTCCACTGTCAGGAATGCGGTTGAATGTGGGAGCGAGCTTGCTCGCGAATGAGGTTGACGCGGTTTAACTGGCGGCCATCTTCATCCGCCGGGCCCTGAGCCCGGCAATCAGCGAAGGCCCGAGCGCCACCAGCGCCGACCCCAGCACCACCAGCACCGCCCCACCATACCCCAGCAGATTGATTTGCTCGGCATGCACATACTCGGGCCACACCACGGCCGCCACCGCTACTGCGCCGAACGTCACCAGCGGCGTGATCGCGAGCGTCGCACTGACGCGTGAGGCTTCCCAATGCGCCAGTGCCTCGGCAAATGCGCCGTAGGCGATCAGGGTGTTCATGCAGCACGCCAGCAGCAGCCAGCCCTGCAACGGGCTCAGCGACAGTGCTTCGAGCGGATGCACCCAAGGCGTCAGCAACATGGCGCAGAACAGGTAGATCACCATCATCACCTGCAACGAATTCCACACCGTCAGCAATTGCTTCTGCCCCAGCGCGTAAAAGGTCCAGACGGTCGAGGCCAACAGCACCAGCAACACGCCGGCGGTGTAATCAGATAAAGAGGTGAGCAATTCCGCCAGACGCTGGTTGAAGAACAGCGCAAAACCGATCAGCAGTACCGCCAGGCCAATGCCCTGGCCGATGCTGAAGCGTTCCTTGAACACGAACAGGCTGGCGATCAGCAACATGATCGGCCCCATCTGCACCACCAGTTGCGCAGTGCCGGGGCTGAGCAGGTTCAGGCCCATCAGGTACAGCACGTAGTTGCCCACCAGCCCGAGCACGGCCATCAATACCAGCCATCCGCCCTTCGGCCCGAGCACCTTGCGACTCGGCAGCCGTTTGGTCGCCGCCAGATAAATGAACAGACAGCCGCCGGACACCAGCAGACGAAACCAGGTCACCGTGACCGGATCCATCACCATCAGCACCTGCTTGAGCTTGATCGGCAGGATTCCCCACAGAAACGCCGTCAACAGCGCCAGGAACATGCCGTACACCCAACGACCCGATGAAACGTGCATGAGAACCCCAAGCGCCAGAGACAGGAGCGCTCATTCTAGGCGCACAGATCCGCCCGACACAGGGACAGTTGCGCTCAAGCCGCAAATGAAACTGTGCAGGTCGCAGCAGAAAATTGACGAAGGGCCGTTGATCGGCTGGCCGGGCAAGGTAAGTGGTTCAGGCATAAGCTCCTTGGATCCAGCCCGGGACAACACTCACCAAGGAGACGCCGTCATGTTAGGCATGCGCGCCCAGGACACCGCCCCCGCCATGCACTTTCGCAGCGACCGCATATGCCGGGTCAATGGCGAGCTGTATTTCAGCACCCGGGAAAACACCCTCGAAGGGCCGTTCGACAGCCCCGAGAAAGCCGAGCAGCAGATAAAGGCCTACATCGCGCGGATGCAGTTGCTGGATTCCGGCAGGTAGATCCGGTCGCCCCATTCGCGAGCAAGCTCGCTCCCGCATTCGATCACATTCCTTCAATAAGAATAGGGTCAACTGTGGGAGCGAGCTTGCTCGCGAAAGCCATCGAGAGAGCAAAACAGATTCCCGGACTTAACGCACCGCCTCAAACAATCCGGTCGCGCCCATCCCGCCGCCCACGCACATGGTCACGATCCCATAGCGCAGATTGCGTCGCTGCAACTCGCGCACCAGATGCCCGACCTGCCGCGACCCGGTCATGCCGAACGGGTGACCGATGGAAATCGAGCCGCCGTTGACGTTGTATTTCTCGTTGTCGATTTCCAGTCGGTCACGGGCGTACAGGCACTGCGAGGCGAACGCTTCGTTCAATTCCCAAAGATCGATGTCCGCCACCTGCAAGCCTTTGGCCTTGAGCAGTTTCGGCACCGAGAACACCGGGCCGATGCCCATTTCGTCCGGCTCGCACCCGGCCACGGTAAACCCGCGGAAAAACGCTTTCGGCTTGAGCCCCAGTTGCAGGGCTTTTTCCAGGCTCATCACCAGCGTCATCGAGGCGCCATCGGACAACTGCGACGAGTTGCCGGCGGTCACCGAACCGTCCTCGGCGAATACCGGTTTCAATCCGGCGAGGCTTTCATAAGTGGTATCCGGACGGTTGCAGTCATCGCGATCAACGATGCCGTCGAGGATCTGCACTTCACCGCTGTTCTTGTCTTCAACGCGGTACTTCACCGCCATCGGCACGATTTCATCGTTGAACAGGCCGGCGGCCTGCGCCTGAGCAGTACGGATCTGACTTTGCAGCGAGTAACGATCCTGCGCCTCGCGACTCACGCCATAACGGCGCGCCACCACTTCGGCGGTCTGGCCCATGGTGTAGTAGATCCCTGGCGTCTGCTGCTTGAGCAACGGGTTGATCAGGTGATCAGTGTTGACGCTTTTCAGGGTCAGGCTGATCGACTCGACGCCGCCGGCGACGATGATGTCGCTGCAACCCGATGCAATCTGGTTGGCGGCAATCGCAATCGCCTGCAAGCCCGACGAACAGAAACGGTTGAGGGTCATGCCCGCCGTGCCAGTGCCCAATTGCGAGAGCACCGCCACGTTACGACCGATGTTGTAGCCCTGGGCGCCTTCGTTGGAGCCGGCGCCGACGATGCAATCCTCGACGCTGGCCGGGTCGATGTCGTTGCGCGAGAGCAACGCATTGACGCAATGGGCCGCCATGTCATCGGGACGGGTCTGGTTGAACTTGCCGCGAAAGGACTTGGCCAGGCCGGTCCGTACGCTGTCGACGATCACCACTTCACGCATGGCATACCTCATTGTTGCAGTCAGTTGAGAGTGGACCGAGCATATGTCCACTCAATCGCCGACCGCGACAATCATTCACCTCGCGTATGCGGGCCCATCGGCTCAGTCCTTGTGTTTCCTGGCTCGTTTGTCGGACTTCTCGAAAGCTTCTTCCAGCGCACGGTTGATCGTGCGCAAGACCTTGACCCGAGCCCAGCGCTTGTCGTTGGCCTCAACCAGGGTCCAGGGGGAAATTTCGGTGCTGGTGCGGTCGACCATGTCGCCCACCGCGGCACGATAGGCGTCCCACTTGTCGCGGTTGCGCCAGTCGTCTTCGGTGATCTTGAAGCGCTTGAAGGGGATTTCTTCACGCGCCTGGAAGCGTTCAATCTGCGTGTCCTTGTCGATGGCCAGCCAGAACTTGACCACGATCACCCCGGCATCGGCGAGCTGCTCTTCGAAGTCGTTGATTTCGCCGTAGGCACGCATCCAGTCGGCGGTGCTGCAAAAACCTTCGATCCGCTCTACCAGCACCCGGCCGTACCACGAGCGGTCGAACACGGTGAACTTGCCCCGGGCCGGGATGTGTCGCCAGAAACGCCACAGGTAAGGCTGCGCCCGCTCCTCTTCGGTCGGCGCGGCAATCGGCACGATGTTGTACTGACGCGGATCGAGCGCCGCCGCCACCCGACGGATCGCCCCGCCCTTGCCCGCCGCATCGTTGCCTTCGAAAACCGCCACCAGTGCATGGCGGCGCATGCGTTTGTCGCGCATCAGGCCGGACAGCCTCGCCTGTTCGGTGATCAATTGTTCTTCGTAATCTTTCTTTTCCAGACGCTGATCCAGGTTGAGGCTGTCGAGCAGATTCAACTGATCCACCGACGTGCCCAGCGGTTGGGCACTGACCGCACTCGAATGCACGTCGGGGCGCTTCAACGCGTTTTGCAGGCCTTCAAGCAAAATCTTGCCAACGGTCAGGCTGCGGTAGTTTGCGTCCACCCCTTCGATGACATGCCACGGCGCATAGTCGCGGCTGGTTCGGCGCAACACACGTTCGCCGTATTTGACGAACTTGTCGTAGGTCTGCGATTGCTGCCAGTCCAGCGGGCTGATCCGCCAGCTGTGCAGAGGGTCGTCGGCCAACGCCTTGAGCCGCGCCTTCATTTGCTTCTTGGACAGGTGGAACCAGAACTTGAAGATCAGCGCACCTTCGTCGCACAGCATCTTTTCCAGGCGTTCGGCCCCGGCGATGGCCTGATCCAGTCGCGGATCCTTGAACAAGCCGTGGACCCTGCCCTGCAGCATCTGGCTGTACCAGTTGCCAAAGAAAACCCCCATCCGCCCCTTGGCCGGCAGCATCCGCCAGTAACGCCAGGCCGGTGGCCGCGCCAGCTCTTCATCGGTCTGCTGGTCGAAAGTGCGCACTTCGATCAGACGCGGATCCATCCACTCGTTGAGCAATTTCACCGTCTCGCCCTTGCCGGCGCCTTCGATGCCGTTGATCAAAATGATCACCGGAAAACGCTTCTGCTGCTGCAACTCGAATTGGGCTTCCAGCAACGCTTCACGCAGAGCGGGCACGGCGGCTTCGTAGGTGTCTTTGTCGATGGCGTGACCGATTTCAGCGGATTCGAACATAGGGACGGCTCCTTCCAGGATTCAGCAAGACTAGCGGATTGGGCTCTGGCGCGGCACAGAAATTCCCGTCGGCGGCGGATTGTCCTCGAGTGATCGTCAGCCAGGCTTGCCATGGATCAAGCGCCGCCTGCGTGATCGGCTAGAATGGCCGCCTTGTCGTTGCCGAGCCTGCCATGAAACCTGTAATGCCCCACGCCCAAATCGACTGGGATGACCAGGGACGCCCGCGTTCGCGAGTGTTCGACGATGTGTATTTTTCCGACCAGTCGGGGCTGGATGAAACCCGCTACGTGTTCCTCGAACAAAACCGTCTGGCCGAGCGTTTTGCCGCGCTGCCGGCGGGTGGGCGACTGGTGATCGGTGAAACCGGCTTCGGCACCGGGCTGAATTTTCTCTGCGCCTGGCAGTTGTTCGAACAGCATGCGGTGGTCGGTGCGCGGCTGCATTTCGTCAGCGTGGAAAAGTACCCGCTGAGCCCTGCCGACCTGCAGCGGGCGTTGGCGTTGTGGCCGGATCTCAAGCCGCTGTCCGATCAACTGCTCAAGCATTACGTGGCAATCCATCAAGGCTTCCAGCGTATTGTTCTGGATAACGGTCGCGTGACCCTGACGCTGCTGATCGGCGATGCGCTGGAACAGTTGCCGCAACTGGACGGCCAGATCGACGCCTGGTTTCTCGACGGTTTCGCCCCGGCGAAAAACCCGGAGATGTGGACCGCCGAACTGTTCGCCGAACTGGCGCGACTGGCGGCGCCCGACTCGACCATCAGCACCTTCACCAGTACCGGCTGGGTGCGGCGCCTGCTCAACGCTGCCGGCTTCAAAATGAAGCGCACGCCGGGCATCGGCCACAAGTGGGAAATCCTGCGCGGCGAGTTTCTTGGCTGGCCCGAGAATGTGCCTTTACCCGCCGCGACCAAACCATGGTTTGCCCGCCCGATTCAGTTGAGCAGTGAGCGTCGCGCTCTGGTGATCGGCGCCGGTCTGGCCGGTTGCGCCACGGCGGCCAGCCTCGCGGCGCGGGGCTGGCAGGTCAGTCTGCTGGAGCGACATGACGCCGTGGCCCGGGAAGCCTCGGGCAATCCTCAAGGCGTGCTGTACCTGAAACTGTCCGCCCACGGCACCGCACTGTCGCAGTTGATCGTCAGCGGTTTCGGCTACACCCGGCGCCTGCTGGAAACCCTGCAACGGGGTACCGACTGGGACGACTGCGGCGTGCTGCAATTGGCGTTCAATGAAAAGGAACGCGAACGTCAGGCGCAATTGGCGGCCACGTTTGCGGAAGACCTTCTGCAATGGCTTGATCAACCCGAAGCGCAGGCCCGTGCCGGGATCAGTCTGGCCCATGGCGGTTTGTACTATCCCGAGGGCGGCTGGGTGCATCCGCCGGCATTGTGTCAGGCGCAATCCGCACAACCGGGCGTCACGCTGCTCACCCATCAGGAAGCCGTGGAACTGCGCAAGTTCGACGGCCAGTGGCAGGCCTTCGACGGTGATCGATTGATCGCAACAGCACCCGTCGTGGTGTTGGCGGGTGCCGCCGAGATCAAGCGTTTCCCCCAGAGTGCCGACCTGCCCCTCAAACGCATTCGCGGACAAATCACCCGACTGGCGCAGACCACACAAAGTCAGGCACTGGCCACCGTGGTGTGCGCCGAGGGTTATGTCGCACCGGCACGCTTGGGCGAGCACACCCTCGGCGCCAGTTTCGATTTCAACAACGACGACCTGACCCCGACCACCGCTGAACACCTGGGCAATCTGGCGATGCTCGAAGAAATCTCCACGGATCTGGTCGCACGCCTGCACATCAGCGAACCCGACGCCGACCGCCTCGAGGGTCGCGCCGCCTTCCGTTGCACCAGTCCCGACTACCTGCCGATTGTCGGCCCGCTCGCCGATCACGAAGCCTTCACCGACGCGTATCGCGCCTTGAGCAAGGATGCCCGGCAAGTGCCGGACGTTCCCTGCCCATGGCTGGACGGTCTGTACGTCAACAGCGGTCATGGTTCACGCGGATTGATCACCGCACCACTGTCTGGCGAGTTGCTGGCCGCGTGGCTCGATAACGAACCGCTGCCGCTGCCGCGCAGCGTGGCCGAAGCCTGTCATCCCAACCGGTTTGCCCTGCGCCGTCTGATTCGTGGCAAATGAACCCGGGCTCGATCAGTCAGCGGGCACAATGCGATCGGTCAGGTCGACACGCTTATAACCGATCGTTCTAAAACTCCCACATGCGTGCCGGGTCAGTTTCTGGGTACCGGCCATTTCGGCGCGGTTCAGCAACACCCTCCCCAACGGAAAAACCGGTAAGGACCTTATGTGCGGATTAGCTGGCGAGTTACGTTTTGATCAACAACCTGCAGACCTTGCAGCCATCGAGCGAATCACCCATCACCTGGCCCCTCGCGGCCCCGATGCGTGGGGCTTCCATGCCCAGGGACCGATTGCCCTGGGCCATCGACGCCTGAAAATCATGGACCTGTCGGACGGCTCGGCGCAGCCGATGATCGACAGTCAACTGGGCCTGTCCCTGGCCTTCAACGGCGCGATCTACAACTTCCCGGAACTGCGCGCCGAACTCGAAGCGCTCGGTTACGCGTTCTATTCCGGCGGCGACACCGAAGTGCTGCTCAAGGGGTATCACGCCTGGGGCGAAGCGCTGCTGCCGAAACTCAACGGCATGTTCGCCTTCGCCATCTGGGAGCGTGACGCCCAGCGCTTGTTCATCGCCCGCGACCGTCTCGGTGTGAAGCCGCTGTACCTGTCGCGCACCGGCCAGCGCCTGCGTTTTGCGTCAGCCCTGCCGGCACTGCTCAAGTGCGGCGACATCAACCCGATCCTCGATCCGGTGGCGCTCAATCATTACCTGAATTTCCACGCCGTGGTGCCCGCGCCGCGCACCTTGCTGGCCGGCATCGAAAAGCTGCCGCCAGCGAGCTGGATGCGCATCGAAGCGGATGGCACCACCGAGCAGAAAACCTGGTGGACCCTGCCCTACGGCCCACGCGACGACGAGAAAAATCTGACACTCGAAGACTGGCGCGACCGCGTGCTCGACAGCACCCGCGAAGCCGTGGCGATCCGCCAACGAGCGGCAGTGGATGTGGGTGTGCTGCTTTCCGGCGGCGTCGATTCCAGCATGCTCGTCGGCTTGCTTCGTGAAGTCGGCGTGGAAAACCTGTCGACCTTTTCCATCGGTTTCCAGGATGCCGGCGGCGAGCGCGGTGACGAATTCCAGTATTCCGATCTCATCGCCAGGCACTACGGCACCCGGCACCATCAATTGCGCATCGATGAAAAAGAGATCATCGAGCAACTGCCCGCCGCGTTCCGCGCCATGAGCGAGCCGATGGTCAGCCACGATTGCATCGCCTTCTATCTGCTGTCCCGCGAAGTGGCCAAGCACTGCAAAGTGGTACAGAGCGGCCAGGGCGCCGACGAACTGTTCGCCGGTTATCACTGGTATCCGCAAGTCGACGGCGCGGCCGATCCGTATGCGGCCTATCGTGAGGCGTTTTTCGACCGCAGCTACGACGATTACGCCGCCACGGTGCAGCCGAAATGGCTGACCGCCAATGACGCCGCCGGCGACTTCGTGAAGGAACATTTCGCACAGCCCGGCGCCAATGCAGCAGTCGACAAGGCTCTGCGCCTGGACAGCACCGTGATGCTGGTGGACGACCCGGTCAAACGCGTCGACAACATGACCATGGCCTGGGGCCTGGAGGCGCGCACGCCGTTTCTCGACTATCGCCTGGTGGAGTTGTCGGCCCGTATTCCCGGCAAATTCAAACTGCCGGACGGCGGCAAGCAGGTGTTGAAAGAAGCCGCGCGACGGGTGATTCCGAGCGAAGTGATCGACCGCAAGAAGGGTTACTTCCCGGTGCCGGGTCTCAAGCATTTGCAGGGCGATACCCTGAACTGGGTACGCGAACTGCTGCTCGATCCAAGTCAGGATCGCGGCCTGTTCAACCCGGCCATGGTCGACAAATTGCTGACCGACCCACAAGGTCAGTTGACCCCGCTGCGCGGCTCCAAGCTATGGCAACTGGCGGCCCTGAACCTGTGGCTCAGCGAACAAGGAATCTGATCGATGAAACCTCACGCCACGGCTTACAGCCAACGGCTGCTGCGCGGTCAGACGCCGTCCTACGAGCGCTTGCAGGCGCGACTGGCCGAGGACGGCAGCGAGCCGGCCGCCGAACCGATTGCAGTGCACTGCGGCTGGGGCCGATTGCTGATCGGCCACACCTTTCCCGATCCGGCGAGCCTTGCCCGGGAACTGCTGAACGAGCAGACCGGCGAGCGCGACATCGCGTTGTACGTCGCCGCGCCGCAGCAGATTCTCGGCCTGGAACCGACCCAACTGTTTCTCGACCCGTCCGACACCCTGCGGTTGTGGTTCAGCGATTATCGTCAGGCAACCCGGGTATTTCGTGGCTTTCGCATTCGTCGTGCGCAAAGTGACGCGGACTGGCAGGCGATCAATCAGCTGTATCAGGCACGCGGCATGTTGCCGATCGATCCCACCCTGCTCACCCCGCACCATCAGGGCGGCCCGGTGTATTGGCTGGCGGAAGACGACGACAGCGGCGCGGTAATCGGCAGCGTCATGGGCCTCAATCACCAGAAGGCTTACAACGACCCGGAAAGCGGCAGCAGTCTCTGGTGCCTGGCAGTCGATCCACAGTGCTCGCGTCCCGGTGTCGGCGAAGTGCTGGTACGGCATCTGATCGAGCATTTCATGAGCCGCGGCCTGAGCTACCTCGATCTGTCGGTGCTGCATGACAACCGTCTGGCGAAAAATCTCTACGCCAAGCTCGGTTTTCGCAACCTGCCGACCTTCGCCATCAAGCGCAAGAACGGCATCAATCAGCCGCTGTTCCTCGGGCCGGGGCCGGAGGCACAGTTCAACCCTTATGCGCGGATCATCGTCGAGGAAGCCCATCGGCGCGGCATCGATGTGCAGGTGGACGACGCCGACGCCGGGCTGTTCACCCTCAGCCACGGCGGGCGCCGGGTGCGTTGCCGCGAATCCCTGAGCGACCTGACCAGCGCCATCAGCATGAACCTGTGTCAGGACAAGAGCCTGACCCACAAGGTGTTGAAATCTGCCGGACTGAATGTGCCGTCGCAGCAATTGGCGGGGAACGCGGACGACAATCTGGCGTTTCTCGACGAATACCAGCGAGTAGTCGTCAAACCGCTGGATGGCGAACAGGGCCAGGGCGTGGCGGTGGATCTGCAGACCATCGAGGACGTGCAGCAGGCCATCGAAGCCGCCAGGCAGTTCGACACTCGCGTACTGCTCGAAAGCTTCCACGAAGGCCTGGACCTGCGGATTCTGGTGATCGGTTTCGAGGTGGTTGCAGCGGCAATCCGGCGGCCGGCAGAAGTGGTCGGCGACGGTCATCATTCCATCGGCGCGCTGATCGAAGCCCAGAGCCGGCGACGGCAAGCGGCGACCAGCGGCGAAAGCAAAATCCCGCTGGATCACGAAACCCAGCGCACCCTGCACGCGGCCGGTTATGACTACAACAGCATCCTGCCGGCCGGTGAGCATCTGTTCGTGCGACGCACGGCGAACCTGCACACCGGCGGCACGCTGGAAGACGTCACGGCGATTCTGCACCCGACTCTGGCCGACGCTGCCGTGCGCGCGGCCAGGGCACTGGAGATCCCGATGGTCGGCCTCGACCTGATGGTGCCAGCGGCGGATCAACCGGCGTACGTGTTCATCGAAGCCAACGAGCGGGCGGGTCTTGCCAACCATGAGCCGCAACCGACGGCCGAGCGGTTTGTCGATCTGTTGTTTCCGCACAGTCAGCCGGCCGTTTGATTTCTCTTCGGCGTCATTCCCGCGTTCAACGCGCGAATGACGCCCCGCAACAGGAGTTTCCATGACCACCCAAATTCCCGAACCGGATCTGAACTACCTGCAGAAAGTCCTGCTGGAAATGCTCGCCATTCCCAGCCCCACCGGGTTCACCGACACCATCGTGCGCTACGTCGCCGAGCGTCTAGAAGAACTTGGCATTCCCTTCGAAATGACCCGTCGCGGCACGATCCGCGCCACCCTCAAAGGCAAGAAAAACAGCCCCGACCGCGCAGTGTCGGCGCACCTCGACACCATCGGCGCCGCCGTGCGCGCGGTGAAAGACAATGGGCGTCTGACCCTGGCCCCGGTGGGTTGCTGGTCGAGCCGGTTTGCCGAGGGCAGTCGCGTCAGCCTGTTCACCGACAACGGCGTGATTCGCGGCAGCGTGTTGCCATTGATGGCTTCCGGTCATGCCTTCAACACTGCCGTGGACGAGATGCCGATCAGTTGGGATCACGTCGAGCTGCGTCTGGACGCCTACTGCGCGACCCGCGCCGATTGCGATTCGCTGGGCATCAGTGTTGGCGATGTGGTGGCCTTCGATCCTTTGCCCGAGTTCACCGAAAGCGGCCACATCAGTGCCCGCCATCTGGACGACAAGGCCGGTGTCGCCGCGCTGCTGGCCGCGCTGAAAGCCATCGTCGACAGCGGCCAGGAGTTGATGATCGACTGTCATCCGCTGTTCACCATCACCGAGGAAACCGGCAGCGGCGCGGCGGCAGCGTTGCCGTGGGACGTCAGCGAATTCGTCGGCATCGACATCGCCCCGGTCGCACCGGGCCAGCACTCCAGCGAACATGCCGTGAGCGTGGCCATGCAGGATTCCGGCGGCCCGTACGACTATCACCTGTCGCGGCACCTGTTGCGACTGGCGGGTGAACACGAGTTGCCGGTGCGCCGCGACCTGTTCCGCTATTACTTCAGCGACGCCCATTCGGCCGTCACCGCCGGTCACGACATCCGCACCGCGCTGCTCGCCTTCGGCTGCGACGCGACCCACGGCTACGAACGTACGCACATCGACAGCCTCGCGGCACTCAGTCGCTTGCTCGGGGCCTACATTCTGAGCCCGCCGGTGTTCGCCAGCGATGCACAACCGGCCAATGCTTCACTGGACCGATTCAGTCATCAGATCGAACACGAAACGCAGATGGAGAGCGACACCCGTGTGCCGTCGGTAGACAGCCTGGTGGGGCAACGCTCGGAGAGTTGAGTCTGGCCCTCGGCGGTCATTCGCCGTAGCATCCCGACATTGATTTAGCCGAGGTGCCCATGCTGATTCCCTACGACGCGCTAGAAGTCGACACCCTCACCCGCCTGATCGAAGATTTCGTCACCCGTGACGGTACCGACAACGGTGACGACACGCCGCTGGAAACCCGCGTGCTGCGGGTTCGCCAGGCACTGACCAAAGGTCAGGCGCTGATTGTCTTCGATCCGGAAAGCGAGCAATGCCAATTGATGCTCAAGCACGACGTGCCCAAGCACCTGTTCGACTGAAAACGGTCAGCGGCCCTTGCCGCTGGCCTGTTTGCGCTGGATCCGTTCGTAGACCTCGGCGCGATGCACGCCGACCTGCTCCGGCGCTTCGACGCCGAACCGCACACTGGAGCCGTTGACCGCCAGAACGCGCAGAGTGATGTTGTCGCCGATGGAAATCAGTTCACCGACAACACGGCTGAGTACAAGCATGGGAGGTGTCCTTCAAGGTTTGCGAGCCTTGAAGATGCGCGGGTTTCGACCGCCCTACAATGCACGCCGGGCAATTCAGTCATTCCCTACGCGCCAAGGCGCGCAAGCCTTCAGACGTTTCCTTCAGGCCTGCGAGATTCAGCTCGCGGAAAACCTCGGCCCGAACAGAATCACACTCGCCCCGATGACACACAACGCCACTCCGATCCAGTCCGAACCCAGCGGGCGGATGCGTTCGACCACCGCCAGCCAGCCAATCGAAGCAATGATGTAGATGCCACCGTATGCGGCATAGGCGCGACCGGCGTAGGTCGCTTCGACGCGCGTCAACAGCAGCGCGAACAGGGTGAGGCTGATCAGCGCCGGGATCACCCACAGGGCGCTCTTGCCCTGGCGCAACCACATCCAGAACGCGAAACAACCGGCGATTTCGAACAGCGCGGCGAGGAAAAACCACAGGTAGTTGAGCATGCAAAACATCTCGTCGGGGTGACTGTTGCGGCCACCCTAACGATGCGGCGAACGCGGGGCAAGTTCAGCCGTTGTTCTGTCTGGCCTTGGCGCGCATCTTTTCAGCCATCGCGGTCATTTCGTTGTAAAGCAATTGCGGGTTCTTCTGCTTGAGCGCCCAGGCCATGCGTCCTTGTTCGTGGGGCAGGATCATGAACTCACCGGCCGCGACTTGTTTGTAGATGTAGTCGGCAATATCGCTGGCGGTAATCGGCGAACTTTCCAGCAACTTGCCGACCTGGGCTTTCATCGCCGGCGTCGGGCCACGGAAAGAATCCAGCAGGTTGGTCTGGAAGAACGACGGGCAGACCACATGAACCCCGACTTCCTGTTGAGCCAGTTCGATCAACAGACTTTCCGACAGCGCCACCACGCCAGCCTTGGCCACGTTGTAGTTGCTCATCGCCGGGCCCTGCATGAGCGCGGCCATCGAGGCAATGTTGATGATCTTGCCCTTGCTCTGCTCCAGCAACGGCAGGAACGCCTTGCAGCCCTTGACCACGCCCATCAGGTTGATCGCGATCTGCCAGTCCCAGTCCTCCAGCGACAGCTCGCTGAAGAAACCGCCCGAGGCCACCCCGGCGTTGTTGACGATGATGTCGATGCCGCCAAGTTTCACTTCGCAGGCCTGGGCGAATGCGGTGAGCTGGCTGTAATCACGCACGTCGCAGCGCTGGATGAAGCCATCGCCGCCAGCCTCGCGAACGAGTTTCAGGGTCTCTTGCAAACCGGGCTCGCTGACGTCGGACAAGGCCAGTTGCCAGCCTTCACGCGCCCAGCGCAGCGCGATTTCGCGACCCAGGCCTGAGCCCGCGCCAGTGATCATCATGCGATTTTGCATAGCAGACAGCCTTGTTGTTCCGGGGAAGATGCGCGGAGTGTAGCGAAGGATCATCAGCGACCCACGCTCCATCAGATTGCTGAATGGCGAGGGCAAACCGCGACAACAAACGAAATAAGCACGCGAGCCAAATACCTTAAAAAAACATTGAATTTTCTTTCATGCGCACCAGTCGGAATTTGTAAGCCGTCTGGAATTAGTTCAACTTCCAGCCGCCCTTGAACACCAAGACTTCACAGACGCTATCAACAAGGAAATAGACATGGGCACAATTCTAATCATCATCCTGATCCTGTTGCTGATCGGTGGTCTGCCGGTCTTCCCGCACTCCAGAAGTTGGGGTTATGGCCCTTCGGGCATTATCGGTGTGGTGCTGGTAGTACTGTTGGTGCTGTTGTTACTCGGTCGGATATGACTGTTTGACCGACAAAAAAAGAGGCCCTTCAAAAGGGCCTCTTTTTTATTGCGCCGAATGATCAGTCCGGCTTGCCGTTAATCACACCGGCGGTATTGTCGAGCAGGCTCTTGGTAGCCGTCTGCAGGAACGCTTCGAGCTTGAGCTTCAGCTCGGCGGTGCGCGGTGCGTCCGGAATGATTTCGGCAGAAGGATTGGCGCCCAGTTGGTACTGATAGATCTTCGGTGCCATTTCCTTCTCTTTCGGCAGCACCAGAATCTGGTCGGCGGTGACAATGGCGGTGGTCTGCTCGCTGCCCGACGGCTTGATCACACCGAAACCGGTGTCACCCTGCGGCAGGTTCAGCAGATCGCGGCCCCAGCACTGATGGCGCACTTCGCCGCCGAGGCGACCCATGATGGTCGGCACGATGTCGATCTGGGTGCCCACAGTGTGGTCGCGGGTACCGAATTTCTCCTGGATGCCCGGTGCGATCATCAGCATCGGCACGTTGAAGCGGCCCAGGTCCATTTCGGTGATCTGACGCTCGTTGCCAAAACCGTGGTCGCCGACGATGACGAACAGGGTTTCCTTGAAGTACGGCTCCTTGCGGGCCTTCTCGAAGAACTGGCCCAGCGCCCAGTCAGCGTAACGCATGGCGGTCAGGTGCTCGTTGAGCGGGCCACGATCGGTGACGCGCTCGACCGGCAACGGCGTAGGCAAGGCATACGGCGTGTGGTTGGACAGGGTCTGCAGCAGCGCGTAGAACGGCTTGCCGTTTTCCCGCGCCTTGAGCTCCACCAGACCACGGTCGAACATGTCCTGGTCGGACACGCCCCAGGTCGGATCGGAGAACACCGGGTTCACGAAGTCGTTGCGGCCGACGAAGTTGGTCATGCCCTGGTTGCTGAAGAATCCGGACTGGTTGTCCCAGGCAAAGTCACCGTTGTAGACGTAGACATCGTCATAGTTGCGCGCGCTGAGCAACTGCGGCAGGCCGGACAGTTTGTGGCTGCCCTCCGGTGTCTGCATCAGATACTCGAAACCCGGCAGGTTCGGGAAGCAGGCCATGGTGGCGAACATGCCCTGGTGGGTATGGGTGCCGTTGGAGAAGAAGCGGTCGAACAGCAGGCCTTCCTTCGACAGCTTGTCGAGGTACGGCGTGATGTTGCCCGGCGCGCCCAGAGCACCGACCGAGTGACCGGCCATGCTTTCCATCAGGATCACGACGACGTTCTTGATCGGCAGGGTCTTGTCGGCAGGCGGCGTGTATTCACGACGCACGGCGGCGATATCGGCATCTACCAGTTTGTCGTCCGGCATCACCAGCATCTCGCGCACGACTTTCTGCGCCTGATCCTGCGGCAGCGTAGCTTTCCAGATGTTGTCGCGATCCTCGCCCATCCGGTCCTTGGCCGCCGCGATCAGCGACAGCGTGCCGTTGAGGCCGAGCTGGTTGGCGAAGTTCGAATCGGTGGTGTACACGTCACCCCAACGCAGCGGCGGGCCTTGACGCAGAGTGCCGCGAGCGGCGACCACGCAGATCAGCAGGCACACCACGAACACCGCCAGACGCGCATACCAAGGCGCCACTTGACGGGTGCCGACGTTGCCACCGCTGAACGGGCCACGTGGGCGGGTCAGACGGTCGGCGCCCTTGAACGCCAGGGTCAGGATCAACGTGCCCACGACCCACGCCAACAGGTAGCGCACCACCGGGAAACCGTACCAGAGCATGCTCATCACGGTTTTCGGATCTTCCTTCACGTACTGGAACACCAGGCCGTTGAGGCGCTGGTGGAACTCGCGATAGAAGTCCATCTCCATCAGGCCGAGGAACAGCGCGATGCTCGAAGCGACAGTCAGCCACAGACGGAAGAACCCGCGCGCCGCCATGGCCCGGGCACTGAACAGCGCCAGCACCAGCGGAATACAGACATACACCACCAGGCGAATATCGAAGCGCAGGCCGTTGGCGAAGGCTTCGAGGAACGTCGAGGCCGGGGTGTCGAGGATCATCTCGCGGTTGTAGACCAGCAGCGCGAGGCGCAGCACGGAAAACATCACCATCATGACCAGCGCGCACAGGAGCGTGTAGGCCAGATGCGATTTGACGGTCGGTTGCAGCAGGCGACTGGAAGATCGCTGCTGACTCAGGGCGTCCGGGTTTGCCATGTCGTTTTAGGACCCATTGGAAGTTGAAGTTGCAAAAATTCAGCTGCGCCCTGCCCTCTGTTGGCCGTTCCAGGCCCCGGGGCTTGCGCGGAGCGCAAATGTTGCACGATCACCGGCGGCATTGCCATTGATTAGTGCCCGCTGCCGGACGCTTTCATTCAAGGCACAGCGCATCGGGACAGGTGCAAACAGCGCGGGCGAATTGTCTTGGAGACTTTGTGAAAATTTCGTTCAACGCATATCCGGAAACACAATAAGCCTTGAAAACAAAACGCCCCGAATTCTTCGGGGCGTTTACAGATGAACGCGATATTTATTTCTCGGCGCGTTCTTTCAAGGCTTTCAGGGTGTTGAACGGTGCATCGACCACAAACTTGTTGGCGATCATCGACGGCACGCTGCCACCTGGCTCGGTGTGAACCTGATAAGTCACTTCAACCTGATCGCCCTTTGGCACGAACTTCCAGAAACCTTTGACCTGCGCGACCCGCACAAAGCCCTTCTCTTCGGGCAGGTACTTCGGCAAGCCTTCCAGATTGCGGGTCAGGCTGCCATCGGCGCCTTCAACAGTGGTGATATGCAGGATGGAGTCGCGCGGAGTGACCGGCCATGGCGTGTTGAACTGAGTGTAGGTCCAGCTCTGGTCACCTTCGTGCTTGAGCAGTTTCTGGGTCTTGCACTCGTGAATCCAGGCGCACGCACCGGAAACGTCTTCCTGCAAGGCGCGCAGTTTAGCGATGGTGGTCTTCATCAAGGTCACGCCCTGATAAGACTTGTAGTCCGAACCCGGCACTTCGCTCAGGGAGACCTTGATGCCGTCCTCGTTCTTGGCGACTTTCCAGTCTTCAGCCTGGGCGGCCGAGGTGGCCAGCACGGCAGTCAAACCACACAACACAGCGATACGATGCAGCGAACCCATAGTCTTATTCCTTATTGTTGAAGTTCCGTTCGTTTGACACATCACGCCGCCGTCATCTGCTCCCACCAACCGAGCAGTCTGATCGCGTCTTCCTGGCTGCTGCCGCAGACGTCGGGATCGGCCTTGAAGCCTGAACAGACCGCCGGACGCTCCGGTCGGCCGAAAATGTTGCACAGGTTATCGACCGACAACTGAACGCAGCGTTCACCGGCAGGTTTGCCATCGGGCATGCCTGGAATCGGCGAACTGATGGAGGGGGCAATGCAGCAGGCGCCACAGCCTTCACGGCATTTCATGACGACGCGTTCCTCGCAGCGGGCAATGTGTTAAAGGGACGCGGAACAGGGTAACCGCTTAAACGGCTGTTTTAAATTCCCTGAACCGGGGTTTTTACGCAGAAACGAAAGTGACTGACCAGTCTCCGACAAAGCGTCTGGTCTGCGGGTCACCGATGGGGACGATTTATTGCTTGAACTCGAAATCCAGCGCCGCGCCTTCGACTTCCCGACGCTCCTCATTGCGCAGCTGCAACTGCATTTCGTTGCTGAGCAAACGGCCGTTGAGCTGGAACCCGCTGTTCTTGTCGCCGAACATTTGCGGCAGGATCGGTTCGCGCTTGGGCAGCGTCACGGAGCCAGGCGGTTTCAATTCCTGGACCATGTCTTTGGGCAGACTCAAATCGAGCTTCGTGGACGGCAACGGCGTCTTGGCCACTTCTTTCGCCGACTTGGACTTGGAAGCGACCGGAGCGCGCTTCTTGGCTGGAACAGCCTTTTTCTGCGGTTCTTTCTTCGCTGGAACGGCTTTCTTGACCGTGACCGTTTTTTTCGCGGTGGCTGCAGCCGGCGTCTTTTCCTGAGCCGCGGCCGCCGTCGCGCCAGGCACATGACCCATCATCAACAGGCAGAGCACAACCCAGGCGACAGAAAATTTCGCTTTCATGAACCCAACGAAGCTAACGGCAGAGGGCCATATGCTCGCCTGTTGGACGCCACATGACAAGCTCCGCCACTGTTTCAAAATCCGCCGGCCATCTCCTGGCAGAGCTGGGTCGCCAACATGCCAAGGGTCATCAGCGCCCGTTCCGCTTCACGATTCCACGGTATGCCGCAGTTCAACCGGATGCAGTGGTTAAACTGCTCGGTGTTGCTGAAAATCAGGCCCGGCGCAATGCTGATGCCCTGTTGCAGCGCCCGCACGTGCAATTCCTGGGTGTTGACCCGCCCCGGCAGACTGACCCACAGAATGAATCCGCCGGTCGGCCGGGTCATCTGTGTGCCTTCGGGAAAGTACTGCTGAACCGCCAGCTGGAACGCACTGAGATTTTTTCGGTATTCCTGGCGGATGTACCGTAAATGCCGGTCATAACCACCGTTTTCCAGGTAAGCCGCGATGGCCATTTGCGTGACACTGCACGCCGAATGGGTGCTGAAGGTCTGCAAGCGCTGAATTTCCTGCTGATACTTGCCGGCGATCATCCAGCCGATGCGCACACCGGGGGACAACGTCTTGGAAAAACTCGAGCAATAGATCACCCGATCGAGCCGGTCGTAGGCCTTGAGCGACTTGGTGCGGCCCTGCTCGAACATCAACTCGCCATAGATGTCGTCTTCGACAATCTGGATATCGAAGTCCGAGGCCAGTCTCAGCAGTTGTTTTTGACGCTCCTCTGGCATGGTGCCGCCGAGCGGATTACTCAGGCGCGTGGTCAGCACCAGCGCCTTGATCGACCATTGGTTGGCCGCCAGTTGCAGGGCTTCGAGGCTCATGCCGGTGGCGGGGTCGCTGGGGATCTCGATGACTTTCAGGCCCAGCAGATCCGCCAGTTGCAGCAGTCCGTAATAAGTCGGTGATTCGGCGGCGATCAGGTCGCCGGGGCGGGTCAGCACCCGCAACGACATCTGCAAGGCGTCGACGCAGCCGTGGGTGATCACCACTTCCGAGGGGTCAACGACCACGCCTGCATCGCGCATGCGAATTGCCACTTGCCGGCGCAACGGTTCGAAACCGGGGCTGAACATATAGCTGAACGCCCGAGGGCTGTGAAATCGGGTGACCTTGGCCAGTTGCTGATGCAGGGCACGCACTGGCAAGTAATCGACACTCGGCACCGCCGCTCCCAGCGGGAACACGCCTTCACGACGTGATTCGACCAATACTTGCTGAATGATGCTGCTGCGGGTGACCAGGCCTGGCCGTTCGACCCGGGCGATGTCCGGCGTGGGCGCCGTCAGTGCGGGAGTCTGGTGCACGTAGTAACCGGACTGCGGCCGCGCGCGGATCAGGCCCTGATCCTCGAGGTTGGCGTAAGCCTGCAGCACCGTGGCATGGCTGACGTTGAGCTGCGAACTCATCTTGCGCACCGAAGGCACGCGCTCGCCCGGTTGATAGACGCCACGGCGGATATCTTCGGCCAGCTGTTGAGCAATACGTTGGTAGAGCAAGAGATTGGTCATGACGCAGCACTCGATTTCACGGGCGTTTTATTCTTGTGTGAAACAATACCGGAACAGTTTGGAAGTGTACTGGGACAGTTGCCATATTAGTCAACCATACAGTGCTGTGTCGGTGAAATCTGTACTGCTTTGTGAGGTAATCGACAGACGTAAAAAAGCCCGGCGCTGCCTGACAGCCCGGGCTTTCCAGTAACGCCACCCTCAGCGGGCGGCGCCGAGCTGGCCTTTTTCGTCGGAGAACACGATTTCAACCCGACGATTCTGTGCACGCCCGCGCTCGGAAGCGTTGGCGTCCACCGGGTATTCGTCGCCGTAACCTTCGACCTGAATACGCTTTTCGTCGATGCCCAGATCCGTCAACACGTCTGCTACCGACTGCGCGCGATCGCGGGACAGTTTGAGGTTTTCCTGTTTGCCACCGGTGCTGTCGGTGTAACCCTCGATACGCACCACGCGTTTCGGGTTGAGTTGCAGGAACTGCACGATTTTCAGCACAATGCGGTTGGCCGAGTTTTTCAGTTCGGCTTCACCGGTGTCGAACAGCACGTCACCCAGGGTCATCACCAGACCACGGTCGGTCTGGGTAGTGGCCAGTGCAACGATCTGCTCTTCCAGCCATTTACCCTGCTGTTGCACGCTCAGCAGTTTGGACTCGCGCAGTGCCAGTTGCAGGCGTTGGCGCTCCAGTTCCAGCTTCGCTGCGCGCTCTTCGTTGAGGACCTGATTGGTGTGCTCACGGGCAATTTCGCTGTAGCGCTGACTCAGGTAGGCGTAATGCACCACGTCCGAGCCGCTGCCCCAGTACGTCGACAGTCGATCGGCACGGGCCAGGGACTCGCCGGCACGAATCACGTCTTTCGGCGCGATGCGCAGCACGTTGGAATCCTCCTTGACCTTCTGGAAATCGGTGCTGGCCTGCTGCAATGCGGATTCGCTGTGCTGACCGGCGCAGCCGCAAAGGCTGGCGCAACCGGCAAGGATCAGAGCGCCAATGGCTTTGGACTTCAGGCTCATTGGGCATCCCCCAGTTGCTTGCGCAGTCGGACGATGCGGGTATTGAGCACATTCACATGCTCTTCGCTCTTCTGGGTCAACACTTTGGCTTCCGCCAGACGTGCGTCGAGTTCGGCCTGTTCGAATCGCATTCGCGCATTTTTGTAAGACTCACCCGCCATACTGCCTTTGGCCCGGTTGAACTTGTCTTCTGCCAGTTTCATTTCCGGCACGTCTTCGGCGGTGGCGCCCACGGCTTTGGCTTGCTCAAGGGCCTGCTCGGTCAGGCGCATTTGTTCGTTGGGTGCCGGATCGCTCGCGCAACCGGCCAGGGCCAGAACGGCCATGGCCGCGAAAAGAAGTCGATTACTCACTAAAAATCCCTACTGTTTTGGGGCGCTGACAGGTGCTTGCGGTGGCTGTTGCTGCTGCGCCTTCCAGCGCTCGATGTTGCGTTGCAGCGCGGCTTCCGTCAGGCCGGACGCGGGCAATTCTGTCATCTTTTTGGCCAGCTGTCCGCGCAACCACGGATCGTTGCAGGCCGAGTTGTGCGAAACCGCCAGGAACAGACCAGGCCGATCGATAGGTTGTTCAAAGGCCAGCAGATCATTGGCCATACCCAGTGCCTGCGTGGCCGCCATGCCCGAATAGCGACCGGCCAGTACATATTCCACCTCGCCCAGCAGAAGTTTCTGAAACGCCTGGGTCAGGTTTGCCGTACGGGTCAGGGTCAATTGCTGCTCGGCGAAAGTGCCGAATGCCGGAGTCATTCGAGACTTTTCCGACAAGCCGCCGGTATGCCCGTGCAGATCAATGGCTTCGGTGTAAACCAGCGTCGAGCCTTTACGCGTCCATACCAGGTAATCGTTTTCCAGCAACGGCGGGTGAATGTAGTCGAAATTTTCCAGCTCATTGAAGGTCATCGGCGCGTCGGCCAGCATGTCCATGCGCCCGCTGCGCACTTCGTCGAGGGCCTGGGAACGCTTGCCGGCATACAGCAGTTCGACTTTGATGCCCAGATCCTTGGCCACCTGTTGCAACAGGTCGGCACTGGCACCGATCAGTTGTTTGGGATTCTGCGGATCCTGCCAGAGGTACGGCGGTGCATCCGGGCTGCCGGTCACGACGAGCCGCTCGCACTTGCCCGCCGCCACCGACAGGCCCGGCAACAATGCCAGCCCCAGTAACCACGAGCAGCCCAACCGACGATGCAGATCCATGGCGAAACGCTCCCACTCAAATCCGAGACAAAAAAAAGCCCGACCAAAAGGTCGGGCTCTTTATAAGTGAAGCAGCCGGATTAGACCAGCTTCTCCAGCTCAGGTACGGCTTCGAACAGATCCGCAACCAGGCCGTAATCGGCCACCTGGAAGATCGGTGCTTCTTCGTCCTTGTTGATCGCAACGATCACTTTGGAGTCTTTCATGCCGGCCAGGTGCTGGATCGCGCCGGAGATACCGACGGCGATGTACAGCTGTGGAGCAACGATCTTGCCGGTCTGCCCGACCTGCATGTCGTTCGGTACAAAACCTGCGTCGACCGCAGCGCGGGAAGCACCCACAGCGGCGCCCAGCTTGTCGGCCAGAGCGTACAGGTGCTTGAAGTTGTCGCCGTTCTGCATGCCACGGCCGCCGGAAACGACGATCTTGGCAGCGGTCAGCTCAGGACGATCGGACTTGGCCAGTTCCTCGCTGACAAAGCTGGAAGTGCCGGCGTTGTGAGCAGCAGCAACCGCTTCAACAGTAGCCGAACCGCCTTCAGCGGCAACCGGGTCGAAACCGGTGGCACGCACGGTGATCACTTTGATCGCAGCGGTCGATTGCACGGTAGCGATGGCGTTACCGGCGTAGATCGGACGCTTGAAGGTGTCAGCGCTTTCTACCGAGATGATCTCGGAGATCTGGTCAACGTCCAGCTGGGCGGCAACGCGCGGCAGGATGTTTTTGCCGTTGGAAGTGGCAGCAGCCAGGATGTGGCTGTAGCCAGCGCCCAGCTCTGCTACCAGCGGAGCGACGTTTTCCGGCAACTGATGCGCGTAGGCAGCATTGTCAGCGTTCAGGACTTTGCTCACGCCAGCGATTTTCGCAGCGGCTTCAGCCACGGCGCCAGCGCCCTGGCCCGCAACCAGAACGTGGATGTCGCCACCGATTTTGGCAGCGGCAGCAACGGTATTCAGAGTGGCCGGGGCCAGCACCTTGTTGTCGTGTTCGGCGATTACCAAGATAGTCATGATTAGATTACCTTCGCTTCGTTTTTCAGTTTCTCGACCAGTTCAGCCACCGACTTGACCTTGATGCCCGCGCTGCGTGCAGCCGGCGCTTCGACTTTCAGGGTCTTGTTGGTGGAGGCGGTGGAAACGCCCAAAGCATCCGGAGTCAGCGTCTCGAGAGGCTTCTTCTTGGCTTTCATGATGTTTGGCAGGGACGCATAACGCGGCTCGTTCAAACGCAGGTCGGTGGTGACGATCGCTGGCAGTTTCAGGGAAACGGTCTGCGCGCCGCCGTCGATTTCGCGGGTCACGGCGACGGTGTCACCGGAAACTTCGACTTTAGAGGCGAAAGTGCCCTGACCATAGCCGCTCAGTGCAGCGAGCATCTGGCCGGTCTGATTGTTGTCGCTGTCGATGGCCTGTTTGCCCAGGATCACCAGCTGAGGCTGTTCCTTGTCGACCACGGCCTTGAGCAGTTTGGCCACGGCCAGGGAAGTCAGGTCTTCAGCGGATTCGACGAGGATGGCGCGGTCGGCACCCAGAGCCAGTGCGGTACGCAGCTGTTCCTGAGCAGTGGACGGACCGATGGAGACGACGACGATTTCAGTCGCAACGCCTTTTTCTTTCAGGCGTACGGCTTCTTCCACTGCGATTTCGCAGAACGGGTTCATCGACATCTTGACGTTGGCGAGGTCTACGCCGGAATTGTCCGCCTTGACGCGAACCTTGACGTTGTAATCCACAACGCGTTTGACAGCTACAAGAACCTTCATGGATTCCTCGTTACTCTCCGGTGAAAAGAAAGTCGCCTAGGCGAACCTGGCGGTTGATGCTCATCGGGCACAAGGGCACCTCTAAAAACGCCGGCTGAGCGGGATGACCGTTCGTCAGTCGTGACCGACGAGTCATGCCGCGCCGCGGTGTGTAAACTGCGCGCCAAACCTGCGCTGCGCATCACCGGTTACCGCCTACGCCCTGTCTTTAGAGGTGCTCTTGAAACCACCATTCAGCCTACGGCGAGCGCAAAACCGCCCGTATCTTGACCGGAACGCCCATTCTGGTCAATACGCCAAAATGCCCTGTCATAAGCCGCGCTTCTTTGATTTCTCTGGCCTGGAGCCGATTCAAACAAACGTTTGTATTGGACGCTAAGAGTGGTGTAGATATAATGCGCCGCCTAGAGAGAAAGGTGGTTTGCCCATTATTAGCCTTGACGTTAACGTAAAGGCAATAACGGATACGACACCGAACCTCCAAATTAGAAAAAAACTGTTGAGCCTTGAGTAGGAGATAGCCTGTGGAACGCGAATACATGGAATTCGACGTGGTCATCGTCGGTGCCGGCCCCGCTGGCCTGTCCGCCGCCTGCCGTCTGAAGCAGAAGGCCGCCGAAGCCGGTAAGGAAATCAGCGTCTGCGTGGTCGAAAAAGGCTCGGAAGTCGGCGCGCACATCCTGTCCGGCGCCGTATTCGAACCACGGGCCCTGAACGAACTGTTCCCGGACTGGAAAGAACTCGGCGCTCCGCTGAACACGCCAGTCACCCGCGATGACATCTTCGTGCTGAAAAACGCCGAAAGCGCGCAGAAAATTCCTGACTTCTTTGTGCCCAAGACCATGCACAACGAAGGAAACTACATTATTTCCCTCGGCAACCTTTGCCGCTGGCTCGCTCAGCAGGCCGAAAACCTGGGCGTGGAAATCTACCCTGGCTTCGCCGCTCAGGAAGCGCTGATCGATGAAAACGGCATCGTGCGCGGGATCATCACCGGTGACCTCGGCGTCGACCGCGAAGGTCATCCGAAAGAAGGCCTGTACACCCCGGGCATGGAACTGCGTGGCAAATACACGCTGTTCGCCGAAGGCTGCCGTGGCCACATCGGCAAGCAACTGATCAAGCGCTACAACCTCGACAGCGACGCCGACGCCCAGCACTACGGCATCGGCCTGAAAGAAATCTGGGAAATCGACCCGGCCAAACATCAGCCAGGCCTGGTCGTACATACTGCCGGTTGGCCGATGGACATCATGGGCACCGAGAACACCGGCGGCTCCTTCCTCTATCACCTGGAAAACAACCAGGTGGTGGTCGGTCTGATCGTCGATCTTTCCTACAGCAACACCTACCTGTCGCCGTTCGACGAGTTCCAGCGCCTCAAGCATCACCCGGTACTGAAGCAATATCTGGAAGGCGGCAAGCGCATCAGCTATGGCGCACGTGCGATCTGCAAGGGCGGCCTGAACTCGCTGCCGAAAATGGTGTTCAAGGGCGGCGCATTGATCGGTTGCGACCTCGGCACCCTGAACTTCGCCAAGATCAAGGGCAGCCACACCGCGATGAAGTCCGGCATGCTCGCCGCTGAATCCGTGGCCGACGCGCTGTTCGCAGACAAGGACGGCACCGAAGAGCTGACCACTTATGTCGACGCGTTCAAGAAGAGCTGGCTCTACGAAGAACTGTTCGCCAGCCGCAACTTCGGCCCGGCGATCCACAAGTTCGGCGCCATCGTCGGCGGCGGTTTCAACTGGCTGGACCAGAACATCTTCGGCGGCAAACTGCCGTTCACCTTGCACGACACCAAGCCGGACTACGCCTGCCTCAAGCTCGCGGCCGACTGCAAGAAGATCGACTACCCGAAACCCGACGGCAAGATCAGCTTCGACAAGCTGAGCTCGGTGTTCATCTCCGGTACCAACCATGAAGAAGAACAACCGTGCCACCTGAAGCTCACCGACCCGAGCATCCCGCTGAGCAAGAATCTGCCGCTGTACGACGAACCGGCGCAGCGCTACTGCCCGGCCGGCGTTTATGAAGTGATCACCAAGGAAGACGGCGAGAAGCGCTTCCAGATCAACGCCCAGAACTGCGTGCACTGCAAGACCTGTGACATCAAGGACCCTTCGCAGAACATCACCTGGGTGACGCCGGAAGGCGCTGGCGGCCCGACCTACCCGAACATGTAAGTCGACCCGCTGGACACCAAGGCTCCCGAAACGGGGGCCTTTTTGTTGCCCGCGATTTGTACAGGATCACGCCGCGCGTTCATCCCCCGGACTGCGTTCGAAATAACGTTTGTACTCGCGACTGAACTGCGACGTGCTCTGATACCCCACCCGATGCGCCACCTGTGCAACCCCCAGCCCCTCGGCGATCAACAACGTCTGCGCCTTCAACAAACGTAAACGCTTCAAGTACTGCACCGGCGACAGCAGCGTGCTGCGTTTGAAGTGTTCGTGAAAGGTCGAAACGCTCATGTTCGCGCAACTGGCCAACGTCTCGACGTTCAAGGGCTCGGTGTAGTGCGAGTGCAAATGGCTGATCGAAGCCGCGATACGGGCAAACTGCCCCTGCTGCTCCACCAATGCCCGCAACACATCGGCCTGAGGTCCGCGCAACGCGACGAACAACAATTCACGCACCCGCGCCGGCCCCAGAATCTGGCACTCCAGCGTATCGTGCAGACAACGCAGCAGGCGCTCGACGCAACCGCGCATGTCATCGTCGAGCACCACCGAGGTCATCGATTCCGGTGTCTGCGCCGGAATATGCCGTCCCGGCGCCAGCCCCATGGCCAGCACCAGTTCACCGAGCAGCACCCGGTCGATCGCCACCGACACGCCAAGCAACGGTGCGTCCGGCAACGCATAGGTTTCGCACTCGAACGGCACCGGCAACGCCTGAATCAGATAATGCCCAGCGCCGTACTCCATGGTGCGCGGCCCCAGATACGCGAGCTTACTGCCCTGGGCGATGATCATCAGGCTCGGTTCATAAATATGCGGGCCACGGGCGACATCGCAACTGGCGCGCAACACCTGCACGCCCGGCAGCCCGGTCTGGCTGTAACCATCGCGCAGCGCCAGCGGTTCGATCAGCGAAACCAGGGTGGCGTTGGCGTCAAGGTGGCGGGTCAATTGCATCGGGTGGCTCTTCAGAAAAATCACGGAAAAAGGGATGAACGCATCATCGCAGATCCTTTTGCCAATGCGACCGATCAACCCCGCATGCCGGAGGATTAGGCATGACACCCGGAGGAATCGCCATGGCCGGACGACCGGGCGGCGCCCAGAATGCGCCGCCTCACCTGTCACTGCTTTTGCGAGGTTTCACATGTACACCGCCATTGGCTACGCCGCTCAAACGGCCACCACTCCCCTCGCCCCGATGAAGTTCGAACGCCGCAGCCCACGGGCCGACGACGTCGCCATCGAAATTCTGTACTGCGGCGTCTGCCACTCCGACATCCATCAGGCGCGCAACGAGTGGGGCATCGCCGTTTACCCGTTGATGCCCGGCCACGAGATCGTCGGAAAAGTCACCGCCGTCGGTGCGAATGTCACCAGGCACAAGGTAGGCGATCTGGTCGGCGTCGGCTGCATGGTCGACTCCTGCCGGACCTGCGAAGCCTGCCAGTCGAACCTGGAGCAATACTGCCTCGAAGGCCCGACCATGACTTATGCCACCCCGGATCGGGTCGATGGCAGCAACACCATGGGCGGTTATTCGGACAGCATCGTGGTCAGCGAGCACTTTGTGGTGCGCATCCCCGAGAAGCTGGATCTGGCAGCCGCCGCGCCGATTCTCTGCGCCGGCATCACCACCTATTCGCCGCTCAAGCACTATGGCGTGAAGGCCGGCGACAAGGTCGGGATCCTCGGCATGGGCGGCCTCGGCCATATGGGCATCAAGTTCGCCAAGGCTATGGGCGCTGAAGTGACGCTGTTCACCCGTTCGGCAAGCAAGGCTGAGGAAGGTCGTCGTCAGGGCGCCGATCACGTGATCGTCTCAACCGACGAGGAACAGATGAAAGCGGCGGCCGGTCGATTCGATTTCCTGCTGGACACCATTCCGGTGCAGCACGATCTGAACCCGTACCTCGATACCCTGCGCTTCGACGGCGTGCACATTCTGGTGGGCCTGATCGAACCGATCGATCCGCCGGTCCACGCCGCCAAACTGGTATTGGGCCGTCGCGTATTGGCCGGCTCGCTGATCGGTGGCGTCGCAGAAACCCAGGAAGTGCTGGATTTCTGCGCCGAGCACAACATCAGCTGCGACATCGAAATGCTCGATATCCGCCAGATCAACGAGGCTTACGCCCGCATGATCGCTGGCGATGTGAAGTACCGCTTCGTGATCGATATGGCGACTCTGAAGCTCTGATTCCTCAGACCTTCAAGCCAAGCTCCGCCGAGAGCCGGGCCGTGACCCCTTTGATCAGGGGAATCAGCTCGGCCATTTTCTCCAGCGGCATGTACGGCACGGTGCTGGCGATGCTGATGGCCGCGACGATGCGCTTGCTCGCGTCGCGGATCGGCGCCGCCACGCAACGGATCGACGGTTCGTTGTCTTCCAGGTCGAACGCGTAGCCGCCGGCCACGTATTCGGTCATCCGCTGCTCCATCTGCTCCCACGACTGCTGAGGGTGCTGCGGCCAGAACTGACTTTTCCCACCCGCCGGCAGGCTGATGTCGTACAGACGCTGCCAGTCCTGCGGTGCGTCATCCAGCATCAGCGCCTTGCCGATCCCGGTCCGCGCCAGCGGCATGCGATGGCCGACCCGCGAGCGCATTTCCGGGCCGTTGCGCCCCGGATTCTTCAGCAAATAAAGCACCTCGTCGCCTTCACGAATGCCCAGGTGAACGGTGTCGCCGGTCAGCGCCGACAACTCGTCCAGGTAAGGCCCGGCCAACGTCACCAGCGGTAACTCTTCGCGCGCCTGAAAACCCAGCTCAATCAGTTTCGGCCCCAGCAGATAACCGACTTGCGGCACGACGCGCAGGTAGCGCTCGTCCACCAGACAACTGGCCAGACGATGAGTGGTGCTGCGCGTGGTGCCGATCAGGCGGGCAATCTCTTTGAGATCGCGGGCGCCACTGGCGACGGCTTGCACTACACCCAACCCGCGCAGCAGGGTCTGGGTGCCGGTCGGCGCGGCGTCCTTGGCGGTTTTTGGGGCGTCTTCCTGCATATCCAGCCTTTAGCGTTGAGCGAGGGAACGGGCGGCATTATGGTCGCCCGACATAGCCGACTACAACTCGATGCGTTCGACCTTGCCCACCAGCAGCACGTAGGACAAAGCACCGATCAATGCCAGAACCGCGATGTAGGTGATTGCCGGGGCGAACGAATCACCACTGGCCAGGAAGCCGATGACAATCGGCGTGGCAATCGCCGACAGATTGCCGATGAAATTGAACACCCCACCGGTCAAGCCCAGCAAGCGCGCCGGTGCCAGTGTCGAGACCAGCGACCAGGTGATCGACGCCAGTCCGTTGCCGAAAAACGCCAACGCCAGGAAGGCAATCACCAGCGGCGTCGACTCAACGAAGTTGGCGCCGATGATCGAGGTGGAAATCAGCAGCCCGCCAATGATCGGCAACTTGCGCGCAAACCCGACGGTGCAACCACGACGAATCAGGAAGTCGGAAAAGAACCCGGAGCACAGCACGCCGATGAACGCGGCGAGAAACGGCAGCGACGCCAGCAGGCCGGACTTAATGAAGTCCATGCCGCGATATTTCACCAGATAGGTCGGGAACCACGTCAGGAAAAACCACAGCGTCGAGTTCAGGCAGAACTGGCCGAGGTAGATCCCCCACAACTTGCGTTTGCTGAGGACGATGCCGAGATCGGTCCAGCTGAATTTCGCCTTCACCTTGGCAGTTTCGGCTGCGATATCCACCAGGCCGCCGCCCTCGCGAATCAGGTCGATTTCGCTTTGGTTGGCACCTTTGAAATCACGCGGTTCGCGATACACCGCGTACCAGATCGCCGCCCACACGATGCCCACCGCACCGGTCACGATAAACACCATGTGCCAGCCAAATTCATGTTGCAGCCACGCCAGCACCGGGGTCAGAAACGCCAGCCCGACAAACTGCCCGGAGGTGTAGAAACCGATGGCCGTAGCCCGTTCACGCTCGGGGAACCAGGTCGTCACCACGCGGCTGTTGATCGGATACGCCGGCGCTTCCAGCGCACCGACCGCCATGCGCAGCACAAACAGCGCGATGAAACTGGCGGCGAAACCGAGCATCACGGTGGCCAGCGACCACAGCAGCAATGCGACGCTATAAAGGATGCGCGGCGGCACCCGGTCCACCAGCCAGCCGCCGGGGATCTGCATTGCGGCGTAGGTCCAGCCGAACGCAGAGAAGATCAGCCCGACGTGCACCGGGTCGATGCCCAGATCCGTCGTCAGTGCCGGGGCGGCAATCGACAGGTTGCTGCGGTCGAGGTAGTTGATGACCACGGTGATGAACAGCAACACCATGATGAAAAATCGCTTGCGGCTGGGCGTGACTGACGTCGCTTGCCCGGTGAGGGTTTGCGGTTGCATGGGGAGCGCCTCTTCTTATGTTTATTGAGGTCGAGGGTTGTTGGCGAGATCGTTCCCACGCTCTGCGTGGGAATGCAGCCCGGGACGCTCTGCGTCCCAAGAGCGGACGCAGAGCGTCCATTGAGGCATTCCCACGCGGAGCGTGGGAACGATCGCTTAGAAGGGAATCAGCGACTCACCACTCGGCAAAACTGCCATCGGCATGACGCCAGATCGGATTGCGCCAGCGGTGGCCGACCGCCGCGCGTTCGATGACGTATTCCTCGTTGATCTCGATCCCCAGTCCCGGGCCGTTGGGGATTTTCACAAAGCCTTTGTCGTAGTCGAACACCTGCGGATCCTTCACATAATCGAGCAGGTCATTGCTCTCGTTGTAATGGATGCCCAGGCTCTGCTCCTGGATAAACGCGTTGTAACAAGCGGCGTCCAGTTGCAGGCACGCCGCCAGCGCGATCGGCCCCAGCGGGCAATGCAGTGCCAGCGCCACGTCGTAGGCTTCGGCCATGTTGGCGATCTTGCGGGTCTCGGTGATGCCGCCGGCGTGGGACGCATCCGGCTGGATGATGTCGACGTAACCTTCGCTCAACACCCGTTTAAAGTCCCAGCGCGAAAACAGCCGCTCGCCGAGGGCAATCGGGGTGCTGGTCAGCGGTGCCAGTTCTTTCAGCGCTTCGTAGTTTTCGCTGAGCACCGGCTCTTCGATGAACATCAGCTTGTACGGGTCGAGCTCCTTCATCAGCACCTTGGCCATGGGTTTGTGCACCCGGCCATGGAAGTCGACGCCGATGCCGACGTTCGGCCCGACCGCATCGCGCACGGCGGCAACGTTGGCCAGCGCCAGATCGACTTTCTCGAAGGTATCGAGAAATTGCAGTTCTTCGGTGCCGTTCATTTTCACCGCCGTGAAACCACGGCCCACCGCCTCTTTCGCGGCCCGCGCGGTGTCCGCCGGACGGTCGCCGCCGATCCACGAATACACGCGGATCTTGTCCCGCACCTGACCGCCAAGCAGATCGCTGACCGACACACCGAGGGCCTTGCCCTTGATGTCCCAAAGCGCCTGGTCGATGCCGGCCAGTGCGCTCATATGGATTGCGCCGCCCCGGTAGAAGCCGCCGCGATACAGCACGGTCCAGATGTCTTCAATGTTGCGTGGGTCTTTGCCGATCAGGTAGTCGGACAATTCCTCAACCGCTGCGGCGACCGTGTGGGCGCGGCCCTCGACCACGGGCTCGCCCCAACCGGTCACACCCTCGTCGGTTTCGACCTTGAGGAAGCACCAGCGCGGCGGGACGATGAAGGTGGTGAGTCTGGTGATTTTCATCTCTTGTCTCTCTTGTTGGATGCAGCGCACGCAGCGCCGGAAAAGTCTTAGTGAAGGGCTTTCCAGGCCGCCACGTAGGCCTTGGCATTGGCCGCCACTTGCTCAGTCGTCATGCCCGGTTTGAACAGCCCGGAGCCGAGGCCGAAGCCTTTGACGCCAGCGTCGATGAACGCCTGCATGTTGTCCGGCGTGATGCCGCCGACCGGCGCCAGAATCGTCCCGACCGGCAACACCGCCAGCCAGGCTTTCACCACCGCAGGTCCCATCTGCTCGGCCGGGAACAGCTTGAGAATGTCCGCGCCCTCCTCCAGTGCCGCGAAGGCTTCAGTCGGTGTGGCAACACCCGGCGACAGGTAAAGCCCCGCCGCTTTTGCAGCCCGCAACACCTTGGCATCGCTGTGGGGCATGACAATGACCTGGCCGCCAGCCTCCTTCACCCGTTCGACCTGTTCCGGGGTCAGCACCGTGCCGGCACCGATCAGGCAATCGGCGGGCAGGGTCTTGCGCAGGGTGCGAATGCTTTCGTACGGCGCGGGGGAATTGAGCGGTACTTCGATGACGCGAAATCCGGCGGCATACAGGACTTCTCCGACAGCGGCGGCTTCCTGCGGATGCAGGCCGCGCAGGATCGCGATCAGACCGTTTTGCGCCAGTGCTTGCTTGAGCATGTCAGGCCTCCAGTCAGGGTTAACGGGGTGAGGAATCGATCAGTCCGGCGGCGAGCGCCAGTTGCCACAGACCACGCTCGGTGGCTTGCTCGGCCAGAGTCACCCGGGCGAAACCACAGGCGTCGAGGGCCCGGCTGTAACGGGCGCACAATTGCGCGTTGCCGATGAGGATGATCGAAGGAAGATGTGCGCTGTTGCGCCGGCGTCGTTGCACTGCGGCCAGCGCCGACAGTTCATGGCCGATCAACAGGCCGGACAGATAATCCGGTTGCGCGGTGGCGCTGAGTTCACCGGTCAGGCCCAGACTGCGGGCGCTGAACAGGGTCGACAGCACGCCTGTCTCGCCCTCTGCCGACAACGCCACTTGCACGCCGCGATCAAATGCCTCGGCGTCGAACGTCGCGCTGTGCTGTTGGGTACGACCGAGAATGCTGTGTTCGCTGAGCACGGCGAACACTTCGCCGGTCATGAAGGTATCGAAACGGGTGATGCAGCCGTCGGCCACTTCCACCCATTTTGAATGACTGCCCGGCAGGCCGATCAGCAGATCATGGGTCGCCTCGAGCGGCAGATTCTGCAGGACGCCGAGGACCTGGGTTTCTTCGCCGCGCATCACGTTCGGCAGTGCCGAGCGCTGAATCACACCCGGCACGATATGCACATTTACACCGCGAAGACTGCGAACGGTTTGCAGGGATTTTCCGAGATCGGCCACATTGGCCGGCGTATCGCGGTAGGACGCTTCGCGCCAGCCCTGAGCGCTGCCGACCATGCCGCAGGCAATCACCGGCAAGCCGGGCTGCGCATCGAGCCAGTCGCCGCATGCCTCGTCGAACGCCAGTTCAAAACCCTCGGCGCATTCACGACCGTTGATGACCCGCGGCGTCTTCGGCAACTGCATGATCCCGAACGACAGCGACCGCTGCGCCAGCACCTGCCCGCCCGCCCCAAGTTTGTAAGCACGTAGTGAGGTCGTCCCCCAATCGAGCGCGATCAATTGCGCCAGCATCGCTTCACCTGTTTTGTTATTGGCAGTGAGTGAGCTGGACTATAAACCCGGGCACAACAAAATCTCAATATATAAATATCATTCCCACATTATGGGATGAGGCAAAAAAAATATCGCAGGCAGAAACAGCGCCTACAGAGAAATTCAATTTCCCTGCAGGAATCGTCTCGGGCTGCGATATTCCTGGCGCGGCTCAGTTGCCCTCGGCAAACTCGCGCAATACCTTGCCATCCATGCGGTAACGCACCCACTCTTCCTGCGGCTGGGCGCCGAGGGATTTGTAGAATTCGATGGCCGGGGTGTTCCAGTCCAGCACGCTCCATTCGAAGCGGCCGCAGTCGTTGGCGCAGGCTATTTTCGCGAGATGGCGCAGCAGGGTTTTGCCGGCGCCGCCGCCCCGTTGTTCCGGGGTAATGTAGAGGTCTTCGAGGTACAGGCAGTTGCTGCCCAGCCAGGTCGAATAGCTGAAGAAGAACACCGCAAAACCGATTGGCAGACCATCGCGCAGGCAGATCAGGCCATGGGCGGTGGCGCCTTCGCTGAACAGACTGCGCTCGATGTCGGCGACGCTGGCGATAACTTCGTGACGGGCCTTTTCGAAGTCTGCCAATTCGGTGATGAACGCGAGGATTTGCGGAGCATCGCTGGGGGTCGCCGGGCGGATTTCGATCGTCATGGACGGGCCTTGTCGGAAAAAGGAAAACGCCATACTAAGGTGCCGCGCGGCGCTCGTCACATGGCAATCCAAACACTACCCTACTCAATCACAGAAACACGGCGATCCGTGTGGGAGCGAGCTTGCTCGCGAAGGCGTCCCGCCAGTCGATGGAGGTATTGCCTGTGCCGAGGTCTTCGTCGGATCGCCGCCCGGAGCAAGCTCGCTCCCGCAAGGATTGTTGTTTGCTTTATAGGACATGCATGAACACGATCGCTTTCGAACCCCTGGCCTCACTCGCCGCCGAACTGCTACCCCATGCGCTGGAACCGTCGGAGGACGGCGCTCATGATCTGTCGCACCTGCAACGGGTGTGGCACAACGTGCGCACTTTGCAGGCCGAGGAAGGTGGCGACCTTGAGGTGCTGCTGGCGGCGGTGTTGCTGCACGATTGCGTCGCGGTGGAAAAGAACTCGCCGCTACGTTCACAGGCTTCACGCCTGGCAGCGAAAAAAGCATCAACGGTATTGGCAAACCTGAACTGGCCCGAAGCCAAAATCAGCGCCATCATCCACGCCATCGAAGCCCACAGTTTTTCCGCCAACATCACCCCGCTCACCCTCGAAGCCCGACTGTTGCAGGACGCCGACCGTCTCGACTCCCTCGGCCTGCTCGGCGTTGCCCGCACCTTCTACACCGCCGGACGTATGGGCAGCGCGCTGTACGACCCGAACGATCCCGAGGCTCGGGAAAGGGACTACGACGACACGCGATTCTGCCTCGATCATTTCCAGACCAAACTGCTGCACCTCGCCGACGGTTTCCAGACCGCTGCCGGTCAGCGTCTGGCGCAAATCCGTCATCAGCGCCTGAAGGGTTTCATGGAGCAATTCAAGGAAGAGATCGGCCTCGAAAGCACTCAGCCCTTCTGAACCGTTCGTCGATCATCAGGCACCAATCTTTCACGAGGGCAGACCAACATGAGGTAAGGATTTCAATCACTGGAGACACCCTATGATCCCGTCAAGGTTGACTGCGCTCGTATTCGCAACCCTCCTCAGTCCTGCGGCATTCGCCGCCTCGACCACCGCCGCCGGCACCGGGCCGACCGATCCGGTCACCCAGCCCAGAGCACCCGCCATCAACAGTGCCCCCGGTATGAATACCGACGGTTCGGGTGTACCGCTGATCAACCAGCCACCCGCGACGGGAACCGATCCTCGCACCCAGGGCAGCGATCCCGGCCGCCAGGGCGGGATGAATACCCCCGACGCTCCGGCCGCCCCCGACAACGCCGGTCCCGGCGTCGGCTCGAAAACCACCACGGGTGGTTCGGGCTCTGAAGGCGCAGGACAGTGATCCGTACTTCATCCACGCAACGTGTCTTATCCACTTCCCTGAAGAGGTAACCATGAACGTCGATAAAAACCTGGAAAAAGAAGTCCTCACCCGCCTGTTGCATGCCCACCCAAGCGGCCTCGGTAAAGAGGTGCTGGACAATTATCGCGGCGAGAAAGTCGTGGCCGGTGCCCTCGCCGCCCTGCAGGAGCGTGGACTGATTCACCACGGCCACATCACTTGCAATGAAGCGGGAGAGCATTCGCTGAATCTGCCGATCAAGCTCAGCGCTGCAGGTGTGGAAGCGGCGCGTAAGCTCGATAACTGACGCTTCCGGTCACTGGCGCAAGCAGTGTTCGGATGCATTGCCTGCGCCGGTCATTCCGAGATTCATTCAGCCACCAGGAGACCTGCCATGCCTCGTGGAAGCAAAGCCAAATACACTGCCGAGCAAAAGCGCAAGGCCGCGCACATCGAAGACAGCTATGAACAGAAAGGCGTTCCGAAGGACGAAGCTGAAGCGCGAGCCTGGGCGACGGTAAACAAACAGTCCGGCGGCGGTGAGAAAGCCGGTGGCTCCGGACGCCGAAAACCCGCCAGCGCCAAGGCCGACGATCGCAAGGAATCGGCGCGACGCGCGACTGTAAGCCGTGAGGGACATTCGCGCGATAGCAAGGCTTCACGCGAAGTGCAAACGGTCGAGAGCCTGCGCAAGGAGGCCCGGGAGCGGAAAATCCCCGGGCGTTCATCGATGCGTAAAGATGAGTTGATTGCGGCGTTGCGCAGAGCCGGTTAGGTCCAGACTGGATGTAACGGCTGAAGGGCTTATCGCTGGCAAGCCAGCGATTGCGATCGTTCAGTCAGTGCATTTTTTGCTGATCAGCACATCAACCTCGGCAGTGCCAGGAGCGGTCGCCGGGCCCCATCGGGTGACGGCCAACGCAGCCGCAGCGTTGGCGCGCCTTGCGGCCTGGTGAGCGGTCAGTCCCTGCGCCAACCCGGCCATGAACACACCGGCATGCGCATCACCCGCGCCATTGCTGTCCACGGCTTGTACCTTGAAACCCGGTACGTGCTGGCGTTCGCCCCGCTGATGAATCCAGCAACCTTGCGGGCCGTCGCGCACGACCATCAGCACTTCCTGCGGCAGGTGCACGGTCAATCGGTCCAGCGCGGTTTCGATGTCGGCTGCGCCAGTGAAGCGCAACGCCTCGACGCGGTTGCTGGTCCACACATCAATGCGCGGCAACAACGCCTGCATCATCGATGAGTCCGGAGTTTCCACCAGCGGCCCCGGATCGAACACCACGTTGATCGCCTTCGGCAACGCCAGCGTCCAGTCCAGCAACGCCTTGGCCTTGCCGCTGTGCAGCAGGCTGTAGCCGCTGACGTAGACGTAGTCCCCCGGCTCGGCGGCGATGCTGTTCAGCTCCGCCGCCGTCACTTCACCTTCTGCGCCGATGTAGGAAATGAAACTGCGTTCCGCCGACGCATCGGTCAGCGCCACGCAGATCCCGGTGTCGCGTTCTGCAGGCTGTTGGATACCGATGCGGATGCCTTCGGCGTTCATCGCCTGGCGCGCCAGATCGCCGAACCGACCGTTGCCGTGGCGACCGAGATAGACCACCGGCATGCCATTACGCGCAGCGGCAGCCATTACATTGAAGCCGCCGCCAGCTTCGAAACTGGCGGACTGCGCCAGCACGTCACCACCGATTGGCGGCAGCGCATCCACGGCCATGACCAGGTCGATGATGACCTGGCCGGTGTGCAACATCTTAGGCATGAGCATTCTCGGATTGCGCAGCGCGGCGATCTCTCGCCCCGCCGAGTACGAAGTAAATGCCGCCGGCGACCACGAACGTCACAATCCAGCCGAGGCCGTTGTGGCCCAGCCACGAGTCGGACAGGAAGCCCTTGAACCAGACGTTTTCAGCCGTGGTGCCGATGGTGGTGAAACTGAAGCCCAGCACGATCGCAATCGCCCACGCGCCGAATGCGCGCCACTCGATGCCGCCGTTGTACCAATAGGCGCTGCTCGGGCTGACGTCGAGCAGGTCTTTGGGGCTGTAGTAGTGACGATGAATCAGATCGACCACGAAGATCCCGACCCATGCGGTGATCGGCACGGCCAGCAACGAAATGAAGGTGATGAACGGGCCGTAGAAACTGTCGGCGATCAGCATGAAGTAGATCGAACCGGCGAAAATCGCAACGATATCGACCACCACCGCGTACACGCGTTTGACTTTCAGGCCGAGGGTCAGCGTGGTCAAACCGGCGGAGTACACCGACAGGTTGTTCGACAGCAACAGACCGCCGAACGCGGTGATCAGGTACGGCACGGCCATCCAGGTCGGCAGCATGTCGCGGATCGCCACGATCGGGTCAGTCGCCGAAGCGAGGTCGTTGTTGCCGACCGACAACAGGCCGCCGAGGGTAATCAGCAGCACCAGTGGAATCCCCGCGCCGAACGCTGCCGACGCCACCAGGCGCACGGCTTTAACGCTGCGATGCTGATAACGCGACATGTCGGCGCCGGCATTGGCCCAGCCGATCCCGGTGCCGGCCGCCATGGTGCCGATACCGATGATCATCGCGCTCATCGGCGCCGGGGTGGCGTTGAACACCGCGCTCCAGTCGATGGTCGCGCAGAGGAAGCCACCGACCAGAATGTTCAGCGCGCCGAACACGTAAGTCGCCCACTTCTGGATCACCAGCAAAGTGGCGTGGCCAAGGCCGGACACCGACAAGGTCAGCAGCACGAAAATCGCGATGAAGATCAAAGTCAGCACCGGTGCGCTTTTGGCTTCCACCGGCGAGCCGAACAGGATCGAGCACAACGACAACAGCACAAACGCCGCCGTGGTTGTGTTGACGGTTTCCCAGCCCAGGCGCGACATCAGCGACACCAGCGTCGGGCCGATATTGCCGCGCACCCCGAAGATCGCCCGCGACAGGGTCAGGCTCGGCGCACGACCGCGACGGCCGGCAATCGAGATGATCCCCACTACCGCGAACGAACCGGCAGCGCCGAGGATCGCGACAATGATCGCCTGCCAGATCGCCAGGCCGCGAAACGCAACCAGCGTGGCGCCCAGCGGCAGGCCGAGGATGGAAATATTGGCAGCAAACCAGACCCAGAACAGTTGCAGCGGATGGCCGTTGCACTCGCCTTCCGGCACCGGTTCGATGCCCCGGGTTTCCAGTTGCCCGACACTTTGCCCGGCGTTCGATGAACTCATGAAAAATGCTCCTGTTTGCCTTTATTGTGGTTGTGGCAATGACGCAGAACGACTAGACATCCCGCCCTTCCTGGGCCTGTCTGCGCGATCCATTGCGGGTGAATATCAGCGCAAGGCCAACAGCCCTGTCACCAACGGCTCAAGCTCCAGATCGTTGACGGCCTTCACCGTTTCAATCATCGGTGCCGGCCAGCTCTGCAGGCCCAGGCAGGCCCCGAGCATGGCGCCGAGAATCGCGGCGATGGTGTCGGTGTCACCCCCCAGGCTCGCGGCCATGCACAGCGCATCGAACGGCGTCATTTCACCGACCGCGACTTGCTGCGCGAGGGCGAACGAGACCACCACCGATTCCTGCGAGGCCACCGAGGTGCCGATCACGTCGTACAGCAGATCCGCGAGCAACACCGGATCGCTCTCGACACTGATGCTGCGCGCCCAACTGATCCGCGACGCGATGCGCCCGCCGGCCACCCAGTGCCCGTGCGCTTCCGCTTGCTGGGCAATCTGTTGACCGAGGTTCAGCGCCTCGCCCAGATCCAGGCCGTTGATGCCGGCCGAGACCACCGCCGCCACCGCCGCCGCGCTGGAAATCCCCAGCGTGGTGTTGTGAGTGACCTGACACGCTTGCACCACCGCCGCGATAAAGCGCTCGGGATTGGCGACATCCGCCGCGATTCCCACCGGGGTGATGCGCATCGCTGCGCCGTTGGTGGTCCCATAGCGCCCGGCCTCTTCCGGCGAATGGCCGGCGAGGATCATTTCGATCGCACGTTTGGTCGACGGGCCGAGCAAGTCCTGCGAGCCCTTGGCCTGCATCTCGGCTTCCCATTCGATCAGCCGTTGCGCCAGCACCGCCGGCTCGATCCGGCCGCGACCTTCGACCAGCAATTCGCCGACCAGAATCGCCTGTTCGGTGTCATCGGTGATCGAGCCCTTGGGCATGTTCGCGGCAATCGGTTGCAACGGGCCGGCGTCTTGCAGATCGGTGATCTGGCCGAAGCGCTGCCTGATGGTTTCGCGGTTCAGGGATTGCGTCGGCATCCCCAGCGCATCGCCGAGGGCCAGGCCGTAAAACGCGCCCAAGGCACGGTCAAGGGCGGTCATTTCGATTCTCCGAATTGCAGGTGCAGACGAAAATGCACCGGGTCGAGCAGGCTTTCGACCTGTTCCATGAAACGGTTCTGCCGGTCGTAGGTGGTGCGCAATGCCTTGAGGAACACCGTGCCTTCCGGACGACCGAGCAGTTCGGCGTCCACCGCGTTGAGCGGTTCGGCGCCGATCCATTGATCGCCGCGCTCGCCGATATAGCCGTAAGCGGCCAGGGTGATGGTCAGGGAATTGTCGATCAGGCCGACCCGCGGCAAGCTTTCCAGGCCTCCGGAGGCGGGCATCAGAGAGCGTTCAAGGGACACCGCCGTGCCATCGTTGGAACGGCGGCGACGTTCGAGAAGAATGAATTGATCGGAGCCGAAACGCGCAAGCAGATCCGCGCGAGTCACGGCTTCCAGACGCAGCACGTCGGTATTGATCATCGCCCCGCTGTCGGCCAGGGCCTGGGCCCAGCCGCTGCGCTGATCGAGCACCATCCCGTCAAATGTGACGATCGAGCCGACCCCGCTTTGCGTGGCGATGTAATTGCGCCGCTTCAATTCGGCCAGCGCTTCGCGCAACGTGCCTCGGCTGACGTTGAATTCCTGAGCCAACTGATGCTCGCCAGGCAACAGAAAACCGTCCTCCATGAGGCCGCTTTCGATGCGTCGGACGAGCTCGTCGACCACCCGTTGTTTCTTGTCAAATCGTACCTGTCTAATCATGTACAAATTGATAACCGAAACAAGACAGGACGAGCAAGGAGTATTTATCCGGGAGTGACGGAAGGTTCGGTAGAAAAGGTTAACTGTGGGACCTGACTTGCTCGCGATAAGGCCTGCACATCCGACATCAACGTGCCGGATCTACCGCTATCGCGAGCAAGTTCGCTCCCATAGGGTATTGCGGATTACCGTTGCTTGAGTCGGTCGATAACCACAGCCAACAGCAGAATCGAACCCCGAATCACGTACTGATAAAACGTGTCGATATTCTTCAGGTTCATCGCATTCTCGATAATCGCCAGAATCAACACCCCGGCAATCACATGCCGGATCATCCCGATCCCGCCGCTCAACGAAACCCCGCCCAGCACGCAAGCCGAAATCACCGTCAGCTCGAAACCCTGCCCGATCATCGGCTGCCCGGACGTCATCCGCGACGCCAGAATCACTCCCGCCAGCGCACCGATCACACCATGCACCGCAAAGATGATGATCTTCGTGCGATCAACATTCACCCCCGCCAGCAGAGCCGCTTCCTGGTTGCCACCGATGGCCATGGTGTTGCGCCCGTAGGTCGTGTAGTTCAGCAACCAGCCGAAAAACAGGAAGCAGACAATGGTGATCAGGATCGGCACCGGCACGCCGAACAACTGGCCGTTACCGAACACGAAAAACGATTCCTGGGACACCCCCACCGCTTTGCCATTGGCAAAAATGTAAGCCAGGCCACGGACGATCTGCATGGTCGCCAGCGTCGTGATCAGCGCATTGACCCGCAACTTGGCGATCACGATACCGTTGATCAAGCCGACGATCAGGCCCATCACCAGCGCGGCGCTGACGCCGAGGAACACGCTGTTGGTATCGCGCATCACCACCGCCGCAACCACCCCGGCGCAGGCAATCACCGAACCTACCGACAAGTCGAAATGCCCCGACGCCAGGCAGTACAACATGGTGCATGCCGCGATGCCGGTGGTGGAAATCGCCAGGCCCAGGCCACGCATGTTCAGCGGCGAGAGGAAGTTGTCGATCAGCAAAGTGCAGGCGAGAAAAATCCCCACCGCTGCCAGCAACATGACCCAGTCATCGAGGAAGCGCCGCATATCCAGAGGTTTGCGCGCGGTCGGCAGGGTTTCGTTTTGGGTTGTCATCATAGTCACCTCTCAGTTCGCCACGCCGTCAGCGCGGTGGCGCGGCAAAGCCAGTTGCAGCAGGTTGGATTCGTTGGCCTGGTCGCGGCTGACTTCGCCACGCAGGGCGCCCTCGCACAGCACCAGAATGCGGTCGGAAATGCCCATCACTTCCATCAGATCGCTGGACACCACGATTACCGAAATACCATCGGCGGCCAGGTTATGGATGATCTGGTAGATCTCGGCCTTGGCGCCGATGTCGATGCCCCGGGTCGGCTCGTCGAGCAGCAGGACTTTCATCGGCATCGACAGCCAGCGGCCGAGAATCGCCTTCTGCTGATTGCCGCCGGACAGGAACTTGATCTGTTGCCCGGCGTGGGGCGTTTTCACTTTCAGGGCCTTGATCTGTTTGTCGGCGTTACCCTTTTCCCAGATCCCGCGCAGCAGGCAACCGAGCCCGGAGTTCGCGCCGCGCGCACTGATGTTGATGTTCTCGGCGACACTGGCCAGCGGGATGATGCCCTCTTTCTTGCGATCCTCCGGGCACAGCAGAATCCCGGCGGCAATCGCATCCCGAGGCGACCGCAGCTTCAGTTCATGGCCGCGCAATTCCAGGCGTCCGGCGGTGTTTCGCTCCAGACCGCTGAGCAGCCGGAACAACTCGGTGCGCCCGGCCCCGACCAACCCGAACAGCCCCAGAATCTCGCCTTTGTGCGCATCGAAACTGATCGGCTCGCGCAGGCCCGGGCCGAGCAAACCATCGACTCTCAGCGCCACGGCACCGCGCGGGCGGCCGCGATAATCGTAGATGTCCTGAATGTCGCGCCCGACCATGCAGGTCACCAGTTGATCGTGGGTCAGCTGGCTCATGTCGTCGAAAGTGCGCACGTAGCGACCGTCCTTGAACACCGTCACCGCGTCGCAGATACGGAACACTTCCTCCATGCGATGGGAGACGTAGAGCACCACTTTGCCCTCGTCGCGCAGTCGGCCGATGATCGCCATCAAGCGGTCGATTTCCCGCGCCGAGAGACTGCTGGTCGGTTCGTCAAAAGCAATCACATGGGCGCCACGGGACAGTGCCTTGGCGATTTCGACCAGTTGCCGCTGGCCGAGGGACAGGCGTCCGACCTTGGTCTGCGGGTCGATTTCATCGGCCAGCCCCTTGAGACAAGCCAAGGCCTGCTGACGCAGCGCGCCGCGATTGATCAAGCCGAAACTGGCCGGCAGATGACCGAGGAACAGGTTCTCGGCCACGGTCATTTCCGGCACCAGATGCAGCTCCTGGTGAATCACCGCCACGCCGCTGCCGATGCTGTCGGCAGTGCACTTGAAGGCCATCGTCCGCTCGCCGATCTGCAACTCGCCGCTGCTCGGGATGTAGGCGCCGCCGAGGATTTTCAGCAGGGTCGATTTGCCGGCGCCGTTCTCGCCCATCAGGGCGTGAACCTGCCCCGGGTGCGCGACGAAACTGATGCCGTCCAGCGCCTTCACGCCCGGAAAGGTCTTGCCGATCCCGTTGAAACGCAGGCTGCCACTGGCGCTGTGTTCTTGTGTCTGTACTTGCGCGTGCATTTAAGCCACCTCATCACACCGTTCAAGCGGCCCGGCTGCCCGGGCCGCCGCTGCCGTCAGTTCCACAGGCCGATCTTCTCCAGCTCCTGCTTGAAGTTGTCGCGGGTGATCAGAGTGACGTCGTCCATCGCGGTGTACTTCGGCGGTTCCTTGCCGGTGGTGACCCACTCAAACATCATCTCGGCAGTCTTGTAGCCTTCGATGTGCGGGCTCGGCAGCATCGAACCGTAGAAGCCGCTGTTGGGCTTTTTCAGCTCGCCGATGGCGTCGGTGCCGTTGATGCCGATACCGATCACGTTGGCGGCGGCAAACCCGGCGGCTTCGGTGGCGCGCACGCCGCCCAGCACGGTGTTGTCGTTCATACCGCCGATGATCAGGTTCTTCGCCGCGCTCGGCAGCTTGACCAGCGCCGAGTTGGTGGCGTCCATGCTGCCCGGTACGTCGAGGGTTTTCAGGGCGGCGGTCAGGATGTGCTCTTTCGGCAAGCCGGCGTCTTCGAGCGCTTTCATCGAACCGTCGGTGCGTTTCTTGCCGGTGTCGAGTTCGTTGTAGGTGTTGACCACCGCGTAGGTGTCCTTCCAGTCCCAGTTACGCTTTTTCGCCTCGGCGGCCATGGCAGCGCCCTGCTTCTGGCCGACTTCGAACGCGGCCATGCCGAGGTACGGCACGTCTTCCATGAACTTGCCATTGGCGTCGACAAAACGGTCGTCGACGGCAATGACTTTCAGATCATTGAGCTTGGCCTTCGCCATGATCGCAGGGCCGAGGGACACGTCCGGCGGGCAGATGACGAAGCCCTTGGCGCCGTTGGCCGCAAGGCTGTCGATGGCCGAGAGGGTTTTCTCGCCGTCCGGCACGGCGATCTTGATCAGCTCGAAGCCTTTGTCCTTGGCAGCTTTCTCGGCGAAGGCCCATTCAGTCTGGAACCATGGCTCTTCGGCCTGCTTGACCAGGAAACCGATTTTCACAGGGTCAGCGGCCAGCAGCGAACTGCTCAGGCTGAACGCAGTAACCGCCAGCGCGGTACTGCAAAGGGTACGAATCCCGAAACGACGTTTCATAAGCAGACTCCTTGTTATTTTTCTTGAGCGTTATTTGAAAAGCGTTACAGCGGTCGAAGCGTTTGCCGCAAATCATGACGACAATAGTCATATCGTATGATGATTGGATTTCAGGCAGACGTTCCGCCTGAAATCCGCTTTTTCAGTCGTGGTACATCACCGAGCGACCACCATCGATGGTGATGCACGAGGCGTTGATGAACGGCGCTTCGTCGCTGGCCAGGAACACGGCGGTCATCGCCACTTCAATCGGCTGACCGATGCGTTTCGGTGGATGCAGATCAAAGGCGCGCTGGCGTTCGGCGTGCGGATCGGCGAAACCGTTCCAGTAATCGACGTTGAGCTGGGTCTCGATGTAGCCAGGGGCAATGGCGTTGACGCGAATGCCCTTCGGCGCGTACTCGATGCCCAACGCGCGGGTCAGTCCGAGCAAGCCGTGCTTGGCCACCGGGTACGGGAAGCAGCCGGGAATGATGTTCGTGGAATGGGTCGAGGCAATATTTATGATGCTGCCGATGCCTTGCTCGATCATCTGCGGCAGCACGGCCTTGCAGCCATACCAGGCGCCGTCGAGGTCGATGGCGAAACAGCGTTTCCAGTCTTCTTCGGTCATCTCCAGCGGATCGCGGAACACGTTGACCCCGGCGCAGTTGACCAGCACGTCGATACGACCGTGCAGTTCGATGGCCAGTCTGGCCATGGCGTGCAGATCCTCCTGACGCGATACGTCGGCCTTGATCGCATGCACATCGGCGCCCTGCTCGCGCCAGTGTGCGGCGACTTTCTCGACCTTTTCAGCCTGGATATCGCTGATCACCAGTTTGGCCTGCTGGGAGGCGAAGGTTGCGACGATCGCTTCGCCGATGCCTTGGGCGGCGCCGGTCAGCAACACAACCTTGTTTTTCAGGCGCTCACCTTTCGGCGGCTCGGGCACCGGTGGCAGGGACAGAGGTTCAGCCATGAATCAGGACTCCTGTTCGAAAGCATAAAAAAACCGGGCATCTGACGATGTCCGGTCTGGAAGGCTTCTGGAACAAAACAGGCGAGCGCACGCCGCGGAACCGGAACGGCCCGAAGCGCTGACTCCGCTGTGGAGTGCGATGGAAATTCGCTGCATCACTTCACCTGTTTTGTTCTTTTTAAGTGTGAGTGCGTGTTACTGCTGGAGCCGACTATAAACCCGACCGCCAAATAATCTCAATATATAATTTTGCGTCCCATATTTTGGGATTTAACTGGAAAATCGCGTACACAGCTTTCCGGAGACATCCACCTGCAGCGACAGCACGGCACCGTCCAGCGGATGGTTCAGCGGACTTTTGGCGCTGGTGATGTAAAGGGTTTTCAGGTCTGCGCCGCCGAATACGCAACTGGTCGGGCGACTGATCGGCAGGTCGATCTTGCGGTCGATGTGCCCATCCGGCGTCAAACGCAGCAGGCAACTGCCGTCCCAGCGGGCGTTCCACACGTAGCCTTCGGCGTCCATCGCCGAACCGTCCGGGCCACCGTGCTGATCGGCGCTGTACCAAGGCTGAGCAGTGTCGAGGTTGCCGTCGGTGTGAATGAAATAGCGGTACAACGTGCTGTCGAGGCTGTCGCCGAACAGCAGCGTGGTGCCGTCGTCACTCCAGAGCAGCGTGTTGGGAATGCCCAGGTTGCGCAGCAATGGCGTGACCCTTTTATCCGGATCAATCCGGAACAGCCCGCCGGAACGTCGAGTGATCGGCAGATCCTCGCCCCGTTCGCCGATGTTGTTTTGCATGGTGCCGAGCCACAAGCGGCCCTGGCCATCGCAACGTGCTTCGTTGGCGCGGTTGCCCGGTTGCGGATCGGCGACGCAGAACAGCGTCAGTCGCGGCTCAAGTCCGGGGGAGTCCAGATCGAGCCGGTAGACGCCGCTGCTCAGGGTCACCAGTGCGTCGCCGCTGGCGCAGGGAATGAACGCCGAAACGTGCTCCGGCATCTGCCAGATCTGCACGTTTTGCCCGATCAGCCGCAGCGCCTGCTTGCCGGCGATGTCGACCCAGTACAGCGCCTGGGTCGGCGCGTCCCAGAACGGTCCCTCGCCCAGTTGCGCCCGATGCTCTGTTACCGCAGTCCACGTCATGCAACCTCCTGTCTTGTTGTTTTTGTCAGCTGGCTTTTTTGTCGGCCATTACCTGCGGGTAAAACCGCTTGATGGCCAGGTCGGCATTGTCGATCAGGGTCATGCAGGCCCATACACCGCGCGCGGCATCCCGGGCGGCGATGGCGTCGGCCATGTCTTTATGGATGGGCAGAGTGCGGCGCAATTCATCGGGGTCGGCCGCAGAAACTTCGAAGGACACCGCGAGCAACGCGCCGAGGGCCGGCACCATCTGCTCGATGAATTGATTGTGGCTGGCAGCGAGAATGCATTCGTGGAAGAACTGGTCGGCGCGGTTGTAGTCGATGCCGCTGTCCACCGCCCGCTCCAGCGCGTTGTAGGCCTGCCGCACGGCTTGCACCTGTTCGACGGTCGCCCGCTCACAGGCCCAGCGCACCGCCATCGGTTCGATGGTGCGGCGCAGGTCGAGCAAGTCATCGACAAAGTTTTCCGGCAGGCCGCTGCGTGACAGCCAGCCGACGACTTGCGGATCGAACAGGTTCCAGCGCTTGATCGGCAGCACTCGCGTGCCGACTTTCGGCCCGACTTCCAGCATCCCTTTTGCGACGAGGGTCTTGATGGCTTCGCGGATCACGGTGCGGCTGACCCCGAGCTGCTCGCCCAGATCGGCCTCGACCTTGATCGCCTGCCCCGGTTTGACCTGGCCGGCGGCAATCCAGGCGCCCAGCCAGTCAACCGTTGATGCGTGAAAACTGCTCGACATGGACACCCCGAAGCCGTTCGCTGTGGGTGCCTAAGCTAATCATCATACGATTGAGAGTCAACGACAAAAAACCGCAGCCTGCTTCCACAGACTGCGGTTTTTCAAGGTTCGAGGCCGATGCGAAAGAACTCGCCGCCACTCCAGACACCAAGCCAGCGCTGCCCATCGATTTCACGGCTGACTGCCAGCTCGACCAATTGGTAGAACACGTTGCGGTGGATCAGCGCCTCGAGATTGGTGCGCACATGCACGTAGGGCGCGGGTTCTTGCGTTGCGGGATCAATCTCGACGCGGATCGGATGTTCCGCGCCGGCTTCGGTGGTTTCATCGACATTGGTCGTGAAGCGAAGCCGTTGCGCCTCGCCCTCGCCTTCCACCTCGACGGCAATCGCCACAAACGGCGCGTCGTCGACCTTGATCCCGACTTTCTCTACTGGAGTGATCAGGAAATAGTCATCGCCATCGCGGCGGATGATCGTGGAGAACAGTTTGACCATCGGCTTGCGCCCGATCGGGGTACCCAGGTAGTACCAGGTGCCGTCGCGGGCGATGCGCATGTCGATGTCGCCGCAGAAATCCGGGTTCCACAAGTGCACCGGCGGCAAGCCTTTGGTTTTGGGGATTTGCCCCAGCAGGTCATTGGCTTTTTGCGGGCCACTCATGGCGTACTCCTTGAATTACTGGTCCCCGACGCCCAGCAGGCTGCGCGCGTACTGCGCAAGCGGTGGGCCGATCAGGTCTTCGGGTTTGTTGTCGTGGAACGTCAGTAAACCGCCACGACTCTTGATCCGTGCAGTATCAATCAAATACTGGGTGCTGGTCTCGATCAACATGATCTGAATCACGCCGCCATCGATGCCGAGACGATCAACGGCTTCCTGATCCAGCCACTCATCGGAGTTGCCGATGCGGTCGTCGGCCTTGGCGAAACGCGTGTACAGCAGGTAGTGGGCACCGGCGTCGCGGGCCTCGCCCATCGCCTGGTCAAGGCCTTCCGGCGCACGGGCGCGGCGGACCATCGGGAAGTATTCGACGAAGCCTTTGAAGGCCTCTTCGGCCACCACGTTGGGACGCGGGTAAGAACCGCCCGGCGGTGCGAACGAGCCTTGCGCGATGTAGATGAACGAATCCGGCTGAATGCGGAAATTGTTTACGCGACGGCTGTCGCTGTGGTCCAGCAAGCCCGCGTCGCTCATCTGGTAGCGAGTCCCTTCGGCCATGTCACTGACAGTCATACAGCCGCCCAGCGCCAAAACGGCCAGCAGCAAAACCAGGCTACGCATCCTAATCCTCCAGAAGCCGGTGACGGAAAACCGGCGAATGGCCGTAGGATGCAGCTTTTGCGCCAGTCCTTGGAAATGTGCAGGTATCCGCTTTGAAACAGGGCTTTTTGTGGCGAAGGACTCAGCCGCCGATGATCTTCATGACGGTGGCGCCGCCGGAGAATGCGACTTCCTGCTTGTCACCCAGCGCCTTGACCAGCAGTCGCTGCAGCGCCGGTAGCGCCTCGTGACGTGGTTTGTCGAGCAGGTCACCGACGTAGTGGCGGTTGCTCGACGACAGACAACCATGCAGCCATCCGGTGGACGAGAGGCGCAGGCGCGAGCAGGTTCGGCAGAACGGCACGCTTTCGTTGGCAATCACGCCGAAGTTACCCCGACCGGGAATCGCATAACGAACCGCCGTGGCGTCCACCGGCGCGTCGGTTTGCGCGTACTCGTAATGCTCGCCGATCAGGCTCAGCAGTTGTTGCAGGCTGACGAACTGTTGCAGAAAGGCGTTGGAGTCAGTGGCCAGGTGGCCCATGCGCATCAGCTCGATGAAGCGCAGCTCGAAACCACGCTCGAGGCAGTAATCGAGCAGCGGCATCACCTGGTCGAGATTCTGTCCGCGCAACGGCACCATGTTGACCTTGATCTTCATCCCCGCCGCGGCCGCCTGATCCATGCCGTCCAGTACGGTGGCCAGATCACCGCCACGGGCAATGCTGCGGAACGCGCCGGCGTCCAGGGTATCGAGGGAAACGTTGATGCGTCGCAGGCCGGCATCGACCAGCAACGGGAGTTTTTTTGCCAGGAGCTGGCCGTTGGTGGTCAGGCTGATGTCTTCCAGGCCCATCTTGCCAACGGCGCTCATGAAAGATTCGAGTTTGGGGCTGACCAGCGGCTCGCCGCCGGTGATGCGCAGCCGCTCGATGCCGGCGGCTTCGATCAGATAAGCCACGCCGCGCGCCATGGCCTCGGCCGACAGTTCATCCTGCGCAGCCACCAGCCGCTTGCCGTTTGGCACGCAGTAGGTACAAGCGTAATTGCAGGCTGAAGTCAGACTGATCCGCAAATTGCGAAAACGCCTGCCTTGACGGTCAACGATCATGAAGCACTCCGGCGATGGAAAATCGAGCGACTAAAACTTGACTCACAATTCAAGTTTTAGCAAGCCCTATGCCTGAGTATATTCCTGCGGTACTGCGCCATGTAATGAAAAACACGGCGCATAAGGCGACTGAATGATTCAGCTGCTTGGAGTTTCCGGGTCGCGCTTGCGCTTGTTGCCCATGCGCACGCCGATATCCATCAGGAACTGGAAGAAACCTTCCTGATCTTCCAGCACATTGCTCCAGAACGGCGAGTGATACAGCGCCACCGCGCCGTGCACCAGCGCCCAGGATGCGCAGTAGTGGAAGTACGGCGGCACGTCTTCGAGCTTGCCTTCGCTGATGCGGCCCTTGATGAGCAGCGTCAGGCGTTCGAAGTTCGAGGCACGGATCTTGTGCAGTTCCTCGACCATCTCCGGCACCTGATTGCCCTTGACCACTTTTTCTTCCAGGCGATCGAACAGGCGATAGCGCTGCGGATCGCGCATGCGGAATTCAAAGTAGGCACGGGACAGCGCTTCCTTGTCCTTGTCGACATCGGCCGAATGCAACAGCTCGTTCAAGTCGCGCTCGTAATCGAGCATCAGGCGCAGATAGATCTCGGCCTTGGACTTGAAGTGCTTGTAGATCGTGCCTTTGCCGATACCCACGGCATCAGCAATCATCTCGACGGTGACACTGTCTTCACCTTGTTCGAGGAACAGCTTGAGCGCGGTATCGAGAATTTCTTGCTCACGGCGACGAAACTCACGGACCTTACGAGGTTCTTTGTGCATAAGAAAAGGTCTGTAGGGGTCAAAATTCGAAGCCGCGTATTATGCCTAACTTGCGCAAAAATGCACGGATCATCCGACCATATCTATGTTTCTTGTTCATTTCACGAACGTTTCGGGGGGAATGAGAACATAACCGAAGCGAACGTATTCCAAATTTGTTTAAAAACCCCGACCGGCCAACTGGACTGAACGCCAGACTGATCAATACTTGAACTGTCGGGCGACATCTCCCCCAAGTGTCGCGCCGGTAAAGGTACCAAGGGACCGCGTGCCTTTGTTTTACTCCTAATGGTCTTAACCCGGATTCACCCCCCAGAACCCGGGTTTTTTTTGCCTGCGATTCAGGCTTTTACATTCGCCAGCGGAAACAGTCGCTTGAAGTTCTCGGTGGTCTGCTCGGCAAAACGCTCATAGTTCTCGCCGCGCAGCATCGCCAGAAACTCTGCCACTTCCCGCACGTATTGCGGCAGGTTCGGTTTGCCGCGATACGGGATCGGCGCCAGGTACGGCGAATCGGTTTCCACCAAGAGGCGATCGGCCGGAACCTTGCTCGCCACATCGCGCAACGCATCGGCGTTGCGGAAGGTGACGATGCCTGACAGGGAAATGTAGTAACCCATGTCCAGTGCGGCCTTGGCCATGTCCCAATCTTCGGTGAAGCAATGCAGCACGCCGGCCTGGGGCAACGCGGCTTCGCGCAGCAGCTCGAGCGTATCGACGCGGGCGCCACGGGTGTGGATGATCACCGGTTTGCCGGTCTGCTGGGCGGCTTGCAGGTGCAGACGGAACGACTCCTGCTGCAATTCAGCGGCTTCCGGCTCGTAGTGGTAATCCAGACCGGTTTCGCCGATCGCCACCACTTTCGGGTGATTGAGCTCGTGCAGCAGCCAGTCCAGCGCCGGCGCCGCGCCCGGCTGAACATCCAAAGGATGCACGCCGACCGAACAATCGACGTCCTCGTAACGCTCGGCCAGGGCTTTGACGTCGGCCGCGTTATCGGCACTGACGCCGATGCACAGGAAATGCCCGACTCCGCGCAGACGGGCCGCATCCAGCGCGGCATCCAGGGAACCGTCGTGAGCGGCGAGGTCGAGGCGATCAAGGTGACAATGGGAATCTACGAGCATAAAAAGGACTGCAACTTACATCGTATGAGTGGGACGGTCGGACTTCAGGGCTCCGGCCAGATGAGTTTCAATGCGACTGCGCGCCGTGTTGTCGCCATCGTTGAATTGCACGCCGACGCCGGCCGCGCGGTTGCCCTGGGCGCCTTTGGGGGTGATCCAGGCCACTTTGCCGGCCACCGGAATCTTCTCCGCCTCGTCCATCAGGTTCAGCAGCATGAACACCTCGTCGCCCAACTTGTAGCTCTTGTTGGTCGGGATGAACAGGCCGCCGTTCCTGATGAACGGCATGTACGCGGCGTAAAGGACCGACTTGTCCTTGATGGTCAGGGACAAGATGCCGTTGCGCGGCCCCGGGCTGACAGGTTCGTTCATGTTGACCTCCACTGCTGATGTTCAGAGTCTAGGTACACATTCTTATCTTTGGCCAGGCAAGCTCGCCCATTGCACCAGCAACGCTTCCAGCAACAACGCCGCATTGAGGTTGGCCTTGCTCAGGACATTCTGGCGCTGAGCGAGGATCCAGTCCTGAATATCGAGCACTTTAGCCTGGGCACTTTTCTGCGCCAGATACTGCACGACTTTGCGCATGTCGGTCAGGCCGAGGCCCGCTTCATCCTGGGTCAATTGATAGCGCAGGATCAGGCTCGACCAGTCACAGAACCAGTCGAACAGCCGCAGCATCGGAATGTTTTTCCACTCCTCGGCCAGTTGCGTCGGCGATTGCTGCTGTTTGAGCAACTTCTTCACGCCTTCGACAACCTGCGCGCGCTGGTCACGCACGCCCTGCCCGTGCAACGTGACAGCGGCCAACGGCGAACCGGCGGCCAGGGTCAACAGTTCGACACGTTCGTCTTCGGAACATTCCGGCAATGCCTGAGCCAGCCATTGCAGGCTCATGGACTCGCTCGGCAGCGGACAGGCCTGCTGCACGCAGCGGCTCTTGATGGTCGGCAACAATCGGCTCGGCTGGTGGCTGACCAGCAACAGCACGGTATCGCCGGACGGTTCTTCAAGGCTTTTGAGCAAGGCGTTGGCGGCGTTGATGTTCATCGACTCCACCGGCTCGATCAGCACCACCTTGCGCCCGCCCAGCTGCGCGGTCTGCACCACGAAACTGACCAGATCGCGCACCTGGTCGACCTTGATCGCCTTGTCCGCCTCTTCCGGTTCAAGGATGTAATTGTCCGGGTGGCTGCCGGCATTGAGCAGCAGGCAGGATTTGCACTCGCCGCAGGCTTCAGGTGTCGGCCGCAGGCACAGCAGGCTGGCCATCAGCCGCTCGGCCAGCGCGCGTTTGCCGATCCCGGCCGGCCCGTGCAGCAGATAGGCGTGGGCGTGCTGAGCGCGACCGGCCAGTTGCTGCCAGAGGCTGTCCTGCCACGGATAGGCCTCAGCCACGGCTCAGCTCCAGCAGGTTCGGAATCAAGGTATCCAGCGATTGTTGAACCTTGGCCAACGGCTGACCGGCGTCAATCCGCACATACCGCGCAGGATCTGCCTCGGCGCGCTTGAGGAACGCATTGCGCACCGCCTCGAAAAACTCACGGCCTTCCAGCTCGAAACGGTCCAGACGACCACGGGCACTGGCGCGGGCCAGGCCGATTTCCACCGGCAGATCGAAAATCAGCGTCAGGTCGGGACGCAGGTCGCCCTGCACGAAAGTCTCCAGCGCCGCGATGCGCTCCAGCGACAAGCCGCGACCGCCGCCCTGATAGGCGTAAGTCGAATCGGTGAACCGATCACACAGCACCACCGCGCCACGGGCCAGCGCCGGGCGAATGACTTCAGCCAGATGCTGGGCACGGGCGGCGAACACCAGCAGCAGCTCGGTGTCCGGGTTCATCACTTCGTCGACCGGAGCCAGCAACACCTCGCGAATGCGCTCGGCCAGCGGCGTACCGCCGGGTTCGCGGGTCAGCACCACTTCGATACCGGCGGCGCGCAGGCGCTCGGCGAGGTATTCGCGGTTGGTGCTTTTGCCGGCGCCTTCCGGGCCTTCCAGGGTAATAAACAAGCCAGTCACAGGCAGTCCTTAATCAAAGTCATTGCGTGTTTTGGGGAGCGGAGGCTTCCGGTTCAGGCGCCGGTGCAGGTTCTTGAGCAGGCGGTTGCGGCAACGATTCCGGTGCGGTATCGGGGGAGGTGGCAGGAATCGTCTCCTCGCCTGCCGGAGAGGCCTCGGGCGCGGTCGCCGGCGCCGGGCTGGAGCGGTAATCCGCGCGCCGCTTGAGCTGGTACTCGCGCACCGCGTTGTTGTGCGCGTCCAGATCATCGGAGAACACGTGACTGCCATCGCCACGAGCAACGAAATAGAGGCTGGTGCCATCCACCGGGTTGAGTGCGGCGTGAATCGCTTCGCGTCCGACCATGGCGATCGGCGTCGGCGGCAGGCCGGGAATCATGTACGTGTTGTACGGCGTGGCTTCTTTGAGATGGGCACGGGTCAGCTTGCCGTTGTAGCGATCACCCAGGCCATAGATCACCGTCGGATCGGTCTGCAGCTGCATGCCCAGCGCCATGCGACGCACGAAAACGCCGGCAATCTGCCCACGTTCCTGAGGCACGCCGGTTTCCTTCTCCACCAGTGACGCCATGATCAGCGCCTGATAGGGCTCGGTGTAAGGCACATCGGCGGATCGCTTTTCCCACTCCTTCGCCAGCACCTCGTCGAGGCGATCGAAGGCCTTTTTCAGCAGTTCGGCATCGGTCACACCGCGCACGAAGCGGTAGGTATCGGGGAAAAAGCGCCCTTCAGGGAACAGACCCTTGTGACCGATTTTGGCCATCACATCACTGTCGCTCAGGCCATTGAGGGTCTGTTCGATCTTTTCGTCTTTGGCCAGCGCGGCGCGCACTTGATGAAAGTTCCAGCCTTCGACCAGCGTCAGGCTGTACTGAACTACATCGCCGCGCTTCCACAGGTCGATCAGACCGTTGACGGTCATGCCCGGCTGCATGCGGTATTCACCGCTGTGAATCGGCGTGCCGGCGAGATTGAAACGCCAATAGACCCGCAGCCAGAACGCGTCCTTGATGACGCCATCGGCTTCGAGTCCAAGAAAAGTACGGGTCGGGGTGGATCCCTTGGGCACATCCAGCAGTTCTTCCTGCGTGATGTTCAGGGGCTGTTCCAGTGCCGAATGAATCTTCCAGGCGCTGGCGCCCAACAGCAGCCCTGCCAGAACCAGTCCGGTTTCCAGCAGCAGCAAAAGTTTACGTCTCACGAATCAGGCATCCAGTAGCGCGCGGGCAATGGTTTGCAGTTTACGGGTGAGCGGGCCAACCGGCCAGCTCAGAGCAGCACAGGCGCGTACCGGCCAGACGCCATACACGCTGTTGCAGACGAAGACCTCATCGGCCCATTGCAGCTGTTCGAAGGGGATGTCGGTGATCTGCACAGGAATGCCCAGGGACTCGGCCTGAAACAATATTTCTGCGCGCATTACACCGGCCACGCCACAGCGTTTCAGGTCCGCCGTGATCAACACACCGTCACGCACCATGAACAGATTGCTGAACACGCCTTCAATCACCCGACCGGCCTGATCGAGCATCAAACCTTCGGCATGTTCACTGTCCTGCCATTCGGCGCGGGCAATGACCTGTTCCAGTCGATTGAGGTGTTTGAGCCCGGCGAGCAACGGCTGCCTGGAAAGGCGCGTGCTGCACGGAAACAGGCGCACGCCCTGCTCGGCGTGGGTCGCTGGATAAACGGCGGGAGGATTGCCTTGCAAAATGCGTCGGCCCTGCGCCGTAGGGTCCGGCGCATAACCGCGCAATCCGTCACCACGAGTAAGGATGAGCTTGAGCACGCCCTCGCCCATCGCGGCGGCATAGGATTGCAGCTCATGGCGAACCCGCTCGATGTCGGCAGCAATGGCCAGACGCGCACAGCCTTCGGCCAGACGCGTCAGATGCCGATCCAGCAGCAACGGCTGACCATTTTGCACGGCGATGGTCTCGAACAGACCGTCGCCGTAAGCCAGGCCGCGATCTTTCAGCGACAGAGCGTCAGCCGGCAGACCGTCGACCCAGCAGTCCATCAGCCGGCGAACCGACGGAACGCCAACGTGCCGTTGGTGCCGCCAAACCCGAACGAGTTGGACAGCACGACATCGATATCCATGTTGCGCGCGGTGTGCGGCACGAAATCGAGGTCGCAGCCTTCGTCCGGCTCATCGAGGTTGATGGTTGGCGGCGCCACCTGGCTGTTGATCGCCAGCACGCTGAAGATCGCCTCGACCGCGCCCGCCGCACCCAGCAGGTGACCGGTCATGGACTTGGTGGAGCTGACCGCCAGCTTGTAGGCGTGATCACCGAACACCGACTTGATCGCGTTGGCTTCAGCGAGGTCGCCGGCCGGCGTCGAAGTGCCGTGGGCGTTGATGTATTGCACTTGATCAACGTTGATCTTCGCATCGCGCAACGCGTTGGTGATGCAGCGTGCAGCACCGGCGCCATCGGCGGGTGGCGAGGTCATGTGGAACGCGTCACCACTGGTGCCAAAACCGATCAGCTCGGCGTAGATGGTCGCGCCACGAGCCTTGGCGTGTTCGAGTTCTTCGAGCACCAGGGCACCGGCGCCGTCGGACAGCACGAAGCCGTCACGGCCCTTGTCCCACGGACGGCTGGCACGGGTCGGCTCGTCATTGCGAGTCGACAGTGCACGGGAAGCACCGAAGCCGCCCATGCCCAGACCGCACGCGGCCATCTCGGCACCGCCGGCAATCATCACGTCGGCTTCGTCGTACATGATGTTGCGCGCAGCCATGCCGATGCAGTGCGTACCGGTGGTACACGCTGTGGCGATGGCGTAGTTGGGCCCCTGTGCACCCAGGTGGATGGACAGGAAACCGGAAATCATATTGATGATCGAGCCAGGCACAAAGAACGGAGAAATCCGGCGCGGGCCAGTCTCGTGCAGGGTGCGGCTGGTTTCTTCGATGTTGGTCAGACCGCCGATACCCGAACCCATGGCCACGCCAATGCGTTCACGGTTGGCATCGGTGACTTCCAGACCGGCATTGCGTACGGCTTGAAAGCCGGCCGCCAGACCGTACTGAATGAACAGGTCGAGCTTGCGCGCTTCCTTGACCGACAGGTATTCCTCGACATTGAAGCCCTTTACCGAGCCGCCAAAGCGGGTGGAATAGGCAGAAAGGTCGGTGTGTTCGATCAGACCAATGCCACTGCGGCCAGCCAGAATGCCCTGCCAACTGCTCGGCACATCCGTGCCCAGTGGCGACAACATACCCATACCGGTGACTACGACGCGTCTACGCGACACAGCACTCTCCTTTTTCAAATGACGACTTTGCATCAGGCCTAAAGAAAAAACCGCACGCCATGATGGCAGTGCGGTTTTTCCATGACAGCAAGCAACGATTACAAACTATTACGCCTGGTGGCTAGTAACGTAGTCGACTGCAGCTTGTACAGTAGTGATCTTCTCAGCTTCTTCGTCAGGGATTTCGGTCTCGAATTCCTCTTCCAGAGCCATCACCAGCTCAACGGTGTCAAGGGAGTCGGCACCCAGGTCGTCAACGAAAGAAGATTCGTTCTTCACTTCTTCTTCTTTAACACCCAGTTGCTCGGCAACGATTTTCTTGACGCGCTCTTCGATGGTGCTCATACCTTGTTTTCACTCCTAATGGACAAATTCAGGCAGCTGGCCAGTGGGTAAGTGTATAGAAAGACTTTTCAGCTTTTCAACTGAAAGCTTCACTCCTCAAACCCTGGAGCCCTCTGCCTATAAATAGATTGCAGCTTTATAACGGATTTTAGACAGCTCGTATGACATTTTTTTGAAGCAATCCGTCACATTTGAATTACATGTACATCCCGCCGTTAACCGGGATTGTAGCCCCGGTCACGTATGCCGCACCGTCGGATGCAAGAAAAGCGACCACGGACGCGATCTCTTGAGCCTGTCCCAGACGGCCCAGCGGAATCTGCGTCTGCAAGGCTTCACGCTGTGCTTCAGGCAGTTCGCGGGTCATATCGGTGTCGATGAACCCTGGGGTTACCGAGTTGACCGTAATTGATCGCGAACCGACTTCACGCGCCATGGCACGGCTGAAACCTTCCAGACCGGCCTTGGCGGCTGCATAGTTTACTTGGCCAGCGTTGCCCATGGCACCCACCACCGAGCCAATACTGATAATTCGGCCCCAACGCGCCTTGGTCATGCCGCGCAGAACGCCTTTGGACAGGCGATACAGACTGTTCAGGTTGGTATCGATCACGTCGTACCACTCGTCGTCTTTCATACGCATCATCAGGTTATCGCGGGTGATGCCGGCATTGTTGACCAGAATCGCCACCGGCGCCCCGAACTGCTCCTGAATGTTCGCCAGCACTGCGCTGACCGATTCGTCACTGGTGACGTTCAGTTCGAAACCTGCGCCCTGAATGCCGTTTTCCTTCAGGGTCGCAGCAATGCGCTCGGCGCCCGAAGCGGAAGTCGCGGTGCCAACAACGATGGCACCCTGACGGCCCAGTTCCAGTGCGATAGCCTGGCCGATGCCACGGCTTGCGCCGGTGACCAGTGCAACTTTACCTTGCAGACTCATGCAAGCTTCTCCTGATTCAGACAGCCGCTGCACGAGCGGCAGCGAAAGCGTCTGGGGTATTGAGGTTGGAAGTCGAAACGCCCTCGGCGCAACGTTTGTTCAGACCGGCCAGCACCTTGCCAGGGCCGCACTCGACCAGATTGGTCGCGCCTTTGGCGGCCAAGGTCTGTACGGACTCGACCCAGCGAACCGGCTTGTAGAGCTGTTCGAGCAGATCACGCTTCAGGGTTTCCAGATCCGCCGGCACCTGAGCGCTGACGTTCTGTACCACAGGGATCTGCGGTGCCTGCCAGTCGATGGCAGCAATGGATTCCGCGAAGCGCTCGGCAGCCGGACGCATCAGTTCACAGTGCGACGGCACGCTGACCGGCAGCGGCATGGCACGCTTGGCGCCACGGGCCTTGCAACCTTCGATGGCGCGGTCTACTGCCGCCTTGGCACCGGCGATCACCACCTGGCCCGGGGAGTTGAAGTTCACCGCGCTGACCACTTCGCCTTGCGCCGCTTCAGCGCAGGCAGCGAGAACGTCGGCATCTTCCAGACCAAGGATGGCAGCCATGCCGCCCTGCCCCGCTGGAACAGCTTCCTGCATCAACTGGCCACGGCGCTCGACGAGCTTCACCGCGTCCGCCAGGCTCAGGCTGCCGGCGGCGACCAGCGCGCTGTATTCACCCAGGCTGTGACCGGCAACAAAGGCCGGACGCGCACCACCTTCCGCCAGCCACAGACGCCACAGGGCGATCGAGGCGGTCAGAATGGCCGGTTGGGTTTTGTCGGTTTGATTAAGCAGCTCTTCCGGGCCCTGCTGGGTCAGCGCCCACAGGTCGTAGCCCAGAGCATCGGATGCTTCTTTGAAAGTTTCGAGGATCAGTGGATATTGCGCGCCCAGCTCGGCCAGCATGCCGAGGGACTGCGAACCCTGTCCTGGAAAGACGAATGCGAGGGAAGCAGACATGTAACAAGCCCCTAATGATCTTGTCGTCGGAAAAATGGCATCCCGCTAGTGGGACGCAAGAAACTGACAGTTGGATGGCCCTTTGAACCGGGCGGTCACATTTAAGCATTGTCCGACGAAAACGCCTAAGACAACAAATCCTCCAGACGGCCGTGCAGGCGCTCGGGAAGATTCTCCTGAATCTCGATAAGCGCTCGTTGAATCGCACTCTGAAATCCCTGAACCCCGGCCGAACCGTGACTTTTAACGACAATACCCTGCAAACCGAGGAAGCTTGCGCCGTTATGTCGCGCCGGCGCCAGATCAGCCTGCAGACGTTTCATCAATGGCAGCGCCAGTGCACCGACGACGCGCGATGCCAGGTTTTTCTTGAACAACGCCTCGATGCGCGCAGCAATCATGGTCGCCAGGCCTTCGCTGGACTTGAGCAGGATATTGCCGACAAAACCGTCGCAAACCACCACATCCGCCTCGCCGCGATACAAACCGTCGCCCTCGATGAAACCGATGTAATTGACGCCCCGGGCAGCCTGCAGCAACGTCGCGGCCAGCTTGACTTGCTGATTGCCCTTGATGTCTTCGGTGCCGATATTCAGCAATGCGACGCGAGGGCGGGCAATGCCCAGCGTTTGCGCCGCCACGGACCCCATCACGGCGAACTGCAAAAGATGCTCGGCGCTGCAATCGACGTTGGCGCCCAGATCGAGCAGCTGACAGTAGCCCTTCTGAGTAGGGATCGCCGCGACCATGGCTGGACGGTCGATTCCGGGCAGGGTCTTGAGCACAAATCGCGACAGAGCCATCAACGCACCGGTATTGCCGGCGCTGACACAAGCCTGGACCTTGCCATCACGCAGCAACTCGAGGGCGACACGCATCGACGAGTCCGGCTTGCCACGCAGGGCCTGGGCAGGTTTTTCGTCCATGGTGATGACTTCGGACGCCGGAACAATCGTCAGGCGCGCGCGATCGGCAGCCGATTGGCCGGTGATCAATTCTTCAAGAAGGGAGGGTTGACCGACGAGGGTCAGGTGCAGCGAGGGCGTAGCAGAAAGGCAAGCAAGGCTGGCCTGAACAATGCTGCGGGGACCGAAGTCCCCGCCCATTGCGTCAATCGCGATGACTTGAGCGGACAAGTGATTACTCGTCAGCGCCCTTGTCGATCACTTTACGGCCACGGTATACGCCTTCTGGCGATACGTGGTGACGCAGGTGAACTTCACCAGTGGTTTTTTCTACAGACAGAGTGCTAGCCTCGAGAGCGTCGTGCGAACGGCGCATGTCACGGGCAGAGCGGGATTTTTTGTTCTGCTGAACAGCCATAATTGATTAACTCCTAAACGTTTGGGTCACGCTTTAACTGCGCCAATACACTGAACGGGTTGGACCGCGTTACCTCGTCCTCGCTCGGTTCGGGCTCATCTGCTCCCGCCGGCTGCTGGCATTCTTCCGGATGATGAGCAGGCACAATGGGCAAGGCGAGCAGAAGCTCCTCCTCGATCAGTGACTGCAGATCCAATGGATCTTCGCCCAGTTCCAGCACGTCATAACCTTTCGGTAACGACTGGGTATTCGCACCCTCCTTCACTACAGCGTAACTGCATTCGCTGTGGATCGGCAGGGTGACCAGCTCAAGACAACGCTGGCAAACCATCTTGACTTCGGTGTCGATAAAGCTGTGGATCACCACAGATTTACGTTCATCTCGTTCAAAAACGAATTTTGCCTGCACCGTACCGACATCGTCGGAAAGCGGGTCGCAGAGTCTCTTCAAATCGGCCAGCAGCAGTTCACCTTGAAGGGTGGTGCCACGGTCAGCCAATTTGCGCGGGTCAACGTGAGGTGGAATCGGGTCATTCAACATAGGCGCAGCATTATAGGGATGCACCCACCCATGTCAAAGGAAATTGTGCCCTGTCCGTCACTTGCGCGGCTCCGCTAGAATCTGTCGCCTGCCTCAGGAGATGCGAATGCTGCCTTTATTACTCGCTTCAAGCTCGACCTATCGTCGGGAATTGCTCAGCCGTCTGCACCTGCCGTTCGTCTGCAGCTCGCCGGATATCGATGAAAGCCGTCGCCCGGACGAGTCAGCCCTCGAACTGGTCAAGCGCCTCGCCGAACAAAAAGCCCGAGCCCTGGCCGCCAGCCACCCCACTCACCTGATCATCGGCTCCGACCAGGTTGCCGTACTCGGCGAGCGCATCATCGGCAAGCCCCACACCTTCGAAAAAGCCCGCGAACAACTGATGGCCGCCAGCGGCGCCAGCGTGACCTTTCTCACCGGCCTTGCCCTGCTCAACAGCCAGACCGGCCACTGCCAGGTCGACTGCGTGCCTTTTACCGTGCATATGCGCGTACTGGATCAGACCCGCGTCGAGCGCTATCTGCACGCCGAGCAACCCTACGACTGCGCCGGCAGCTTCAAAGCCGAAGGACTGGGCGTGAGCCTGTTTCAATCCACCGAAGGACCGGACGCAACCAGCCTGATCGGCCTGCCACTGATTCGCCTGATCGACATGCTGCTGGCCGAAGGCGTACAGATTCCCTGACCCACAAAAAAACCGGCTCTCAGGCCGGCTTTTCTTGCAGCATTCGATCAGCGTAACGACGGGCCGCTGAAACCCATCCACATTGCCAGTTTCTCGGCAACGCTGGCACCCAGCTTCTTCGAGAAGCGGTCGAACGGCGATTCCTGAACGGTGAAGTCCACCAGTTCCTTTTCGCCAATCACGTCGCGCGCCACCGAACTGGCATTACCCAGCCCATCGATCAACCCCAGCGGCATCGCCTGCTCGCCAGACCAGACCAGCCCGGAGAACAACTCCGGATGATCCTTGTCTTTCAAACGATCGCCACGCCCTTGCTTGACGCTGTTGATGAACTGCTTGTGCGTGGTATCCAGCACGCTCTGCCAGAACGCCGTTTCTTCCGGCTTCTGCGGCTGGAACGGATCGAGGAACGCCTTGTGCTCGCCGGAGGTATAGGTGCGACGCTCGACGCCAAGCTTCTCCATGGTGCCGACAAACCCATAACCGGCCGCCGTCACGCCAATGGAACCCACCAGACTGGCCTTGTCGGCATAGATCTGATCCGCCGCGCTGGCGATGTAATAGGCACCAGAAGCGCCCAGGTCGGAAATCACCGCGTACAGCTTGGTATCCGGATGCAGACCGCGCAGGCGCTTGATCTCGTCATACACATAACCCGACTGCACCGGACTGCCGCCCGGACTGTTGATGCGCAGGATCACGCCCTTCACCTTCTTGTCCTCGAACGCCGCACGCAGACTACCGACAATATTGTCGGCGCTGGCAGGCTCTTTATCGGCAATCATGCCGGTGACGTCGATCAGTGCGGTGTAGTTCGGACCGCGAGTGGCGCTTTTTTCCATGTCCATCAACGGCGTGAACAGAATCAACGCAACAAACAGATAAACAAAGGTCAGCAACTTGAAGAAGATGCCCCAGCGCCGCGACCGACGCTGCTCCTGCACGCCAGCCAGCAGTGTCTTCTCCAGCAGCTTCCAGCTTTTCGCATCACCGTCGTCGGCAGTTGCCTTGGCCGGTGCTTTCCATTCGTCGGTCATGCCATCCACCCCAGCAAAAATGTATTAGGCCTGCTTCTCCAGCCAGGCGTGCAATTCGGAAAAATGGTCGATCGACAGTCGCGGCGCAAACTGCTGCAGCGATTCGATCGATTGCGCGCCATAACTGACCGCCACCGAATCCATCCCCGCATTGCGCGCCATCAACAGATCGAAGGACGAATCGCCGACCATCAGCGCCTGCCCGGCACGCACACCGCAATGCGCAAGGATCTGCTCCAGCATCAGAGGGTGCGGCTTGCTCGCAGTTTCATCGGCAGCGCGGGTGATATCGAAATAATCTTCCCAACCATTGGCCTTGAGTACCCGATCCAGCCCGCGACGGTTCTTGCCAGTCGCGACAGCCAGGTGATAGCCCTGCTCGCGAAACGACGCCATCGACTCGACTACACCTTCGAACAACGGCGAAGGCACGGCTTCTGCAGCGATGTAGTGATCGGCGTAATACTCGCGGAACAAGGTCATTTCCGCATCGCTGATTTCCGGATACAAGGTACGAATCGCCTCGGGCAAACCCAGACCGATGATGCCTTTGACGGCAAGGTCATCACGCAACTCGAAACCTGAACGCCCGGACGCCGAGTGCATTGCCTCGACAATCCGATGAATGGAATCGGCCAGCGTGCCGTCCCAATCGAAAATCAGCAGTTTGTAATCAGATGGGCGCACTCAATCGCTCCACAGTCTTGGCCCACATTTCATCGACCGGGGCCTGCAACTTGAGTTCACCACCATCGGGCAGCGGCACGGTCAGCATGTAAGCGTGCAGGAACAGGCGCTTGCCGCCCAGATCACGGATTTCCTTACTGAAACTGTCATCGCCGTATTTGGTGTCACCGGCAATGCAGTGCCCGGCGTGCAACGTGTGGACGCGGATCTGGTGCGTGCGGCCGGTGATCGGCTTGGCTTCGATCAAAGTGGCAAAATCGCCAAAGCGACGCAGGACCTTGAACACGGTCACAGACTCCTTGCCCTCCTCCTCATCGACCTCGACCATGCGCTCCCCGGAGCGCAGATTGCTCTTGCCGAGCGCGGCCCGGACTTGCTTGATCGAAGTCGCCCAGTTGCCGCGAACCAGTGCCATGTAGCGCTTGTCGACACCGTCACCGCGCAACGCGGCATGCAAGTGGCGCAACATGCTGCGCTTTTTGGCGATCATCAGCAGGCCGGAGGTGTCGCGATCGAGACGGTGAACCAGCTCGAGCTCCTTGGCATCGGGGCGCAACTGACGAAAGGCTTCGATAACGCCGTAATTCAGGCCGCTGCCACCGTGAACCGCAATGCCGGCGGGCTTGTTGATCACGATCAGGGCCTTGTCTTCGTAGACAATCGAGGCTTCCAGGCGCTGCAGCAGGCCTTGAGCCAAAGGCACCGGTTCGTCACGCTCAGGCACGCGAACCGGCGGCACGCGCACGATATCGCCGGCCTGCAGCTTGTATTCGGGCTTGATCCGACCTTTGTTCACGCGCACTTCGCCTTTGCGCAAAATGCGATAAATCAAGGTCTTGGGCACGCCTTTGAGCCGGGCGAGGAGAAAATTGTCGATTCGTTGGCCGGCATATTCCGGCGAGACCTCAAGCAGTTGAACGCCTGGAGTCGTAGGGGCAGTAGTCGTCATGGCGCGGATAATAACAATTTTTTATGGAATTGAAGCACTTAATCATTGCTGCTATAGTCGCGAACGCCGCCAAAAGCGGCCTGGACAGCGGAACCACGGTCAAAAACCGGCCCTGACCAACGCAATTCACCAGGACGCGAGGCCGTCCTACGGGGCTTTTGCTACGTAACGGTGGAGTTTGCAGCTGTAACAAGCGCAGGTGACATGAGGCCTGAATCACGCCGCAAAGCAGAGTTTTCACTCGCCACGCGAGCCATATTCACGGCCAGTTCACAAAGTGCAGTCAGCCGCGGATGACCCCGAGCGAAGGCTCCGGAAACACCGCCTGAATTAGCCATGATGCGTGACCTCCCCTTTCGGAGCTCACGGTAAATGCCAACCCGCTGCGGATTCTGCGCGCGGCAGCACCCGAATTATCAGGGATACGTGTAGGGTGGAGATGCACAACCGCTGGACTGTGTAGCAACAGGCTTTATCAAGACGCTTCATCTCGTCCACAGCCACCGGTTGATTCCTCCTCCTGACTGAGTGCTTAAGTAGCCACAGCAAGCAGGACGCGTACGTCGCGATAACGGCCCAATTGGCCGGACATCGCTGGACACGGGAATGGCCAACCACTCCCGACGCACCTGACACCGACCGTGAGAAGTCGTGTGTGCCGAACGCCGTTTCCGGCAGCCCGGAAACCGACGGTACTACATGAAAAGAATGCTGATTAACGCAACTCAACCCGAAGAGTTGCGTGTTGCACTGGTAGATGGCCAGCGCCTCTACGACCTGGACATCGAATCCGGTGCACGCGAGCAGAAAAAGGCCAACATCTATAAGGGCCGCATCACTCGCATCGAACCAAGCCTTGAGGCTGCCTTTGTCGATTTCGGCTCCGAGCGCCACGGCTTCCTGCCCCTCAAAGAAATCTCCCGCGAATACTTCAAGAAAGCCCCTGAAGGCCGCGTCAACATCAAGGACGTCCTGAGCGAAGGCCAGGAAGTCATCGTCCAGGTCGAAAAAGAAGAACGTGGCAACAAGGGCGCAGCCCTGACCACCTTCATCAGCCTGGCCGGTCGTTACCTCGTTCTGATGCCGAACAACCCGCGTGCCGGCGGCATCTCCCGTCGCATCGAGGGCGAAGAGCGCAACGAACTGCGTGAAGCCCTGAACGGTCTGGTCGCTCCAGCCGACATGGGCCTGATCGTGCGCACTGCTGGCCTTGGCCGCAGCAGCGAAGAAATGCAGTGGGACCTCGATTACCTGCTGCAACTCTGGACCGCCATCAAGGAAGCCTCGCTGGATCGTTCCGCGCCGTTCCTGATCTACCAGGAAAGCAACGTCATCATCCGCGCCATCCGCGACTACCTGCGCCAGGACATCGGCGAAGTGCTGATCGACAGCGTTGAAGCCCAGGACGAAGCCCTGACCTTCATCCGCCAGGTGATGCCGCAGTACGCCAGCAAGATCAAGCTGTACGAAGACAGCGTTCCGCTGTTCAACCGCTTCCAGATCGAAAGCCAGATCGAGACCGCTTTCCAGCGCGTCGTCGAACTGCCGTCCGGCGGCTCCATCGTCATCGATCCGACCGAAGCCCTGGTGTCCATCGACATCAACTCGGCACGCGCCACCAAAGGCAGCGACATCGAAGAAACCGCCCTGCAGACCAACCTGGAAGCGGCCGAAGAAATCGCCCGTCAGTTGCGCCTGCGCGACATCGGCGGCCTGATCGTCATCGACTTCATCGACATGACCCCTGCCAAGAACCAGCGCGCCGTGGAAGAGAAAGTCCGCGAATGCCTGGAAGCCGACCGCGCCCGTGTGCAGATCGGCCGCATCTCGCGCTTCGGCCTGCTGGAAATGTCCCGTCAGCGCCTGCGTCCTTCGCTCGGCGAAAGCAGCGGCATCGTCTGCCCGCGCTGCAGCGGCACCGGCATCATCCGTGACGTCGAATCGCTCTCTCTGGCGATCCTGCGCCTGATCGAAGAAGAAGCCCTGAAAGACCGCACCGCCGAAGTTCGCGCTCAAGTGCCGATCCCGGTGGCCGCGTTCCTGCTCAACGAAAAACGCAACTCGATCACCAAGATCGAATTGCGCACCCGCGCCCGCATCGTCATCCTGCCGAACGATCACCTCGAAACCCCGCATTTCGAAGTTCAGCGCCTGCGTGACGACAGCCCGGAAGCCGCGACCAACCAGTCCAGCTACGAAATCGCTGCCGCTGCCGCCGATGTCGAAGACGTCCAGCCAGCCGCCGCGACCCGCACCCTGGTTCGCCAGGAAGCCGCGGTCAAGACCGCTCCGGCCCGCGCCAACGCTCCGGTTCCGACCGAAGTCGCCGCGCCGGCCCCGGCACCTGCTCCGGTTGCCGCGCCAGAACCAAGCCTGTTCAAAGGTTTGGTGAAGTCGCTGGTCAGCCTGTTCGCCACCAAGGAAGAGCCTGTTGCTCCGGTTGTGGTTGAAAAACCTGCCACCGAGCGTCCGGCCCGCAACGAAGAGCGTCGCAACGGTCGTCAGCAGAGCCGCAACCGTAACGGTCGCCGCGATGAAGAACGCAAGCCGCGCGAAGAACGTGCACCGCGTGAAGAACGCGCCCCACGTGAGCCGCGTGAAGAGCGTCAACCACGCGAAGTCCGCGAGCCACGCGAATCCCGTGACGAAGCACCGACAGCCCGCGCAGAACGCGCACCGCGCGCGCCTCGTGAAGAACGTGCACCACGTGCCCCGCGTGAAGATCGCAAGCCACGTGGCGAGCGTGAAGAACGCGTACGCGAACTGCGCGAGCCTCTGGATGCCGCTCCCGCCGTTGCTGCCGCCGCCACCGCTGAAGAGCGTCCGGCCCGTCAGCCGCGTGAAGAACGTGCGCCACGTCCTGCGCGTGAAGAGCGTCAGCCGCGCGCCGAACAGGCCGCTGCCGCTGTCGCCGAAGAAGAGACCAACATTAACGAAGAGCAACTGCCGGAAGACGGTTCGGAGAACGCCGAAGGCGATCGTCCACGCCGCCGCTCCCGTGGTCAGCGTCGTCGCAGCAACCGTCGCGAACGTCAGCGTGATGCCAATGGCAACGTGATCGAAGGTTCGGAAGAATCCGAGTCCGGCGAAAACGCTCAAGCGCCAAGCACTGCCGATCTGGCCGCTGGTCTGGCTGTTACCGCTGCTGTTGCCAGCACCGTGATCAGCGCTCCGGCTGAAGCTCAGGCCCATGAACAAGCTGAACGCGCCACCGCTGCCACTCTGGAAACTGCTCCAGCAGAAGCGCCGGTCGTTGAAGCAACCACTCCGGTAGAAGTAGTTGCCGCTCCGGAAGTCGAAGTGGCTCCGGCTCGCGAAGCTCAGCCCCTGGTTGAAGCGGCCGCTGAACCAGCGGTGACCTTCGAAGCACCAGCCGCAGTCGAAGAGTCGGTTGTCGAGACCGTCGCTGAAACCGTGACCGAAACCGTTCGTGAAGTTCGCGAAGAACAGACCGCTTTCAACTGGGTCGCCGAGCCGGCTGTCGCTGAAACACCAGCGCCAGTGGTCCAAGCGCCTGCTGTTGAAGAAGCCAAGGCTGTCGAGCCAGCAGTGGTTGCCGAACCGGCACCGGTCGTTGAAGCCCCAGCGGTTGAAGCGCCAGTGGTCGCCGAAGCACCTGCCCCGGTAGTTGAAGCGGCTCCACTTGTCGCCCCGGTCAGCGCCCTGACCCCAAGCGGCCGCGCACCTAACGACCCGCGTGAAGTGCGTCGTCGCAAGCGTGAAGAAGAGCGTCTGCAGAAGGAAGCGGAACTGGCTGCCGCTGCCGCCGCTGCTCCAACTGCCGAAGTGATCGAGGCAGCGCCTGCCCCGGTCGCTGAAGAAGTTGCCGTTGAAGCCGTGATTGCCGAAGCTCCACGCTCCGTTCAGGAAGCGGTCGAGCAACACGAAGAGGCCCAGGAAAAAGAACACGAGCCTAAACCCCTCGTCTGATTCCAAACGCCACTAAAAAGCCCCGCCTGGTAATCCAGGCGGGGCTTTTTTATATCTCAAGGTTTTATCAGGACGGCGGGAAAACCAGCGCATCCGGCACGTCGATATCCCACAACACGCCCGGATCATCCACCGCGACTTCAACCACCCGCCCTTGGGCAAACAACGGTCGCGCGCCCCGGTCACCGGACAAGGCCATCAGCCCCGCTGCAAACGAGCGACCAAACCCGACCGGATGCCCATAGTCACCATTGAACGTCGGCACGCTGACCGCATCCTCGGCAATGGCCGCCACGACACGTTCAATACTCGACGGCAGGATGAACGGCATATCCCCCAGGACAATCAGCCAGCCATCGGCATCCGGGCAAGCCGCCACGCCCGCCGCAATGCTGTCACCCATCCCGGTGGACTCGATCGAGACAATGTCACACCCATAAGCCTGCGCCATGCGCATTGCCTGTGGGCGCGCCTCGGTCGTCACCAGCACTCGCTGATCGAGACTCGCCGGCAGGTTCACCAACACCTGCTCGATCACCGAACGCACCGCGCCATCGCGCCCGGTGCAATCGGCCAGCAGCTTGTCCTTGTCTGCGCCCGCCACTTCGCGAAAACGGCTACCCTCGCCCGCCGCCAGCACAATCACTCCTATGGTTCGGCTCATACACTCTCCACGGTTTTCTTCTGCTTGAGCTCGACACCATTCTTGATCGCGACGATCTCCGCCAACAGCGACAAGGCGATTTCCGCCGGTGAATGGCTGCCAATATGCAAACCGATCGGCCCGTGCAAACGGGCGATGGCCGCTTCTGACAAGCCTAGTTCAGCGAGATTTTCCCGACGCTTGCGGCTGTTGACCCGAGAGCCCAGCGCACCGACATAGAACGCTTTGGAGTCGAGCGCCGTGAGCAGCGCCATGTCGTCCAGCCGTGGATCGTGAGTCAGCGCGACGATCGCCGTGCGCTCATCGGTCTGGATATTCAGCACCGCTTCGTCGGGCATGCCGGGGACAAACCGTCCATGCTGCTCTTCCCAGCCATAGACGAATTCGGTACGCGGATCACAGATCAGCACTTCGAAATCCAGCAGTCGCGCCATCTCGGCCACATACCGTGACAACTGCCCGGCACCGATCAACAGCAAGCGCCAGCGCGGACCGTAAATGGCACGCAGGGTCTGGCCGTCGAAGCTCAAGGTGTCGGTCTTGCCGGCGGGTCGCAACACCACTTCGCCAGTGCCGATGTTCAACTCGCGCGCGACGATTTCATGGGCCTCGCAGCGATCCAGCAACTCGGCAACCCACGCCGGATCGCCGACCCGCTCCTCGGTCAGGCGCAGAGTGCCGCCGCAGGGCAGGCCGAAACGCGCGGCTTCCTCCTGCGTCACGCCGTAGGTGATCAACTGCACCGGCGGCCCGTTGGCGGGAATCCGCCCATCGTGCAACCGGGCGATCAGATCGTCCTCGACGCAACCGCCGGACACCGAACCGATCACCACGCCGTCCTCGCGCAACGCCAGCATCGCGCCAGGCGCCCGAGGTGCGGTGCCCCAGGTCTGCACCACCGAAAACAACACTACCCGTTGCCCGGCGCGGCGCCATTCGAGCACGCTGCGCAGGACATTTAGATCGGCGCTGTCCATTACGCTTGCGCCTTTTGCCAGCCCTGCAACTGGTAACGCACCGGCAGGCTGCGGATGCGCTGGCCGGTCGCGGCAAAGATTGCGTTGCACAGCGCCGGCGCAATCGGCGGCACGCCCGGCTCACCAACACCGCCCAATGGCACCTCGCCCGGCGGCGTCACCAGGTGCACCGCGACTTCCTTCGGCGCCAGCGACATGCGCGCCACTTCATACATATGGAAGTTGTCCTGCTGCACCTTGCCGTCCTTGAAGCTGATTTCGCCCCATACGGCATTGCCCAGGCCCATCACGCACGCGCCTTCGAATTGCGAACGGATCCGCTCGGGGTTGATCTGCGGGCCGCAATCGACGGCGATATCGGCCTTGTGCACGATCAGCGTGCCGTCGTCCTTGACCTCGACTTCGATCACCGCCGCCACATAGGTAACGAAGCTGTAATGCACCGCCAATCCGAGACCACGGCCCTTGGGCAACTGACGCCCCCAACCCGCCGCCTTGGCCGCCGTTTCCAGCACGGTGCGCATGCGCCCGGTGTCGATCGGATAACGCTCGGGGGACTCGCCGTAGTTCCACTCTTCACTGAGCGTACGCGGGTCGATCTGCCGGTCCGGGCCGAGCAATTTGATCTGGTACTTGAGCGGATCTTCCTTGGCCTTGTGCGCCAGTTCGTCGACGAAACTCTGAATCGCAAAACCATGGGGAATGTTCGACACCGAACGGTACCAGCCAACCCGTGTATGCACCGTGGCCTCGGGGTTTTCCAGGCGCACGTTGGGAATCGCGTAGGCCATGTTGGTAAAGCCCATGCCCAACTCGAACGCGGCTTCGTGATTCATGCCCGGTGCAAACAGCGCAGTGATGCTCGGCGCTACCGTGCGGTGCAGCCAGGCGGACGGCAAGCCATCCTTGCCCACGCCGGCCTTGAGGTATTCGGCGGACACCGTGTGGAAATACGAATTGTGGATGTCATCTTCGCGGGTCCATTGCACGCGCACTGCCTTGCCAGGAAATTCCTTGGCGAGCACGGCCGCTTCAACGACGAAGTCCGGTTTGGACTTGCGCCCGAAACCACCGCCCAACAGCGTGACATTGAAGGTCACGTTATCGAATGGCAGCCCCAGACGTTCGGCGATCCGCTCGCGGGTGACCTGCGGCGCCTGGCTCGGTGCCCATGCCTCGCAGGTGCCATCCTTGTAACGGGCAATGGCAACCATCGGCTCCATGGGTGCCTGGGCCAGATGCGGCAAATAATAAGAGGCTTCCAGCGTGCTGGCAGCACTGCCGATGGCTTTGTCGGTGTCACCGGTGTTGCGCACGACTTTGCCCGGCTTCTGCGAAGCGGCTTCGATCTCCTTGCGATAGGCGACCGAGTCGTAACTGGCGTTCGGGCCATCGTCCCACTCGATCTTCAGTGCCTCGCGGCCCTTCAATGCGGCCCAGGTGTTGCTGGCCACCACGGCCACGCCACCCAATGGCTGGAATTCCGAAGGCAATGGCCGGGGTTCGATCTGGATGACTTTGAGTACGCCCGGCACTTTCAGCGCGGCGCTGTCGTCCACCGACTTGACCTTGCCGCCGTATACCGCCGGACGCGCAATGACCGCGAACAGCATGCCGTCGAAATGCACATCGGCCCCGTACACCGCGCGGCCATTGACGATGTCGGCACCGTCGATGGCTTTGGTGCCTTCCTTGCCGATGTAGCGGAATTCCGCCGGTTGCTTGAGTCGCAGGCTGTCACGGGCCGGCACCGTCAGTGCACTGGCCGCAGCAGCCAGCTCACCGTACCCCAGCTCGCGCCCGGACGGTGTGTGAATGACTTTATGCAGTTGCGCGCGGCATTCGCCGACCGGCACCTTCCACTGCGCGGCGGCGGCCTGCTCCAGCATAGTCCGGGCGGCAGCGCCGCAACGGCGCATCGGCTCGTACCAGTGACGCATGCTGCGCGAGCCGTCGGTGTCCTGGTTGCCGAAGCGCACTTCATCCCCCGGCGCCTGCTGAACCTTGACGTGCGCCCAGTCGGCTTCCAGTTCATCGGCCACCACCATGGTCAGGCTGGTGCGCACGCCCTGGCCCATTTCCGAGCGGTTGCAGACCACAGTCACCGTGCCATCGGCGGCAATGCTGACGTAGACCTTCGGATCGTCGATCCAGCCGTTGGGCATGCCGTCGGCGCCGAACTGCTTCGGTTTGTCTTCGGCCAGCGCATCCTGCCAGCCCCAGCTCGCCGCCAGTACCAATGCACCGGTGGCGCCGACGCCCTTCAGGAAGCCCCGGCGACTCAGGTTGCTCAGGGCGAAATCGTTCGGTAAACGGCTCATGCCTTGGCCTCCTTCAGATGAGTGGAGGCCTGACGGATCGCAGTCTTGATCCGGTTGTAGGTGCCGCAGCGGCAGATGTTGCCGACCATCGCTTCTTCGATCTGTTCGTCGCTCGGGTTCGGGTTGGTCTTGAGTAACGCAGTGGCGGACATGATCTGCCCGCCCTGGCAGTAACCGCATTGGGCTACAGCCGTGTCGAGCCAGGCTTGCTGGACGATCTGGCCAACCGGGTCGGCATGCAGGTTGTCGATGGTGGTCACGCTCTGCCCGACCACCGAACCGATCGGCGTGATGCAACTGCGCGCCGGCGCGCCGTCGATATGAATGGTGCATGCACCGCACAGGCCCATGCCGCAGCCGAACTTGGTGCCGTTGTAACCGGCGACGTCACGGATCGCCCACAACAGCGGCATGTCCTCGGTGACATCGAGTGGATGGTCTTGACCATTGAGTTTCAGGGTAATCATGGGCACGCCCGCATATTCATGGAGGTTATGGGGTCGAGCCATCTGCCACCGCAGGGACAGTGGTGGTTCGCGCAGATCGGCTCAGGCTAATCAGGCTCTCTTGTGCCGACGGGAACGTCTGCACCGGGCCTTTGGTGAAACAAATAGTGGAGTAAATGACCGGTATCGTTAGCTGGCTACGTTAACCCGCGATTAACAAAAAAGCCCTGTACTTTTTAAAAAGTGCAGGGCTTTTTGTTGAGCCTTGAAAGCGTAGCCTCAATAGCGATTGGGCTCCATTTCCAGCTCGACATTGAAACGCTCTGAAATGTCTTTCTGGATGCGCTGGGCCAGATCGAGCAATTGCAGCCCGGTCGCCGCGCCGTAGTTGACCAGCACCAGCGCCTGCAATTTATGCACGCCGGCATCGGCCTCACGAAAACCTTTCCAACCGGCGCGCTCGATCAACCAGCCGGCCGCCAGTTTCATCTGCCCGTCCGGTTGCGCGTAGGCCACCAGATCCGGATGCCGCGCCTTGATCTGTGCGACTACGGCCGCCGACACCAGCGGGTTCTTGAAGAAACTGCCAGCATTACCGAGCACTGCTGGATCCGGCAGTTTTTCGCTGCGGATGCTGCAAATCGCTCGACTGACGTCCGTCGGTGTCGGCTGCTCGATACCCTGCTCGATCAGGCGCTGACGTACCGGGCCGTATTCCAGGTGCAGATGGGCGACCCGAGCCAATGCGAAGCGCACCCGCAGGATCAACCAGCGACCCGGCTGCTGTTTGAACACGCTGTCACGGTAGGCGAAGTTGCACTCTTCCAGACTGAAGTCACGCAGTTCGCCGGTCTGGCGATCCAGCGCCGTCAGGCCGGCGAAGACGTCCTTGATCTCGACACCGTAGGCACCGATGTTCTGCATCGGCGCGGCACCGACCGTGCCGGGGATCAGGCTGAGGTTTTCCAGCCCCGAGAAACCCTGGGCCAGCGTGTGCTGCACGAACGGGTGCCACGGCTCACCGGCTTCGGCTTCAATCACCACGCGGTTGCCGTCGTCACTGATGACGCGGATGCCACGGCTGGCCATGCGCAGCACCAAAGCCGGGATATCCGCCGTGAGCAACAGATTGCTGCCGCCGCCGATCACCAGCAACGGCACGTCGTGGGAGGTCGCGTAAGCCAGGGCTTCGCGCACATCAGCATCACTGTGGGCTTCGGCAAACAGCTGCGCGCGAACGTCAACGCCAAAGGTATTGAAGGGTTTCAGGGAAACCTGCGGTTGCACCTGCAAACTCATAACCGCCCCTTCACTTCGATCAACAGCTGATCGCAGGCACGCTCGATCAGATCCAGCACCTGCTCGAAGCCCTGATCGCCGTCGTAATAAGGATCCGGCACTTCGTCGACCACACCTGCATAGCGGCGCAGGAACAGGTCCAGCTCGGCCTTGCCGGTGGACGGCTGCAGGGCCTTGAGGTTACGCAGGTTGCTGTTGTCCATGGCGAGGATCAGGTCGTAGCTGGCGAAATCGGCGCGGCTGACCTGCTGAGCGCGCTGCGCCGACAGGTCATAACCACGCAGCTTGGCCGCGGCCTGACTGCGCTTGTCCGGCGGATTGCCGACGTGCCAGTCGCCAGTGCCGGCGGAGGCCACTTCGACCTGATCCGCCAGCCCCGCTTCGCGCAACTTGTGGCGCAACACACCTTCGGCAGTGGGCGAACGGCAGATGTTGCCCAGGCACACGAACAAAACGCGCATCAGGCCTCCAGCAGGCGACGGACGCGCTCAAGGTCTTCGGCGGTGTCGACTCCGGTTGGCGGCGCGATCAAGGCGTCAGCCACATGAATCCGCACGCCGTGCCACAGGGCACGAAGCTGTTCAAGGGATTCGGTGTTCTCCAGCCAGCACGGGCCCCAGCTCACGAAGTCCTGAAGGAAGCCTGCGCGGTACGCATAAATGCCGATGTGGCGACGATACGGCACGCCTTCCGGCAGCACGTCGCGACTCTTGGCGAAGGCATCGCGAGCCCATGGCAGAGTCGCGCGACTGAAGGTCAGCGCCAGACCGTTGAGGTCACTGACAACCTTGACCACGTTCGGGTTGAACAGCGTTTCGACGTCTTCGATCGGCTCGGCCAGAGTGGCCATGCGCGCCTCGGTGTGGGCCGCGAGGTTGGCGGCGACCTGATCGATCACGCTCGGCGGGATCAGCGGTTCGTCACCCTGCACGTTGACCACGATGGCATCCGGCTCCAGGCCCAGCTTCGCGGCCACTTCGGCTAGACGATCGGTGCCGGAGTTGTGATCTTCACGGGTCAGCACCACTTCGGCGCCGAAGGCCTTGCAGGCTTCGACGATGCGCGCATCGTCGGTCGCCACGACCACACGGCTGGCGCTGCTTTTGCTGGCCTGCTCCCAGACGTGCTGGATCATCGGCTTGCCGGCGATGTCCAGCAGCGGCTTGCCCGGAAGACGGGTCGAGGCGAAACGCGACGGGATGACAACGGTGAAGGCTGTGGTCATTTATCCAGACGCTCGTCGGTGGTCAGGGTGCGGGCTTCGCTTTCCAGCATCACCGGAATGCCGTCGCGGATCGGGTACGCCAGGCCGGCGCCCTTGCTGATCAGTTCGGTCTTGTCGGCGCTGAGCTTGAGCGGGCCTTTGCAGACCGGGCAGGCGAGGATGTCGAGCAATTTGGTGTCCATGAACATTCCCTGGATAAAAACGGATTAAGGCAAAAGACGATCCGGCAACAGGCGCATCAACTGCGTATCGAACCAGGCCACGAAGGCCGGAGACGGCACGGCATCGACCGCCAGGTACCACCAGTCGGCAGCAGCGAAGGCACGGCACTTCACCGCATCCTTTTCAGTCATCACCACTGGCAATGACGGCGTGAAACTCAAGGCCTGCACGCTGTATTCGGCGTGGTCGGCAAACGCGTGGGGCACAGGCCGCCAGTCTAGCGCTTCGAGGGTATTGAAGAAACGTTGCGGGTTGCCGATCCCGGCCACCGCGTGCACGGCCTGACCGGGCGAAAAATGATCGAGCGGCCGGCGTTCGCCGCTGCGCAGATTGACCAGCGCCGAAGGCTTTAGGCGGAAAGCGAAACCGCCATCGCGATCGTCGAGGGCGCCGTTGAACAACACGCCGTCGACGCTTTGCAGACGCTCGATCGGTTCGCGCAGTGGGCCGGCGGGCAGGCAACGCTGATTGCCAAGCCCTCGGGCGGCGTCGATCAGCACCAGCTCAAGATCGCGCGCCAGACGGTAATGCTGCATGCCGTCATCGGACAGGATCAGGTCCAGCGGCTCGCTGTCCAGCAGGGCTCTGACGGCGGCGCTGCGATCGGGATCGATCATCAGCGGCACGCCGGTACGCTGCACAATCAGCAAGGGTTCGTCGCCGGCGATGTCGGCAGTCTGATCGGCTTCGACCCGCCATGGCAGTTGCGCCGGTTTGGCGCCGTAACCACGGCTGACCACACCGACCCGCAGTCCGTGGCGTCGGCAGTGCTCGATCAGCCACAGGATCATCGGGGTCTTGCCGGTGCCGCCAACGGTGATATTGCCGACCACGATCACCGGCACCGGCGACTGATAAATCTCGCCTTCGCCGTCGAGAAAACGCTGACGCTTGCCGGCCACGACGCGACGGTACAGCCACTCCAGCGGCCGCAACAGCGTCAGGGCCGGGTGCCCCTGATACCACGCGGCGAGCAGACGATCGGACATGGCCATCAGGATTTTGGCGCCGCCTCGACCGTGGTCATGCGTAGATGGCTGAAACCGAGCTTGCCGGCCGCGTCCATGGCGGTGATCACGGATTGGTGCTGAGTCTTGCCGTCAGCACTGATCGACAACGGCATGCTGGTGTCGCCATTGGCTTCCTTCTGCATGGCTTCCATCAGAGTCGCCAGGTCGTTCTTCGGCAGAATCTTGTTGTTCACCGAGAACACACCTTCGGCGCTGATGGCGACGTCCAGTTGCTTGACCTGCTGATCCTCGGCCGGTGAACCGCTGACCGCTTCGGGCAGATCGACGCGCAGCTGGGTTTCGCGGGTGAAAGTGGTGGTCACGACGAAAAACAGCAACAGGATGAACACCACGTCGATCAGCGACGCGAGGTTGATGTCGATCGTTTCCCGGGGTTTGCGACGGAATTTCACGCTTTGCCCCCGGCCAGATCGACGTCACGGTCGCCCTGCACCACTTCCACCAGTTTGATCGCTTCCTGTTCCATGCCCACCACCAGCTCATCGATGCGGCGTTGCAGGAAACGGTGGAAGAACACCGCCGGAATACCGACCATCAGGCCCGCGGCGGTGGTGATCAGCGCCTTGGAAATACCGCCGGCCAGCACCGCAGCGTTGGTGGTCATGCCGGAACCGGTGAAAGCGCTGAAAATGTCGATCATGCCCAGCACCGTACCCAGCAGCCCCAGCAACGGCGACATCGCAGCGATGGTGCCCAGCGCGCTGACGTAGCGTTCCAGCTCGTGGATGACCCGGGCGGCGGCCTCTTCGATGCACTCCTTCATGATCTCGCGACCATGCTTGGAGTTGGCCAGACCCGCGGCGAGGATTTCCCCCAGCGGCGAGTTGGCGCGCAATTCCTTGAGTTTTTCCTTGTTGAGCTGCTTGTCCTTGATCCAGACCCAGACCTGACCCAGCAAATGCTCAGGGGTGACGCGACTGGCGCGCAGGGTCCACAGGCGCTCGGCGACAATCGCCATGGCGGCGATGGAACTCAGAATGATCGGCAACATCATCCAGCCGCCGGATTTGACCAATTCCCACACAGTGACAGCCCCCTCGAAAAAGTGCGCCACTTTACCATACCGGTTCGCGATAAAGACCCGTCGCCCCGACGACCGTGCTCAACGGTACTCTGCCTCCGACAACGGCGGGTCGCGCCAGAACCGGCGTTGTTGACGCATCGACCGGGCCGGCTGAAACCGTCCCAGTTGCAGATGAATGGCACCCTGCTCGGCGCTGTCGTGGATATGCACTCCCTGTTTGCGGTAGCGGGCAATGACGGTCGGGTGCGGATGGCCGAATGAATTGCCCTGCCCTCGGGAAATCAGCACGGCCCGGGGCTGCAAAGCCTTGAGCAAGGCCATCGAAGAGGAACTGCGGCTGCCGTGATGCGGGGCTTGCAGCCATTGGGTATGAACTGCCAGCACGCTGTCGAGCAGGTCCCGCTCGGCAGCGCTGTCGATGTCGCCGGTCAACAGCAAGCGTTCGCCATTGGCTTCGATCTGCAGGACGCAGGACCGCTGGTTGCTGTCATGGGCGTCGGCCCACTGCCATAGCTGGAAAGCAACGCCGTCCCACTGCCATTGCCGGCCGCTTTCGCAGGCCTCGGCGGTCAGCGCTTCGGGCAGCCCCGGCGGATCGCCGCTGATGATCCGCCTGACAGTCATCCCTTTCACCACGGCAAGCGCGCCACCTGCGTGGTCGGCATCGGCATGGCTGAGCAGCATCAGATCGAGGTGTTCCACCCCTAGTTTGCGCAATGCCGGCAGCACCACTCGCTCGCCGAGGTCGAAGTCACCGAAACGCGGGCCGCTGTCGTACAGCAAGGTGTGATGGCGGGTGCGGATCAGGATCGCCAGGCCCTGACCGACGTCGAGTTGCCAGACATCGGCCACGCCTTCGGCCAGAAGCTCTCGCGGCGGAAATGCCAGCACCAGCAGCAACGGCCAACCCAATGGACGCAAAGGAACGCCCCGGGGCAGCAATAACAACACGGCACCAAGACCTCCCAGCACCCAGACCCACCCTTGCATCGTCGGCGGCACCCACGCCGGCCAACGCCCGGCAATCAGGGCCAGCGTCCTGAACAAGCCATCGATCAGCCCGCCGGCCAGCCACAGCAACCCTTCCCCGACATGAGGGATTGGCAGCAACAAAGTGCCCAGCAGCGCCGGCGGCAGCACCGCAAAACTGACCCACGGCACCGCCAGCAGATTGGCCAGTGGCCCACTGAGGCTGATCGGCAGGCTCAACGCCACCAACACCGGGCACAAGCCGATCGCGATCAGCCATTGCGCGCGCGTCCAGGTCTTCCACCAGCGCCACGGCCCCAGTCGGCCGCCGAAGGTAAAGATCAAAACACCCACTGCCGCGAATGACAGCCACAACCCGGGACGCAGGCTGGCCAGCGGATCCATCAACAACACGCCGTCGAACGCCAGCAGCAACGGCCACCACGCACCGAGATGGCGAAAACGCAAACGCCACAACAACACCAGTGCAACCATTACGCACGCCCGCCGCACCGGCACGTCGAACCCGGCCAGCAGGCCGTAACCCAGCGCCGCCGTGAACGCCAGACCACACGCCCAAGGCAGCCAGGGCCAACGCAACGGCCAAATCCCGCCCCTTGCCAGCCCGGCGACCAGCGCATACATCAACGCCGCCAACAGCCCAATGTGCTGCCCGGAAATCACCAGCAGGTGCACAGTGCCGGTATCCTGCAAGGACTGCCAGTCTTCGCGACTGAGTCCCGAGCCATCGCCCAGCACCAACGCGGCCAAGGCTCCGTTGCGTCCCTGAGCATCCACCGCAAGCAAGCGCTGACGAATGCTGTCGCGCCAGGCCCGCTGCGCCGGCGCCAGACGCTGGCCATCCTTCACCGTCCCGGTGGCGCCAATGCGCTGCGCCAACAGCCAGGCTTCGTAATCGAACGCATCCGGATTGAGCAGCCCACCGGGGCGCTTGAGCTTGACCGCCACTCGCCAGCGTTCGCCACTTTTGACCTCAGGCCCGGCATACCAGGCCAGACGCATCAGTGATGGCAGTTTCTCGTGACGTGAGTGCGCATCGGCCAGTTCAAAGCGTACGACGCCCTCCACATTCTGCGGCAAGCCGACGACCCGCCCTTCCACCCAGCGCGTTTCGCCATCCAGCCGGTGAGGCAGTCGATCATTCAGCGCCATCTGCGCGTTGAAACCCGCCCATGTAAATCCAAGCAGCAAAAACGCCAGTGGATAGCTGCGAAACGGCAGCAGCATCAGCGCCACCCACGGCAACACCACCAATACCCCGACCGGCGGCAAGGCCGGTAAAAAAACCGCAGCCAGCAGACCGGCTGCCAGCGCCATCATCCCTGTGCGCATAAGCCCGTCCTTGAGAGTCCCACCCTCAGGCATAGCGGTTGCGGGGCACGGGCGTCGTTATCAATTGTCACAAAGTCTGAATGGGCGGTTCGTAGAATCCAGACATACTTGCCGCCTTAACCGACCGAGAAGCCTTATGCCCCGGCGCTTATTCAAACGTTACATGCCCGATCCGACGAGCATCAGGGAACACAAATCCTTACGCTTTCTCGGCACGTTGCTGCATGACCCGAACCTCTGGCACCTCAACCGACACTCGGTGGCCCGCGCCATGGCCGTGGGCCTGTTTGCCGCGTTCCTGCCGATTCCCGCACAAATGCTGGTGGCCGCCGTCCTCGCGATCATGGTGCGCGGCAACATGCCGATTGCTGTAAGCCTGGTCTGGCTGACCAATCCGATCACCATGCCGGCGGTGTTTTTCTGCACGTATCAGGCCGGGGCCTGGCTGATGGATGTGCCCGCGCGCACCCTCCCCGACGAATTGACCTGGGAATGGATCAGCGGTGAGCTCTCGACCTTGTGGCAACCGTTCCTGCTGGGGTCGGTGGTGGTCGGGCTGGTACTGGGTGCCCTCGCCTATTGCCTGGTGATGATGTACTGGCGCTGGTGGGTGGCGCGGCAATGGGCGCGGCGCAAAAAAAGTCGTCAGGCGTGAATGCAAAACGGCCTCCACTGTGGGAGGCCGTTTTTCATTGCAACATCGAAGAAATCAGGTACGCATTCCGCGCCCGCTTACCAGCAGCCGCGCGCAACCGAAATACAGCACCACCGTCGCCACCAGCATGAAAGTGATCGCGATACCGATGCGGATATCCGACACACCGAGGATGCCGTAACGGAAGGCGTTGACCATGTGCAGCACCGGGTTGGCCAGCGACACGGTCTGCCAGAACGGCGGCAGCAAGGTGATCGAATAGAACACGCCACCGAGGTAGGTCAGCGGGGTCAGCACGAAGGTCGGGATGATCGAGATGTCATCGAAGTTGCGCGCAAACACCGCGTTGATAAAGCCCAGCAGCGAGAAGATCGTCGCCGTCAGCACCACCACCAGAACGGTCACGCCCAGGTGATGCACCTGCAGACTGGTGAAGAACAACGACAGAATCGTCACGATCACGCCCACCATAAGGCCTCGCAGGACGCCACCAATGGTGTAACCGATCAGAATCGTGTGCGGCGACACTGGCGACACCATCAATTCTTCGATGGAGCGCTGGAACTTGCTGCCGAAGAAGCTCGACACCACGTTGCCGTAAGAGTTGGTGATCACCGACATCATGATCAGACCCGGCACGATGTATTCCATGTAGGTGAAGCCACCCATGTCGCCGATCTGCCGGCCGATCAGGTTACCGAAGATCACGAAATACAGAACCATGGTGATCGCCGGCGGCAGCAGGGTCTGCGGCCAGATCCGGGTAAAACGTCTGACTTCGCGGTAAACGATGGTGTTGAGGGCAATGAGGTTGGGGCGCAGCTCGGAACTCATACCGCCACCTTCGACAGATTTTTCTCCACCAGGGACACGAACAGCTCCTCGAGGCGATTGGTTTTATTGCGCAGGCTCAGCACTTCTATGTTCTGCAGGGCCAGTTGGCCGAACAGCGCAGTGATGCCCATGGACTTGTCGACCTGGACTTCCAGCGTATGCGCATCCACCAGACGGGCCGGGTAGCCGGCCAGTTGCGGCGCGACCGCCAGATCGTTCTTCAGGTCGAGCAGGAAGGTTTCCACATGCAGTTGCCCGAGCAACTGACGCATGCTGGTGTTCTCGACAATGGTGCCGTGGTCGATGATGCCGATGTTGCGGCACAGCTGCTCAGCCTCTTCCAGGTAATGGGTGGTGAGGATGATGGTGATGCCTTTCTGGTTCAGTTCGGTGAGGAACGTCCACATCGAACGACGCAGCTCGATATCCACCCCGGCGGTCGGTTCGTCGAGGATCAGCAGACGCGGTTCATGCACCAGCGCCCGCGCAATCATCAAGCGACGCTTCATGCCGCCGGACAGCGAGCGCGACGGCACATCGCGCTTGTCCCACAGGCCGAGCTGAGTCAGGTACTGCTCGGCGCGTTCCTTGGCGATCTTCGCCGGGATGCCGTAGTAACCGGCCTGGGTCACGACGATGTCGAAGGTCTTTTCGAACTGGTTGAAGTTGAATTCCTGGGGTACCACGCCGATGGAGCGCTTGAGCGCCGCCGGGTTCTTGTCCAGGTCGTTGCCAAAGATATTCACGGTGCCGCTGGTCTTGTTGACCAGGGTCGAGAGAATGCCGATGGTCGTGGATTTGCCGGCGCCGTTGGGGCCGAGCAAGGCGAAGAAGTCACCTTCAGCGACGTCCAGATCGATACCACTCAAGGCCTGGAACCCGTTGCCGTAGGTTTTGGTTAGCTGCCGGATGGACAGAGCGGAACTCATATCGGATTACGCACCAAGAAGAGAAAAAGGACTGAATGACGGCGGGCGGCGAGGGAGACAACCGCGGCGCACAAGCGCAATGGTGCTTGCCGCCGCCGCACAAGTACAGTCAAGTGTGTCGATAGTAGGTATTAAGTCAACGCGGTCATGACGGCTTTGCGATACGCCGGACGCTGCTTCAGTCGCGCGTACCAGGCCTCCAGATGCGGCATCGGCGCGCGCTCGATCGGCATCTCGAACCAGGCATAAATGAAACTGCCGAGCGGGATATCGCCCATGCCGATTTCGTTGCCGGACAGATACGGCTGATGCTTCAGCGCCTGATCGGCCATCGCCAGCAAGCCGTCGCACTCCTTGATCGCCGCATGGATCGCCGGCCAGTCCTGCTTGTCTGCCGGGGTACGCAATACGCCCCAGAACACCGTGCGAAACGGCCCTGCAAAACTGGAAGTCGTCCAGTCCATCCACTTGTCAGCGGTGGCACGGGTCTGCGGATCCGCCGGGTACCACGCGGTATCGGCTGCATGTTTTGCCAGCAGGTAACGCACGATGGCATTGGATTCCCACAGCACAAAACCGTCGTCCTGTATCACCGGCACCCGCCCGTTCGGGTTCATTGCCCGGTACTCCGGTGTGTCGACCACACCAAACGCGCCACCGGCATCGATGGCCTCGTAGGCCAGCCCGAGTTCTTCGGCAGCCCACAACGGTTTTCTGACATTCGACGAATTCTTGCGACCCCAGATCTTCAGCATGACCGCCTCTTTTCCAGTGAATGGGCAGGCAGCATACGCCGGATCAGAGGCTGCCGACATCACCGCGCATGTCACTGGACAATGGTTTCTGCTGATCGTTGAACAGGTGGGGATAACATTTCTGCAGATGTTCGAAGAAAAAGGATTCCGGTACATCGGCGAACTGGCCGTGATCGACCAGGTACTCCATCAACAGCGCGCCATCACTGTTGTAAGGGTGAAAAACGCTGTCGTTCATGCCGTCGAATTCCAGCGGGGCCACGTTGAACATTTCGCAGAGCTTCTGGTTGAACGCGGGTGTGGCTTTCACCCAGCGACCATTGAGAAACAGCTCGGTATAACCATGCATGGCGAACACCTCGCTTCTCAGCAGCTCAAGCAGACGCGGCGTCGACAGATGATTTTTCACATCCGCCAGACCAATCCGTGCGGGGATCCCGCAATGGCGCGCGCAACCGGCGAGCAGCGTGGCCTTGGGCACGCAATAGCTCTCACCCGCCGCCAGCGCGTAACTGCCACGCAAGGTTTGCGGGTCGCGGCTGAAGGTGTACATGTTGTAACGCACCGCCTCGCGCACGGCGTAATAAAGACTGATCGCCTGCGCGAGCGGATCGCGGCTGGTACCACGGTGCTGGTCGGCGAACTCCACCACCGAGGGGTGGTCACTATCGATGAAGCGGCCGGGGCTCAGATACTCGTGCATGACGACACTCTCCTGATTGAGCCTCGAGTCTAGCGAGAGGTTCAGCACAGAGATAACGACGTTTCGGCCAAACATGCACGCAAAGACGCGGAAGCTGCGAACGATTTCCCACGCGTGTTGCCCACCGAACCTACAAAAGACATCCGGGGTTTCCCACGATTTCAATCACCTTGCTCTGACCGCCCCGTTTTGCAGATGCCGTCTAAGCTCTGGAGGGTCGGTTCGCCCTGGTTCACGGAGGATTAAATATGCTGTTGTTGTGGATACTGGTTCTGATCGTCGGCGTGGCGTATCTGGCCCACCGGCGCATCGCCCCGCTGCCTGCACTGGGCATCGTTGCCGCTTACCTGTTGGCGATGGGGATTTTCAGCCACGCGCCGGGCTGGCTGTTGCTGATTTTCTGGGTCGTGCTGGCCCTGGTTGCTGCCCCGCTGCTGTTGCCTGACCTGCGCCGCAAACACTTCACCGCGCCGCTGTTCAGCTGGTTCCAGAAAACCCTGCCCCCGATGTCGCAGACCGAACGCGACGCGATCGATGCCGGCACGGTGTGGTGGGACGGCGAACTGTTCAGCGGGCGCCCGGACTGGGACAAGCTGCTGTCCTATCCAAAAGCGCAACTGAGCGACGAAGAACAAGCGTTCATCGACGGCCCGACCGAAGAGCTTTGCGCCATGGTCACCGACTGGCAGATCGGCCAGTCGATGGATCTGCCGCCAGAAGCCTGGACGCACATCAAGGAACACGGATTCTTCGCCCTGATCATTCCCAAGGAGTTCGGCGGCAAGGGTTTCTCCGCCTACGCTCACTCCCAGGTGGCTATGAAACTGGCGACCCGCAGCGGCGACCTTGCCTCCACCGTGATGGTGCCCAACTCCCTCGGCCCGGCCGAACTGCTGCTGCACTACGGCACCGACGAACAGCGCAATCATTACTTGCCACGACTGGCCCGAGGCGACGACATCCCGTGCTTTGCGCTGACCGGCCCGCTCGCCGGCTCCGACGCCGGCGCCATGCCCGACACCGGGATCGTCTGCAAGGGCGAATGGGAGGGCCAGGAAACCCTCGGCCTGCGCCTGAACTGGGAAAAACGCTACATCACCCTCGGCCCGGTCGCGACCTTGCTCGGCCTGGCCTTCAAGGCCTATGACCCGGATCACCTGCTCGGCGACAAGGAAGACCTGGGCATCAGTCTCGCGCTGATCCCGACCGACACCCCCGGCGTGGAAATCGGCCGTCGCCACCTGCCGCTGGGCGCTGCGTTCATGAACGGACCGAACTCCGGCAAGGACGTGTTCATCCCGCTGGAGTTCCTCATCGGCGGCCAGGAAATGCTCGGCAAAGGCTGGATGATGCTGATGAACTGCCTGTCGGTCGGGCGTTCGATCTCGCTGCCGGCAGTCGGCACCGGCGCGGCCAAGTTCACCAGCCTGGTGACCGGGCAATACGCGCAGATTCGCGAGCAGTTCAACGTGCCGCTGTCAGCGTTCGAAGGCATTCAGGAGGCCATGGCGCGGATCGGCGGCAACGCGTGGATGATGGATGCTGCGCGGATGCTGACTGCCAATGCGGTGGATCTGGGCGAGAAGCCGTCGGTGCTGTCGGCGATTCTCAAGTACCACCTCACCGAACGCGGTCGCGAGTGCATCAGCCACGCCATGGACGTGCATGGCGGCAAAGCGATCATCATGGGCCCGAACAATTATCTGGGCCGCAGCTGGAACGGCGCACCGATCTTCATCACCGTGGAAGGCGCGAACATTCTTTCGCGCAACCTGATGATCTTCGGCCAGGGCGCGATCCGCTGCCATCCGTTCGTGCTCAAGGAAATGGCCCTCGCCGGACGCGAGGACAAGGATCAGGCGCTCAAGGAATTCGATGGCCTGTTGCTCAAGCACATCGGGTTTGCCGTGAGCAACGCCGCCAGCACACTGGTGCTGAACCTTGGTTTCGGCCATTTCGAACATGCGCCGGGAGACAGGCTCAGCCAGGGTTACTTCCGCGCCCTCAACCGACAGGCCGCCGCGTTTGCCATGCTTGCCGACCTGAGCATGATGCTGTTGGGTGGCGAGCTGAAACGCCGCGAACGTCTGTCGGCACGACTGGGTGATGTGCTGAGCAACCTCTATCTGGCCTCGGCAGCGCTCAAGCGTTATCACGATCTCGACTCCCCGGCGTACATGGAACCGTTGTTCAGATGGGCCATGGAAGAAAGCCTCGGCCAGTCGGAAAAGGCGCTGGACGAATTGCTGACCAACTTCCCGAACCGGGTCTTCGGCTGCCTGCTGCGGGTGATCGTGTTCCCGTTCGGCCGCCGTCACAAAGGGCCGTCGGACAGACTCGGTGCAGAAGTCGCTGCGGTCATCGGCCGGGCCAAGGGCGATCCGGCGCTGGAAGAACTGCTTGCCGGCTGCTATCGCCCGCAATCGGCAGACGATGCGGTCGGTGCGCTGCAACACGCCTTCGATCAGTTGAACGCTGCGCAACCACTGCACAAAAAATTGCACACTTCACTCAAGAGCGGTCAGGTCAAACCGGTGGCCGGCGAACACGTCATCGATGCAGCACTGGAGGCCGGGGTGTTGCAGGCTGTGGAAGCCCAGGCCCTGCGTGATGCCGAAGCGGCGCGGCGCAAGGTGATCGATGTCGATGATTTCGACAAAGAGGAGCTGAAACCCGCGGAAGGCAAAATCCGCTGATCCCTTCAATCAGTGAAAAACGGGCGCAGGGGCTTTATACTCCCGCGCCCGTTTTGCTCTTGAGGACTTATCTCGTGTCCAACGTCGTTGCCGATCATCTGGTTTTGCTCGACCACCTGCGCAGCATCCTGGTCGCCGTAGGTGAGGCCGATCAGGTTCCCGAAGAAAGCCATGCCCTGTTCCTGGAGCGTTTCGACGAACTGCTGGCTTCACTGCCGATCGAGCCGATCGAAAGCCAATACCTGGGCCAGGACATCCTGACTCAGGTGATTACCCGTTACCCGCAAATTGCCCACCTGATCCCGCGGGATCTGCTGTGGTTCTTCGCCGGCGACTGCCTGCACTACCTGTCCGACGAAGAAATCGACATGTATCAGGCGCTGGAAGAACGCCGCTACGAAGCCGAACAGAACGACGAACCGTTCGACTGGAACCAGGAAAAACAGCTGCTGGCGATGTCCGCCCAGGACAGCAAGCACTGATTTTTGCCTGATAAAAAAAGGCCCGCATGGTGATCCATGCGGGCCTTTTTCATGGGGTCAAAGCAACCCTTCACTCTCGGGCAATTCGTACTCGGCCAAAGGTTTTGTTCCGCCAGACTTTCCCGGTTTGCTCAGGGTCGGCTCTTTCTCCAGGCACTCCACCAGATAGTCGATGAAGACCCGCAGCTTCGGCGGCAAATAGCGCGTCGGCGAGTGCAGCAACCACAATCCGCCGTGGTAGGACGCCAGGAATGTCCAGTCCGGCAACACCTGTACGATCAGCCGCTGCTCCAGTGCATAACGCGCAGTGAAATACGGCAGGCTGCCAATCCCGATGTGCTGCAACACCGCGCCCAGGCGCACGCCTGTGTGATTGGCGGCATACCGGCCGCGCACGCCGACGGTGACGGCTTTCGTGCCTTTCTTGAACTTCCAGCGCGCATCGCTCGGAGTTTCGCCCAGATAGATGCAACTGTGGTTGAGCAAGTCGTGGGGATGAGTCGGCGTCCCGTGTTCAGCCAGGTATTGCGGTGTCGCGCAGAGCAAATGGTCGATGGTCAGCAGTTGTCGTCCGACCAGTCCGGCCGGTGGACGATCCGTGATGCGAATGGCCAGATCGACATGGTCGTCGATCAGATCCACCTGGCGGTCTTCGAGCAACAACTCCACATCGACTTTCGGATAGCGCCGCAAAAACTCCGGCATGTGCGGATGAATCACGAAACGCCCCACCGCTTTCGGCACGCTGACCCGCACCAGCCCTTCGGCTTCGTGGTTGAACTGGCCGCTGATCTCCATCACCGACTTCGCTGCACTGACCATTTCCTGACAGCGCTTGAACACCTCTTCCCCGCCATCACTCAAACGCAGTTTGCGCGTGGTGCGTTGGAGCAGCCGCGTGGCCAGTGCCTTCTCCAGCCGGGAAATACTGCGGCTGACCGCCGACGGCGATGAGCCCAATTGGCGAGCGGCTTCGGAGAAGCTGCCGGTCTCGACGACCTTGACGAAAATCGCCATTTCACCGAGCAGCGGCAGGGGAAGATTTATGCTCACAGCGCAACAGTCCTTTGATGTTTGAATGGATTATCACGTTATTGCACGATTCCTATAATTAAAAAAGAAACTTTAATAAGGGCATGGAATATGACGCTTCGCCTCTTTTTCCATAGTGATGACCTCAAGGCCAATGTGGAAGTCCTCGACTGCACGCCCCACGAGAACGAATTCGCCGTTGTGTTGCGCGCCACGCTTTTTCATCCTCAGGGTGGTGGCCAACCCTGTGATACCGGCTGGATTGGCGACAGCCAAGTGCTGCGGGTCGTCCAGGAAGCGGACCGAATCATTCATTTCGTCAATCAACCTGTGCCGCTGGGCATGACCCAGATTCGTGTCGACGAAGAACGCCGCCGCTTTAATACCCGCATGCACTCTGCCGGGCATTTGATCGGCCACTTTGTCCAGGCCCTGGGCTGGATGCCGGTCAAGGCCCACCACTGGCCGGACGAGGGCCGGGTGCAATTCAAACCTGGAGATTCGGCCCAGGAAGTCGATGCACAAATTGTTCAGTTCGGCATCGGCCAGTGGATCGAACACGATCTGCCACGCCTGACATCCCTGCGCGAAGGCGCGCGGGAAATCGGTTTCGGTGAACTGCCAGCCTATGGCTGCGGCGGCACCCATGTACGCAGCCTGAAGGATCTGGGCACAGTCACGATCGCGTCCCTTTCGCAGAAGAAAGGCACGTTGTCCGTCCACTACAGCGTGGATTGAGGATTTCGGGCGCTGCCAGATGCAGCGTCCGGCGCCGGGGGAACCGCGTTCGCCGGTTCCGTTGACTATTCGATAGATGGACCTGAAACCATGATGCTTGACGTCGAGCGTCTCGATGAGACGTGCATAAAAAAACTGGCCAACGAAGAAGTTCTCGCCATCCGCGTCAAAGGCTTTCTGCCCCACGCGCAGGCGATCCAGATTGGTGACAAGATCCTCGCCCCTGGCTTCGAGGGTTACATCAACGCGCCCAGCATCGGCCGGATCGGCATGGCGTTCTACGAGGCGGAAAACCAGCCGCTGCTGATCGAAGATTATTTCGAGCGCGCCACCAGCAACATCGCCGAACTGCGTAACCGTTGCGCGCCCTACTCGTCGCCGGTCGACACCCTGCGCTGCATGCTCGATGAATCCTGGCCCGCAGGCGCCCATCTGGAGAACCTCTATGGGCGCAAGATGTACGTTGGCCTGTCACGGGTAGTGAAACCGGGCGTGTGCTTCCTCGCCCACCACGACATCTTCGCCAAGGATGCGCCGGAGAGTTTCCAGGCTCGCAGTCTGGAGGCGCAGTTCGCCTGCAACGTCTACCTCAACATGCCGACTGAAGGCGGCGCATTGCAGATGTGGGAAGACGACATCTCGCCAGACCGTTTCGACGAAATGCGCGGCGACAGCTACGGCATCGACCCTGCGCTGCTCGGCCCGCCCGCCCTCGAAGTACGCCCGGAACCGGGGGATTTCATCATGTTCAATTCGCGTCGCATGCACTCGGTGACGCCGGGCGTAGACGATCCGCGCCTGAGCCTATCGTTTTTTGTCGGCTATCGCGGCAATGCATCACCCCTGACTTTCTGGAGCTGAAATGACATCGAATTACCTGGGCGAGTTTCTGGCACTGGCCACCATCCACTTTCTGGCCGTAGTCGCTCCCGGTCCGGACTTCGCCGTGACCATCCGCCAGAGTGTGCGTTTCGGCCGATTGGTCGGCATCTGCACGGCATTGGGCATCGGCGCGGGAATTTCCGTGCACGTTCTGTACACCCTGCTGGGCGTCGGCGCCTTGATGCACACCACGCCCTGGCTGCTGACCGTCGCCAAAGTGGTCGGCGGCGCTTACATTCTTTACCTGGGCATCAGCCTGATCCGCAGCAAACCCAAGACGACAATGGAAGGCGAAAAAGCCAGCGACGAACCGCTGGTCGAGCAATCGCTGTTCAAGGCGTTCTCCACCGGTTTCCTGACCAACGCCACCAACCCCAAGGCCACACTGTTTTTCCTGGCGATCTTCACCACGATCATCAGCGCCAGCACGCCGCTGCAAATCCAGGCCCTGTACGGGTTGTGGATGTGCGGGGTGAATGCGTTGTGGTTCGTGATCGTCGCGCTGTTCTTTTCCAGCAGCAAAGTGCGCGTGCTGTTCATGCGCATGGGCCACTGGTTCGAGCGCAGCATGGGGGTGATTCTGATCCTGTTTGCCGGGCGTCTGGTGCTGTCGATGTAAGCACATTGATCGGAGAAGCCCGACCCAGACGGATTGGGCGGGCTTTTTCGATTCTGCGCCGCTTTTGCATTTCTGTGCGACGCGTCCCACTTCGGGGGCTCCCCTATCACTCGCGGGTGGTGTTAGTTTGCGAAACCGTCTGACGCATCGATCAGACACTTCCTACTCACCGCCTGCAAAGGAATGCCCTTAGCAATGGACTTTTCACTCAAGCAACTGGCCGCCTCGACGCTGATTCTGGCCAGCCTTTCGTCCGTCACACTGCCAGCCCACGCCAACCTGACCGAGCAGCAGAGCGCGACCATCCTCAAGACATTCAATGAGGCAAAAGTCAGTGATTTCAGAGCGTTTCTCGGCGATCTGGCCAAGAACGACCTGAGCAAGACCGACGATCTGCGTCCCGCCATCAGCGCCTTCCTCGACAACAAGACGCTGACCGCCGAACAACAGAACGAGATCCATCGCCTGCTCGGCCTCTACACCCGCGTAAAGTACGGCAAAGCCGCTCTGGAAACCCTGCGCGAACTGGTGGAAATCCCGACCTTCCGCAAGGACGGTGTCGATCAGCACGACAACCCCGAATTCATCAAGATCGCCGGCAAGATCAAGGATCTGGCGGAGTCTTTCGGCCTGAACTATCGCAACATCGACAACCGCGTTTACGAAATCTCCCTCGACGGCAGCGGCAAGGAAGTCGTGGGCATTCATGCGCACGCCGACGTGGTTCCGGTAACACCGGAGAACTGGGTGCTGAAGGACGGCACCAAACTTGATCCGTTCAAGGTCACGCTGATCGGCGACCGCATGTACGGCCGTGGCACCGAGGACGATAAAAACGGCATCGTCGTGACGCTGTATGCCATGAAGGTGATCAAGGAAGAAAAGCTGCCGCTGGCGCGCAATTTCAAACTGCTGGTGGACACCACCGAAGAAACCACCGGCGACGCGATTCCCTACTACTTCGAACGCAACCCGACGCCGGAGTACAACCTGGCACTGGACGGTGGCTACCCGGTGGTGATTGCCGAGAAAGGTTACGGCACGGTCATGGCCAAGTTCGCCAAGCGCAAAGCCGAGGGCAAAGGCGCGGAGCTGGTCTCGATGACCGGCGGCATGGCAACCAACCAGATTCCGTCTGTTTCCGTCGTCACGCTGGTGACCGACAAACCCGCCGAGCTGGCGGCCAGCCTGCAAAAGGCCGGCACTGAATATGCCAAGCACAATGGCGGCGATTTCGAAGTGAATGCCAAGGTCGATGGCAAAGACGTCAAACTCACCGTCACCGGTGTTTCCGCGCACTCATCCGAACCGGAATCCGGCGTCAACCCGGTCGCCCGTATGCTCGACTTCATTCACAGCGTGGACGGCAAGATTGCGTTCAAGCACAACCACATCACCGACGCTGCGCACTACGCCGCTGACAATTGGGGTCTGGATTACAAGGGTGGCAAGTTGGGCGTCGGTTTCGCCGATGACTTCATGGGCCCGTTGACCACGTCGCTGACCTACGTCGGCATGGACGACAAAACCTTCAAACTCGCGGTCAACCTGCGCGTGCCGAAGGGCAAGTCGCCGGAAGCGCTCAAGACCGAAATCGCCGACAAACTGGCGGCCTGGAGCAAGAAAAACCATGTCGCGGTGAACTTCGACTATTCGATCGCCGAACCGATGTACCGCAACCCTGAAGGCGAGTGGGTCAAGGCACTGTTGGCCGTGGCCACCGAAAACCTGGGCATGAAACACGAATTCGGCACCTCGGCCGGCGCCACCTCGGTGCATGAACTGCCGAACGGCGTGCAATTCGGCCTGGCACGACCGGAGGTCAAGTACACCGGTCACACCGATGGCGAATTCAAGACCGTTGACCAGTTCTTGCTGGACCTGCAGATCGTCACGGAGATGATGGGGCGTATCGGGCAACTGCCGAAGCTCTGATGGCGTTTCGGGCCTGCCCCGTTGGCAGGCCCACAAAAAGACCTCGCGGTCTTTTTTACTGCTTTACTGCGTGACAAAAAACGCACAAACAAAAACGCCGCTCATCACTGAGCGGCGTTTTTGTGAATTTGGAGCGGGAAACGAGACTCGAACTCGCGACCCCGACCTTGGCAAGGTCGTGCTCTACCAACTGAGCTATTCCCGCAATGGCGTCCCCTAGGGGACTCGAACCCCTGTTACCGCCGTGAAAGGGCGGTGTCCTAGGCCACTAGACGAAGGGGACAGGCTACAACTTTCACTAATAAAAACGCCGCTCTTTGCAAAGCGGCGCTTTTTGAATTTGGAGCGGGAAACGAGACTCGAACTCGCGACCCCGACCTTGGCAAGGTCGTGCTCTACCAACTGAGCTATTCCCGCAAATGGCGTCCCCTAGGGGACTCGAACCCCTGTTACCGCCGTGAAAGGGCGGTGTCCTAGGCCACTAGACGAAGGGGACACGCTACCCGGAACACATGGTGTGTGTTTCGGTGTCCAGATCCGCCTCCGAAGATTGGGTTCTGGTTTCACTCAGCACCGCCGTTAAGCGTCGCTGTTTAAAATTGGAGCGGGAAACGAGACTCGAACTCGCGACCCCGACCTTGGCAAGGTCGTGCTCTACCAACTGAGCTATTCCCGCAATGGCGTCCCCTAGGGGACTCGAACCCCTGTTACCGCCGTGAAAGGGCGGTGTCCTAGGCCACTAGACGAAGGGGACACACTACAACATTCACTCCCTGCCGCGTTTCGCTGTGTGCTTTACGCTGCAAGTGGCGCGCATTCTATGGATGGATTGAAAGGTCGTCAACCCCCAGATATAAATTTATTTAAATCAATGACTTCGACCTGCTTTACCGGCCGTTTCCGGCTTTTGCGTCGCCCGACGATTGACGCCTATATTCCGACACTCGCCAAGGCGTTATAGTCCACCGCAAAGGTGATGGCAATCTGCACCCCAAGGGCCAGCATTTATATAAGCGGCTCCCTGGCCGATACAGATAACAGCTTCGCCGATCCAAACCCGTCGAGCGGCGCTAGGCTCCTCCATGCCAAGCCACTACACTCGCACGCGAACCCTATAAAGAGGTCTTACCGGTGACACCACTCATGATCACCCTGCTAGTCATAGCCGGGATCGCAATCTTGATCGCCATTGGCTACATGAACCATGTGGTGGAAAACACCAAACTGGAGAAGGCCCGCACCAAGGTCGAACTCAACGACCGCCTGCGCCGCTGCGGCGAACTGACCGAAACCTTCCCCGGCCAGTTCATGACCCCGGCCCTCAAGCTGCTGCTGACCCGCCTTGAGCTGAATGTCTGCCAGCGCCTGCTGAACCTGGAAAAAACCAGCGCCACCACCAAGGCCCGCATCACCGAACTGAGCGCCCTCGTCGCCCAGGGCGAATCGATCCCGGTCAACAACCCGCCGGCCCCGATCCAGACCGAAGCCAAGGCCAAAGACGTTCGCTTCCTCCTCGAAGCCCTCCACGGTCAGATCACCCGCGCCGCCCAGGACGGCTTCCTGCCACCGAACGAAGCCAAACACTGGATCCGCGAAGTACGCCACATCCTCGTCCTGCTGCACATCGAGTTCTTCAACAACCTCGGCCAGCACGCCCTCCAGCAAAACCAGCCAGGCCAGGCCCGCCTCGCCTTCGAACGCGGCGTGCAATACCTGCGCAAACAGCAGGACCCGCAAATCTACGCCGAACAACTCCAATACCTGGAAAAACTCCTGGCCCGCGCCAACGCCCAGGTCATGGACAAAATCGCCCCGGTCGAAGGCGAAGAAAACCAACTGACCGCCGGCCTCAAAGATGTCGAGGCTGACGCGGACTGGAAAAAGAAAGTGATCTACGACTGAATCCAGTCAAAGAGAGAAGCCACCGAGAGGTGGCTTTTTTGTTTGGCTTAAGTTCAGGAGTAAACCAGAAAGCTCTCAGCCGACTGGCAAACAGCATTCGCGAGCAAGCTCATTCCCACAGAAAGCAAAAGCAGCCCCACCCACTCCTCACCACTCACCACGATGAGCGTTAGCTCGAGTAAGGCTTTTGACGTACCGGCCCCATCGGAAGGCTGAGTGGAGGGATTGATCCGGGGGTGGGAGCGCAGCGACCGTGCGGCGAAGCCGCATGCATCGAGAGGAGGTGCAGCGAAGCAAACCGTAGGCGATGCCCCCGGATGAATCCCGTAACGAAGGAACACCGAGCCAAAGCGAGGTGCCGAACGCCGGGGCCCAGCGTTTTTGGTTACTTTTTTGGCGTTTGAAAAAAGTGACTCGCCGTAAGGGCGAAACCGCCAGCAGCAGCACCCGCAGAAACGGATATAAACGCAATAAAACGGGAACCTGGTCGGCCCCAAGGCCGCCAAGGTCAAAGCCGAAAATGCCCCACCATCCCCTTGAGCTCACTCCCCAACTGCGCCAGCTCAACACTCGAAGCCGCATTCCCCCGCATGGCAATCGAAGACTGATCCGCACTCGCCCGAATACTCGTCACACTGCGATTGATCTCCTCCGCCACCGAACTCTGCTCCTCGGCCGCCGCCGCAATCTGCTGGTTCATCTGCTGAATCAACGAAACCGCCGCCGCAATACTCCCCAACGCACTCTCGGTCTGCAACGCATCACTCACCGCCAACTTCACCAGCTCGCCGCTGCTCTGAATCTGCTGCACCGATGAATGCGCCGCCGAACGCAAGGCACTGACCAGCCGCTCGATCTCCTCGGTCGACTGCTGAGTGCGCCGAGCCAGCGCCCGCACTTCATCGGCGACCACCGCAAAGCCCCTGCCCTGCTCACCCGCCCGCGCTGCCTCGATCGCCGCGTTGAGCGCCAGCAGGTTAGTCTGCTCGGCAACACTCTTGATCACCTCAAGCACCGTGCCGATATTCTGGATTTCCGCACTGAGGCTTTCGATGCTCGAACTGGCCGACGTCGCCGAATCCGCCAACTGCTCAATCCGCGCCATGCTCTGGCGCACCACCTGCTGGCCACTTTCGACCTTGCCGTCAGCAGTCTGCGCCGCAAGCGCCGCCTCTTCTGCATTGCGCGCCACATCGTGTACGGTGGCGGTCATCTGATTCATCGCCGTGGCGACCTGTTCGGTTTCCTCTTTCTGGCTGCTGACCTCAAGGTTGGTCTGTTCGGTCACCGCAGACAGCGATTGTGCCGAACTGGCCAGTTGCTCGATCCCCGCCTGCAATCCGCTGACAATCGTGCTCAAACCCGCGCCCATCTGCTGCATGGCCAGCATCAACTGGCCGATTTCGTCGCGGCGGGAGACCTCGATCGTTGCACTCAGATCACCGGCAGCAATCTGTTGCGCCACGTGAATCACGCTGCGCAACGGCGCCACGATCAGGCGGGTGATCACCCACGCCGCAATCAGCCCGACCAGCAACGCCAGCGCCGATGAGCCAATGATCAGCACCGAATTCTTTTTCAGTTCGCCCTGCATCGCGCTGTCCTGCGCGACATACGCCTGATCGACCCGCGCCACGACTTCGTCGGCCCGCTGATGCAACTGCTGATAGACGGTCTTTTCCTGGGCCAGCAACCCGGTGTATTCGGCCAGCTTTTCACTGAAACCGGCAATGTGCCCGGAGACCTCATTGAGCACCGTCAGATAGCCTTCGTCCTTGACCGTGGTTTTGAGCTGTTCAGCCTGGGCCTGAGCCTGCGCGGCCTGTTCGATATTGCCCTGACCGGCACTGTCATCACCCTTGCGGCTTTGATCCAGGCGTACCCGCGCTTCGTTCATCGCCTGCAACATCAAGCGTGAGACCTGGCTGACCTGCCCAGCCTGCTCGATGAACTGCGCCCCGTCCTTGCCCTCGCTGTCTTTCAGCGTGTACGCACCGTCGTCGGCCAGACCGGCCTGCAACACATCAAGATTGTTGGCGACGCTGGACACCGACCAACTGGCCATTTCCAGCGCCAGGTCCTTGGCCTGGGACAACGAGACGAATTCATCGAACGCCTTGCGGTATGCGCCCAATGACTGTTGAACGTCGCTCATGACCGACTCGTTGCCCGGCGACAAAATCTTGAGTTGGTCGGCCATGGCGATCAGGCCATCGACACCCTCGTGCAAGGCATCGACGGTTTTCGGATTGCCGTGCAAGGCGTAATCCTGCTCCAGCAGCCGCACCTTGAGCAGGCCACTGTTGAGCGATGACATCTGCTTGAGCCCGTCGAAACGATGACTGATGGTTTGCAGTGACCAGACGCCAATGGCCGCCACCAGAGCAGTCAGCAACAACACCAGCACAAACCCGATACCCAGTTTTTTCGCCATACCGAGGTTGGCAAAACGTCCTTGCACGGCCGAAATCATTGCGCGTAGTCCCCTGCCATAGTCTGTTACCGAAGATTCGCAACGGCCTTGAAGCAGCACAAGTCTCTGGCGTCGGAATAATGGCAAAAAGCTACGCACGCGTCGTTTTCAGAACGCTTGAGGTCGATCCACGGTCGTGCTTCGAAAAAACTGTCGCGCCCGAGGATCACAGGCGTAAGCCACGTTGATGCGCTGCCAGTCGCAGGCTTCGCCACTGGGGCTGAACGAGGTTGCACAAGACAACTGCACCCCGCAGCGCGACGCTTGCCTGCGCAAATGCTGCTCACCAGCCCGTGGCGCGCGCGCCCAGATGAACAGCCCGCCCGAGGGTTTGCCGAACACTTCCCAGTCAGCATCTTCCAGGGCCTGCAAGGCCGCCACACGATCGGTATTGAGGCGCTGACGCTGGCGCTGCACCAGTTTGCGATAGGCGCCGCTGGCCAGCATCCCGGCCAGCACCGCCTCAGAGAACCTCGAGGTGCCCATGCAACTGATCATCTTGACCCGCGCCATCCGCTCGATCAGCTCACCATCGGCCAGCACGAAACCCACTCGCAGCGAGCTGCTCAGGGTCTTGGAAAAGCTGCCGAGGTAAATCACTCGCCCCTCGTCATCCAGCGCAGCCAGGCGAGTGCCACTGCCATTGTGCAGGTCGGCGTAGACATCATCTTCTATCAGCCGCAGGTCATGGATTCTGCTCAATTCGAGGATGCGTCGAGCGACCGCCGGCAACAGGCAACTGCCCGTAGGATTGTGGTGATGACTGTTGATGAACATCGCGGTGGGCCGAAACTGCCGCAGCAACGCCTCGAGCGCCTCGACATCCGGACCGACCGGCGTGCGGCGAACCTCCAGCATGCGCACGCCATGCAAGCGCAGGAGATCGAACAGTGGCGCATAACCGGGAGTTTCGACCACGACACAATCGCCGGCCTTGAACAACGTGCGCACGATCAGATCCAGCCCGTGGCTGGCGCCAGCGGTGGTCATCACCTGCCCCTCGACAGCCTCGATACTCAGCAATCCCAGGCGCTTGACGATCTGCTCGCGCAACGCCGGCAGGCCCAGTGGCGTGCTGTAGTTGAACAGGCTGGCCATGTCGGCCCGTGTCACCTCGCGGATCGCATAACCGAGATCGTCGGGCTCGCGCCAACTCTCCGGCAGCACGCCACTTCCCAGCGTCAAACCGCTGCGCCAGCCGGAGGCTGGATCGCCCCCGTTGCGCTCCCTCTCGCACCCTGAGCCATCGATCGCGTTGCAGCAACCGGGCAACGAAGCCGCCACCATGAAACCCGAGCCCTGACGCGAGGCCAGAACCCCTTGCGCCACCAGCCGCTCGCAAGCCTCCATGACGCAGGACTGGCTGAGCAGATTGCACCGCGCGATCTCTCGCACGGAGGGCAGGCGCGTCATCGGCGGCACCTGCCCCTGCATGATCCACTCGATCAATCCGTCAACAATCTGCTGTACGACCGGCACCATTGCCAGTCGGTCAATTCTCAATTCCATGAGCACGCAAACTCCTGTCCATTTTGCTGGCGGCAGTTAATCACAGCCGCGCCCTTCAGGCTGTGCGACAAAACCGCCAAAAGCCTCCGTTCTCACCATTTGATACACATTGTTTAGCGGATTCACGGAACCGCTCCCCAAGTAAAAAAAATCCGCCGAAGGGCGGATTCTTTCAAGCATCAGTCAATGTCGCCTTAGAAGGCGGTCACGCCGCCATCCACGGCCAGCGAATGGCCGGTGGTAAAGGCCGCACCATCGCTGCACAGGTACAGCACGGCGCTGGCAATTTCCTCGACCTTGCCGATGCGCCCGACCGGGTGCATCGCGTTGGCGAATTCGCCTTTCTTCGGATCTGCCTCATAGGCGCGGCGGAACATGTCGGTATCGATCACCGCCGGGCAAACGGCGTTGACGCGGATTTTCTTCTTGGCGTACTCGATGGCGGCGGACTTGGTCAGGCCGATCACCGCATGCTTGGAAGCCGCGTAGATGCTCATCTTCGGCGCAGCACCCAGCCCAGCCACCGACGCAGTGTTAACGATCGCCCCGCCGCCCTGGGCCAGCAGCAACGGCAGCTGATACTTCATGCACAGCCAGACGCCCTTGACGTTGACGCCCATGATCGCATCGAACTCATCCATCGAGCCTTCGGCCAGCTTGCCCTTCTCGATCTCGATCCCGGCGTTGTTGAAGGCATAGTCGAGACGACCGTAGGTATTGATCACCTCGTCCATCAGATTTTTCACTTCGCTTTCGACGGTCACGTTGCAGCGCACGAAAGTCGCTTCGCCGCCGGCTGTACGAATCAGCGCCACGGTGCCCTCGCCCCCGGCCGCATCCAGATCGGCCACCACCACTTTCAGACCTTCGGCGGCGAATGCCTGGGCCGTCGCGCGGCCGATGCCGTTGGCCGCGCCGGTCACCACGGCTACCTGACCGGAAAACGTCATGCTCATTGTTATGTCCTCGAATGCGGGGGATTGATGAAGGCAGCATAGCCACAGGGGCCTGAGTGACGTCAGCACTATCAAAAGGCCGGTTAGGCCTGCATGAATCGCAGTGATGAAACCCCGCCGGGGACTATCACCGTACTGGATCGGCCTGCATTCGCCCCGTGAGCCAACCTTGCGACATCGCGCATGAAGGTCTATCAACAAGGCTTCATTCATTTCGAGTGCCTGTCATGACCAACCAGACCAATCGCCAGTTCCTGCTCGCCAAACGCCCGGTGGGCGCCGCCACCCGCGAGACCTTCACCTATCAGGAAGTACCGGTCGGCGAACCGGCGGCGGGGCAGATTCTGGTCAAGAACGAATACCTGTCCCTCGACCCGGCCATGCGCGGCTGGATGAATGAAGGCAAGTCCTACATTCCGCCGGTGGGTCTGGGCGAAGTCATGCGCGCCTTGGGCGTAGGCAAAGTCATCGCGTCAAACAATCCGGGGTTTGCCGTTGGCGACTACGTCAACGGTGCCATTGGCGTGCAGGATTATTTCCTCGGCGAGCCAAGAGGTTTCTACAAGGTCGATCCGAAACTGGCACCGCTGCCGGTTTACCTGTCCGCATTGGGCATGACCGGCATGACCGCCTACTTCGCCCTGCTCGATGTCGGCGCACCGAAGGCCGGCGACACCGTGGTGTTGTCCGGCGCAGCGGGCGCGGTCGGCAGCATTGCCGGGCAGATTGCCAAGATCAAGGGTTGCCGGGTGGTCGGGATTGCCGGCGGCGCCGACAAGTGCAAGTTTCTGGTCGATGAACTGGGCTTCGACGGCGCCATCGACTACAAGAGCGAAGACGTTGTGGCCGGCCTTAAACGCGAATGCCCGAAAGGCGTGGACGTGTATTTCGACAATGTCGGCGGCGACATCCTCGACGCCGTGCTCAGCCGTATCAACCTGAAAGCACGCGTGGTGATCTGCGGCGCCATCAGCCAGTACAACAACAAGGAAGCGGTCAAAGGCCCGGCCAACTACCTGTCGCTGCTGGTCAATCGCGCGCGGATGGAAGGCTTCGTGGTGATGGACTACGCCGCACAATACGCCAGCGCCGCCCAGGAGATGGCCGGCTGGATGGCCAAGGGTCAGCTCAAGAGCAAGGAAGACATTGTCGAAGGCCTGGAAACCTTCCCGGAAACCCTGGGCAAACTGTTCAGCGGTGAGAACTTCGGCAAGCTGGTGTTGAAGGTCTGAAAACAAGGAAGGGAGCCATTGGGCTCCCTTCTTGATGCTTCAGCTGTTCGTTCAGGCCAGTTGCGCAACCACCGAGGCCAGTGCCTTGGCCGGATCTGCCGCCTGGCTGATCGGACGGCCGATCACCAGATAGTCGGAACCGGCATCCAGGGCCTGACGTGGAGTCAGGATGCGACGCTGATCGTCCTGGGCGCTGCCCGCCGGGCGGATCCCCGGGGTCACCAGTTGCAGCGACGGGTGCGCGGTTTTCAGCGCGGTGGCTTCCAGCGCCGAGCACACCAGACCGTCCATCCCGGCCTTCTCGGCCAATGCCGCCAGACGCAGCACCTGCTCCTGCGGCTCGATGTCCAGACCGATACCGGCCAGATCCTCACGTTCCATGCTGGTCAGCACGGTCACGCCGATTAGCAATGGCTGCGGGCCGCTGCGCTTGTCCAGCTCTTCACGGCAGGCCGCCATCATGCGCAGGCCACCGGAGCAGTGAACGTTGACCATCCACACGCCCATCTCGGCAGCGGCCTTGACCGCCATCGCCGTGGTGTTGGGAATGTCGTGGAATTTCAGGTCCAGGAATACTTCAAAACCCTTGTCACGCAGGGTGCCGACGATTTCCGCCGCGCAACTGGTGAACAATTCCTTGCCCACTTTGACCCGGCACAGCTTCGGGTCCAACTGGTCGGCCAGCTTCAGTGCGGCGTCACGGGTGGGGAAATCCAGGGCGACGATGATAGGAGTCTGGCAGGCGAACATGGGTGGGCTCTCAGGCAAGTCGAAATCGGCGCGCATTGTAGCGGAACCGGCGACGGCGCGGCACCCGATGATCGGTAAATCGTCGCGCCAGCCGTGATCAGCATAGCCCTGCAGGATATTGTGTCGAAGCCGATACACAACCGACACGCCGGCAACATGCGCCCGCGCTAGCCTCGCCAGCCGCAACAAGTCCTTACAGCAGCCCTTCCCGCCTCACGGCCGGACGCCTATGCTGAAACCACAACCTCGCAGCCTATCTTTGTGGTTGGCGGCCTACTGGCAGATGAACAGCCTCATGCACAACTCCCAAGTCTCCGTGAACGACGAGCAGAAAGACGACAAGCGCTGGAACATTCGTGCCCTGATCGTCGACGATGACGTGCCGATCCGCGAACTGATGATCGACTACCTGGCCCGCTTCAACATTCACGCCAGCGGCGTCACCGACGGAGCGGCGATGCGCCAGGCGATGCAGGCCGAACACTTCGACGTGGTGGTGCTCGACCTGATGCTGCCCGGCGAAGACGGTTTGTCGCTGTGCCGCTGGCTGCGCGCGGAGTCGGACATCCCGATCCTGATGCTCACCGCCCGCTGCGAACCCACCGACCGGATCATCGGCCTGGAACTGGGTGCCGATGACTACATGGCCAAGCCGTTCGAACCTCGGGAACTGGTGGCGCGGATCCAGACGATTCTGCGTCGGGTACGCGACGACCGCACCGAACAGCGTGCGAACATCCGCTTCGACAACTGGCGCCTGAACAGCGTCCTGCGCCAGCTCATCGCTGACGATGGTCTGGTGGTGCCGCTGTCCAACGCCGAATTCCGCCTGCTTTGGGTGTTCATCGAACGTCCGCGCCGGGTCCTCAGCCGCGAACAGTTGCTGGACGCTGCCCGAGGTCGCTCGATCGAAGCCTTCGACCGCAGCATCGACCTGCTGGTCTCGCGCCTGCGGCAAAAACTCGGCGACGACCCGAAAGCCCCGCAACTGATCAAGACCGTACGCGGTGAAGGCTACCTGTTCGACGCACGAGACATCGGCTGATGCGGGCGCGCTTCGACACGCTGTTCGGCCGCCTGTTCGGCGTGCTGTTGGTGGCGATCGTCCTGGCGCATTTGCTGGCCTTCGCCTGGTTCCGCCTCTACGGCCCGCCACCACCGCCACCGCCGCCGGAGTTCTCGGAAAGCCTCGACAGCAAACAGCCGCCACAGGATCCGCGCTACCCGCCCCGCCCGCCGCGCCCCTGGTTCGGCGGGCCGATCGTGCCGCTGACTTTTCAGTTCATCTCGCTGATCATCGCCGCCTGGTACGGCGCCAAACTGCTGACCCGGCCCATCCAGCGCCTGAGCGATGCAGCCGAACGCCTGAGTGAAGACCTCGACAGCCCGCCGCTGGACGAAACCGGCCCCCGGGAAGCACGGCAGGCTGCGCACACGTTCAACTTGATGCAGCAGCGCATCCGCGAACAGGTGCAGCAGCGGGCGCGGATGCTCGGCGCCGTCTCTCACGACCTGCGCACCCCGCTGTCGCGGCTGAAACTGCGCCTGGAAAACATCAACGACGACAAACTGCAAGGCCAGATGCGCCAGGACCTGGACGACATGATCGGCATGCTCGACGCCACCCTCACCTACCTGCACGAACAGCGCACCAGCGAAGCCTTGCAACTGATGGACGTGCAGGCGCTGGTCGAATCCCTGTGCGAAAACGCCCAGGATCAAGGCGCGGACGTGCAGGTCAGCGGCCATTGCGCACCGTTGCAGGTGCAGCCGATGGCACTGCGCTCATGCATCAACAACCTGATGGACAACGCCCTGCGCTATGCCGGCCACGCGCTCATCGAACTGCAAGACCAGCGCGAACAATTGCTGATCCACGTCATCGACCATGGCCCGGGCATCGCGGCGGACAAGCGTGAAGCCGTATTCGAACCGTTCTTCCGCCTCGAAGGCTCACGCAACCGCAACTCCGGCGGCGTCGGCCTGGGCATGACCATCGCCCGGGAAGCGGCGCAGCGCCAGGGCGGACAACTGACCCTGGCAGAAACACCCGGCGGCGGCCTGACCGCCGTGATCCAACTGCCTCGCCACTGCGCCTGACTGTGTACCGACCGGTACAAACCTCACATACCCACGACACGTTGCGACTGGAGGCTGCATAAGCCGGTACACCCACCGGTTTTCCAGTCCAAGGAGTGAGCCCGATGATCGGTAGCGTCAGCAACTACACGAGCTATACCAGCACCAGCAGCACCTCCACGCAAAACGCCCGCAGCCAGCAACTGCAAAAGGAACTGTTCGCCAAACTCGACAGCAACGGCGACGGCGCGGTGGATCAGGACGAACTGGGCAGCGCCCTGTCGCAACAGTCCAACGACGGCCTGCTGGTCAGCCTGAACCAACAATTCGGCGATCTGGACAGCGACGCCAGCGGCAGCCTCAGCGCCGAAGAAATGACCGCCATGGCCCCACCGCCACCACCGCCCCCTCAAGCCTCCAGCGACGAACTGTTCAGCCAACTCGATGCTGACGGCGACGGCACGGTGACCGCCACCGAACTGAACAGCGCGTTGCAGGTCAGCGACAGCACCGCCTCGAACAACACCGACACCGCTGCCGCCCTGCTCAAGGTGCTGGACAGCGACAGCAGCGGTGGCGTCAGCAGCGACGAACTGAAAGCTGCACTGCATGCAGCTCGCGAACACCCAAGCGACGAAGAAACCGCCAGCAGTAACCAAACCACTACCGAAGCGCTGAACCGCATGATTGCCAACCTGAGCAAGCAGTACTCGCTCGAAAACACCGCATCGGTGGGCAAGTATTTGAATGTGGCGACGTGAGGTAATCCAAAAAACAGGATGAGCGCCAGCTCGACAGCGCTCTTGATCTTGATCCGCCCGCCCCTTCGGAAGGCTGAGTGGAGGTGTTCATCCGGGGATTGGCACGCAGTGCCGTTTGGCGAAGCCGGACTCATCGACAACGTCGATGCCCCCCGGAGGGACGTCGGAGCGAAGGAACCCGAGCCAGCGAGGGCCGAACGCCGGGGCGAGTGAACGGCCGCCAAGGCTCACCATCAACGCCGATCGTCGACCCGAGCCTGACTCTTGCTCCAATCCGTCAACAAACTATAAGCGACCGCCAAAAGCGTAGGCCCGATAAACAAGCCGATAAAGCCAAATGCAATCAACCCGCCAAACACCCCAAGCAACACAATCACCAACGGCAGATTCCCGCCACGGCTGATCAGATACGGCTTGAGCACGTTATCCACGCCACTGATGACGAACGTCCCCCAGATCCCGAGAAACACCGCCATTCCGTACTCACCCTTCCAGGCCAGCCACGCCGTGGCCGGAATCCATACCAGCGGCGGCCCCATCGGAATCAGACTGAGCAGGAACGTCACGATCCCCAGCACCAGCGCCCCCGGCACCCCGGCAATCAGGAACCCGATCAGCGCCAGTATCGCTTGTGCCGCCGCCGTACCGATCACCCCGTTGACCACCCGTTGCACCGTACCGGCCACCAGATCGATGTAGTAACCGGCCCGATCACCGATCAGGCGCTGCAGCAGACTGTGCACGAACGCCGCCAATCGCGGTCCGTCACGGTAGAAAAAGAACACGAAAACAATGCTCAGGGTCAGCTCGAGAATTCCGCTGCCGATCTGCGCACTGCGCGCCAGCAACCAGTTGCCGACCTGCCCCAGATAAGGTTTGACCGTCACCATCAGGGCCGCGCCCTGCTGATCGATGCTGTTCCAGATTCCCACCAGCCGTTCGCCCACCAGCGGCACGCCGCCCAGCCAGCTCGGTGCCTCGGGCAATCCATCGACCTGCACATCCTTGATGAACGCCGTGGCATCACGCACGTGATCGGCCAGGTTAAAGCCGAGCCACACCAGCGGCCCCGCCACCAGCAACATCCAGCCCATGGTCAGCAACAGGGCCGCGAGGGATTCCCGGCCACTGAGCCAGCGGGTCAGCAGGCGCATCAGCGGCCAACTGGCAAACGCCAGCACCGCGCCCCAGAACAGCGCCGACCAGAACGGCGCCATCACCCACAGGCTGGCGCCGAACAGCACCAGCAACAGGATCTGCACCAACAGGCGATCGTTATTGAGCATGCGAGGTCTCGAAAAAAACATTCATCCAAAGAGTAGGCGAACACGCGGCGCGTGCCCGCCCGATACACCTACCGCAACAGATCGATGCGCAGACCTTCGCCATCGACACTGCCGGTTTCCATTCGCGCGGCACGCACGCCCTGCCCGATCAACGCCTGCCGCCAGGCCTCGGCTTTCGACCCGGACACCGTCACCCGCAAGGTGGTGTCGAGGTTCAGACCACGGGACAGCAAACGCAGCCAGGTATCATCCGGATCGCCAACCAGCTTCGGAAAATCCAGTTCGCCGGTGCTTTTCAACTCCCGCAGCAGCGTGGCCGAGGTCGGCAGCAGGTCACCGAGCGGTGCCAGCGCCTCGAACTGTTCAACGTGCAGATAGGCTTTGCGATTGCCGCGAGTGATGCTGTAAAGCGCCACCAGCGTGTTGTCGCGCGGCGCCGCGAGCCTCAGCAGCAGATAGGCCTGCTGCTCGTCGGCACCGTACAGTTTGGCGTTGCCGAACACCTCGTTGGCCCACAGGCTGCTCTCGCCGCAATCCCGGGCCTGGCACCAGAACAACAGTTGGGCATCCTGCTTTTGCAGGGCTTCGCGAGCGAGAGTGAAAGCTTCGGTGGCGGAATGTTCCGGCGGCAACTCGTAGGTCACCGAGGTGGTTTGCCCCCGGGCGCTGACCTGGCCGTCGAAACGCAACTGGCCGCTGATCTTGCGGATCGAGCCGAGCGGGTAGATCCGCTCCAGCTCTGCGGCAGGGCGATAGTCGACGATCTGCGCATCGGCCACACGCGGCACGATCGGCAGATCCTGACTGCCCGGCAGGTCGGCAGCGAATGGAAAGGGACTGAAACAGCACAGCGCCAGCAGACTGATAGATCGCATGGACAGGCTCATCGCAGGGACATGGCCTGGGTGCCTTGAGGGCAGTTCGAAGTCGCAGCGGTGTAGAAATCCATCTTGGTTGTCTCCCATTTCAACCCGCCCAGCCTCGACAGTTGCCGGGAGCAAGTCAAGGAATGGCGAAGAACCGATTGAAACAGTCTGCGACAAGCTCGGCCCCGGCCTCATCGTTCAGGTGCAGGTGATGCCCGCCCGGCAGCTGCTCCCGGTCAAAGGGTAGACGCTCCAGCAGCTCCGGATGTCTGGCCAGCATGCCGTCGGCGGCGACCACCAATTGCGCGGGACAGGCAATGCGCTGCACGAACGCCATCGCCTGTTCCTGGGTCAGACGCAACGGCGACGGCAAGGTCAGGCGGTTGTCGGTGCGCCAGGTGTAACCGCCGGGCACCGGCATCAGGCCGCGTTGTGCCAGCAGTTCGGCGGCTTCGCGACTGACCGCCACCAGCCCTTTCATCCGTGCTTCGATGGCCCGGTCGAGGGTGTTGTAGACCGGTTTGCGCTTTTCCCGAAGATCGAGCTGTGCCTGTAAGGCCATGCCCATGCGCTCGGCGGCATTTTCGCCTTTGTCGGTAGGAGGAATCACCCCGTCGATCAGCGCCAGATGGGTGATGCGTTCGGGCAACGAGCCGGCCAGCACCAGCGAAACGATCGCGCCCATGGAATGCCCGAGCAGGCCGAAACGTTTCCAGCCCAGTTGCTCGGCCACCTGCAGCACGTCATGGGCGTAATCCCAAAGTGCGTAACCGGCACCAATCGGGCGATGCCCGGAGTGCCCGTGACCGGCCATGTCCAGTGCCACGATGCGCAGGCCTTTGAGCTTGGGCGCCAGGCGCGCGAAGCTGTTGGCGTTGTCCAGCCAGCCGTGCAGGGCGATCACCGGCAACCCGTCTTCCGGGCCGAACAGGTGCGCCGCCAGTTCGATATGCGGCAGGCTCAGGCGCACTTCTTCGACGGCGGGGTTCATGCGCAATCCTTTTGCTGGCGACCGTCCCATCGGGTGAACAGGCTTTTCAGCAGCAACGCCGTATCCTGCGGGCGTTCAAGGGGAAACATGTGGCCACCGGGCACGGTCAGCGCCTCGCCCTGAGGCAGACGCCCGACAAACCGGGTGTGATGGTTCATCACCACCCGGCTCTTGTGTCCACGCACCACTGCCAGCGGCACCTTAAATTGCCGGGTATGAGCAGGACTGGTGTGCGGCACGCCGCGATAAATGCTGATCTCGGTCGCAGGATCGAAGCGCAGGCGCAGCTTGTCGCCGACCTTGTGCAGACCGTGCTGCAGATAAGCATCGAAGCATTCCGGATCAAAGCTGCGGAACAAGGTCTTGCCGGCGAAATAACCACGGGCGCTGTCCAGATCGGCAAACTCTTCGCGGCGCCCCAACGTGCGGCCGGCCGGGGTCAGTTTGTCGATGAAACCAAAGCGTTTGGCGGCGCGGATCACCCATTGATCGGTGCGGGTCAGCACCGGCGAGTCGAGCATCACCACACCCCGATACAGTTCCGGGCAACGCAGTGCGGCGTGCAAATGCAGCATGCCGCCGAAAGAATGGCCCACGCCCCACACCGGTTCATCTTGCTGTTGAAGATGATGGATGAGTTCGTCGACCAGGTGGTACCAGTTGTCACCCGCCGGGAAACGCGGGTCATGGGCGTGTTGTTCCAGATGCGCGACCCGGTACTCGGGCGCCAGCGCCGCGAACAGTTTGCCGTAGGTACCCGAAGGGAAACCGTTGGCGTGGGCGAAGAAGATCGGTTGCGACATACCGGCAAATCCATGAGCGGAAAACAGGCGTTGATTGTCCGTAAGACCGCGTCCTACAGCAATGACCGTAACTGCCAGGAATGATGACAGTCCGGTCAGGGCTATGACGCTTGAGCCATCAACGCGCCGGCGGTTGTTCTCCCAGCGGCACCACCGCCATGGTCAGACGCGACACACAACTGGCCTTGCCTTCATCGCTGGTCAGGCGGATGTCCCAGACATGGGTGGTGCGGCCGATGTGAATCGGTCTGGCCACCGCCGTCACCCGACCGCTGCGCAGGCCACGCAAGTGGTTGGCGTTGATTTCCAGCCCCACGCAATAGAACTTGCTGGCATCGATGCACAGGTAGCTGGCCATCGAGCCGACGGTCTCGGCCAGCACCACCGAGGCGCCACCGTGCAGCAGGCCGTAAGGCTGATGGGTGCGATGGTCGATGACCATGCTGGCCGTCAGCGACTCCTCGTCGAAGGACTCGAAGCGAATGTCCAGCACTTCGCCGATGGTGTTTTTCTGGATTGCGTTCAACTGCTCGATGTTCGGAGTGGTGCGCCACAAGGTCATCGCAGGCTTCCTTTGTTGTTTTGATCGACGCTCAATCCTGCCACAGCACCGTCTCACTGCGCTCGCTCCATTCTTCGAAACGTGCTCCGTAGGTGTCTTCGATGATGTTGCGTTTGATTTTCAGGGTCGGCGTGAGAAAGCCGTTCTCCACCGCCCAACTGTCCTTGACCACCACCAGCCGGCGCAGGCGCTCGTGCTTGTCGAGTACGGCGTTGACTTCCTCCAGCAGTTTTTCCAGACTCGAATGCAGCGGTGCGCGGGGCTCTTGCCGGCCCACGGCCGAGAGTACGCACAACCCCAGCGGCGCACTCAGGCCATCGCCGACCACGCAGACCTGTTCGATCCGCGAATGCACCGCCAGCCGATTTTCGATCGGCGCCGGAGCGACGTATTTGCCCTTGCTGGTCTTGAAGATTTCCTTGAGCCGCCCGGTCAGGCGCAAACGCCCTGCGGCGTCCTGTTCGCCTTTGTCGCCGGTGCGCAGGAAACCGTCTTCGGTAAGGGTTTCGGCGGTTTTCTGCGGCTCCTTGAAATAGCCGAGCATGTTCGCCTGGCTGCGCACCTGCACTTCGCCGGACTCATCGATACGCACTTCCACGTCAGGACACGGCCGACCGATCCAGCCTTCCTTGTATTGCCCCGGCAGGCAGATGTGCGAATAACCGCAGCTTTCGGTCATGCCGTAGACCTCCAGCACGTCGAGCCCGAGTTTCTGATACCAGCGCAACAAGGTCAGCGGCACCGGCGCCGCACCGGACAGCGCCACGCGCAGGGCATCCAGCCCTAACCCGGCCAACACCTTATGGCCTATCCGTTTGCCGATGAAGGGCAGACCGAGCAGGAAATCCAGACGTTTCGCCGGGATCTTGCTGTAGACGCCCATCTGGAATTTGGTCCAGATCCGCGGCACACCGAACATCGCCGTCGGCCGCGCCCGCTTGAGATCGGCGAGGAAGGTATCGAGGCTCTCGGCGAAAAACACCGTTTGCCCGGTATAGATCGACGCCAGTTCGACGAACATCCGCTCGGCAACATGACACAGCGGCAGATACGACAGCAGCCGGTCGTTCTCATTGAGACCGAACAGCTGCGTGCCGCGCGTCGTCGCGAACCCGAGGTTGGCAAAGCTGTGCATCACACCCTTGGGCAGGCCGGTGGTGCCGGAGGTGTAAATGATCGTCGCCAATTGCTCGGCGGCGGGACGCGGATCGTCCTGGATCGGCGAGCTGCGCTGCACATCGTCCCAGTTGAAATCGAACGTGCCCGGCGGATGCAGCGGCAGGCTGACTGTTGTCAGACCGGCCGGTACACCCGCTGACATGCCCGGCCAGTCATCAAGCTTGCCGATGAACGCCAGCACGCTTTCGGAGTGGGTGAGCACCTGATTCACGGATTCGGCGGTGAGGTTCGGATAGAACGGTACCGAGACATGCCCGGCCATCCAGATCGCCAGGTCGGCGATGATCCAGTGCGCGCAGTTTTTCGAGATCAGGGCGATATGGCTGCCTGGCGGCAACTCCCGGGATCGCAACCAGTGCGCGGCGCAGCGGGCCTGATAGCCAACGTCGGCCCAGGTCAGGATTTCGACCTGCCCGCCGCCGATCGGCTGCACCAGAAAACGCTGACGCGGGTGCCGGGCCTCGCGTTCGTAAAACACGTCCAGCGGCAAACGGAAGGCAGAAGACATTCGACTCGCTCCTGTTTTTTGGTCTGGAGCAAGCGTAGTCAACCAAGCAAGTGCTTGGTTGACTATTTCGTACAAAAAATTTCAGGGATGTTTAAGACTGTTCAGCTTCATCGAACCGATCAGCAACTCGCTGTGTTCGAGCTCGGCCAGCCCGGCGGTGCTGACTTTTTCCGGCGGATAGCCGGCACCATGTTGCAGGTAGCTGAGCAGATTTCCCACCAGCGGATTGTGGCTGACCAACAAAACGTTGCTCACCGAAACCAGTTGCTCGGCCACGCGGTCCGGGTCAACTTCCGGGGTCAACCACTCGACGGTGCGGATCTCCGGCTCAAAGCCCAGGGCTTCGCGCACCAGTTGCGCCGTCTGCTGTGCCCGCAGGTACGGGCTGGCATAGATGGCGGTCAGCGGCTGGCCCATCAAGCGGGCTGCGCTGCTCAACACTTCCTTGCGACCGTGGGCGGTCAGTTCCCGCTCGGAGTCGGGGCGTGAGCCGTAGGGCTCGGCCTCACCGTGACGCAATACCCAGAGTTTCATAGCTTGGGTTCCTCATCCCGGGCCGGATGCGGTGCCGGCGCGACAACGTGTGGCGCCTCACCTTCCGGAGTACGCGGCGCCGGCCAGTCGGCGAACGGCCAGGGTTTCTGGTCGCTGTGGAAGCTGCCGAAACGACCGATCTGCGCCAGAAACTGGCTCAGGCTGTCGCCGAAATTCATCAGGCTGGCGCTCGGGGCGCCATAGATCAAACGATAGATCAACTGCACCAGCACCACCGCGCCGAGGATGAACTGCGCTACCTGCCAGACCAGCACGTAGATGATCATCCACAACGCCCGCAGGAGGATGGATTCATATTTGGCTTCGGTTTTCGGATCGTTCATGCCCTGCTCCCTGCTGAATCAGTTGAAACCACTGGTGGAAATAAAGTCGACGTCGGTTTTCGGCTCGCCTCGCATCAGAAGACCGATCACCTGCTCAAGCGTGCGCCCTTCGAACAGGATTGCATGCAGTCCGGCGACCAGCGGCATGTACACGCCAACCTCCTGGGCCTTGGCCTTGAGCACTTTCAGGGTGTTGACCCCTTCGGCCACTTCACCGAGACGCGACACCGCTTCGTCGAGGCTCAAGCCCTGACCAAGAGCGAAACCGACCTGATAGTTGCGGCTTTTCGGCGACGAGCAAGTGACGATCAGATCGCCGACCCCGGCCAGACCGAGGAAGGTCATCGGGTTGGCGCCTTGATTCACCGCAAACCGGGTCATCTCGGCCAGGGCGCGAGTGATCAGCATGCTCTTGGTGTTCTCGCCCATCTGCAGCGCCACCGCCATGCCGGCGATGATCGCGTAGACGTTTTTCAGCGCCCCGCCCAGTTCCACGCCGAATCGGTCGGCGCTGGCGTAGACGCGGAAAGTACGGCCATGCAACGCGGCCTGCACGGCTTTGCACAGTTCTTCGTCTTCACTGGCGACCACAGTGGCGGTCAGCGCGTGCTCGGCGATTTCCCGTGCCAGGTTCGGCCCGGACAGCACGCCGATGCGCGCCTTCGGGGCGATCTCTTCGAGAATCTGGCTCATCAGTTTGAAGGTGTGGGCTTCGATGCCTTTGGTCAGGCTGACCAGCATCTTGCCGCTCAGGCGTTCGGCATGCGGCGCCAACACTGTGCGCAGCGCGCTGGACGGCAATGCCACGAAACACAAATCGCAGGCGTCGAGGGTTTCCTGCAGGTCGGTGACCGGGGTCACGCCGGGCAGAATCTTGATGCCTTTGAGGTAACGCGGGTTCTCGCGATTGACCCGGATGGCCTCGGCCTGCTCGGGGTCACGCATCCACTGCCGGACTTGATGGCCGTTCTCGGCCAACAGATTGGCCACGGCGGTACCGAAACTTCCGCCTCCCAGGACCGCAATCGGGCGCTGTTCAGTCATATGTAATCCGTTAATCCATACCAGTGGCGATGCCGGCATTATACGGAGCGTCCCCCTCTCGGACAGCCCCGGCGTCAATTACCCGCACTTATAGGAAGAAGACCAATAAAACCGAGGAAAATGCCTGCAACGTGACTGGAAAAGTCGTCGCCCTCGGTTAACATGCGCGCCAATTCTCTGCTATCAAGGCTGCGTCGTGTTTTCTGGCCCCCCTTCACCGCGTTCGTCTCTGCTGCTGGCGCTGCTGTTCAGCCCGGTGCTGTTGGCGGATGACCTGTTTGTCGACAGTGAGGCCTTGCCACAGATCCTGACCGCCACCCGCCTGAAGCAGTCGCCGGCGGAAGTCCCGGGCAGCATGACGGTGCTCGACAGCGAACTGATCAGCGCCAGCGGCGCCCGGGACATCAGCGAACTGCTGCGCCTGGTGCCGGGGATGATGGTCGGCAGCATCAGCGGCAATCAGGCCGTGGTGAATTATCACGGAACCAACGCCACTGAAGCCCGCCGCATGCAGGTGCTGATCGACGGCCGCTCGGTGTACCGCGCCGGACTCGCGACCGTGGACTGGAGCGACATCCCGGTGGCCATGGAAGACATCGAGCGGATCGAAGTCTTTCGCGGCCCGAACACCGTCAGCTACGGCGCCAATGCGCTGATGGCGGTGGTCAACATCATCACCCGCAACCCGGCGGACAGCCACGGCACGCGGCTGAAGCTGACACGCGGCCAGCGCGGCATCAACGACTTCTATGCCAGCCAGAGCACCGGCTGGAATGGCGGCGATCTGCGTCTGTCGCTGTCCGGTCTGGAAGACGACGGTTTTGACAGCGATCGCACCGGCGCCGATTACCGCGACAACCGCCGCTTGAACCGCTTAAGCCTCGCGGTCAGCCAGACCCTGAGCGACAACCAGAGCCTGGACTGGCAGGTCAATGCCAAGGACGGGACCAATCAGCGGCCTTATACCTACCGACCGGTGTTCTCCGGGATTACCGCTGCCGGGAACAATTCCGACGTGGTTGCCAAGGACTACGCCGGCTCGGTGCGCTGGAATCTCGACCTCAATCCCGATCACAGCCTTTACGTGCAAGGTTCTGCGCAACACTGGGACCGTCAGCAGACCTGGCGTGCCTGTGACGCCGAAGTGTCGTTCAGCCCGCAATTGACGGAGCTGTGGCAACTCAACCCGAACTACACCGAACGCCTGGCGCGCAACATGACGCTGTTCACCGGCCCCGGCGCACCCGCCGGCACACCGCAGGAAATGGCCCTGGCCAATCAGGTGCTGGACCAGTGGCGCAACGGCGCGCGCCAGACCCTGTGCGGCGACATCGACCAGAGTGCCCGGGAATCGCGTTACGACCTGGAATTGCAGGACACCCTCAGCCTGTCCGACAGCCTGCGTCTGGTCAGCGGCCTGAACTATCGTTACGACCGGGCCGATTCCGAGACCTATTTCAACGGCACGCTCGACGACACCACTTGGCGCGCCTTCGGCCAACTGGAATGGCGCGCCAGCGAACACTGGCTGTTGCAGGGCGGCGCCATGTTCGAAGACACGCAATTGATCGGCAGCTCGCTGACGCCCCGATTTGCGGTCAACTACCTGTTCAACCCGCGACACAGCCTGCGCGCGGTGTATTCGGAAGCCATCCGCTCGCCGGACATGTTCGAGAACAACGTCAACTGGAGTTATCAGGTGACCAACCTGCGGCCCGCCGCCTATGGCCAGTCTTCGGCCCGCTACTTCGTCAAGACCCGGGGCCCCGGTGATCTGGACCAGGAACACATGCGCTCGCGGGAACTGGGCTACAACGGCTATTTCCCGGAGTGGGGGCTGGCGCTGGACGTGAAGCTGTTCTACGACGAAATCACCGGGATGATCAGCGAGCCGCTGCGCAACAATCAGTACATCGCCAGCAACGCCAACGATTCGCGCTTTCGCGGCACCGAAACGCAAATGGACTGGCGCCTGAGTGCGGCCGACCGCTTGCGCCTGACGTATGCCTTCGTCGACGCCGAGGCGAGCAATCCGCTGGATCAGCAATTCACCGCGCGCAACAGCGGCTCGGCGGGCTGGCTGCGCGATTGGGGCCAGGGCTGGAACAGCGCCCTCTTCTACTATGCTGACAACGCGCTCAACGGTTACCGTTTCGAGCGGGTCGACACGCGCATCGCCAAACGCATCGCCTTGGGCAAGGCCCAACTGCAACTGGCCGGTGTGCTGCAACAACGCCTGGACCATGAGCCGACCACCTTCGTCGATAACAATTACGACGAACGCCGGGTGGTGTATTTCAGCGCCGAGCTGGAGTTCTAGATGCGTTACGCCATGTCACGGAAGATGCCAACGCTCGGCCAATGGCTGGCCGGGCTTTGTCTGTTCCTGACAGCGTGGCTGCATGGCGTGGCGGTGCAGGCGGCCGATATTCTGCTGACCGGCGCCGAGGAAAGCCCCGGCGTGCAATCGTTCGTCCAGGCCCTGAGCGAACTGCGCCCCACCGACCGCGTGCATTTCCAGCCACTGGCGAGCCTGCCGGCGCCGGGCAAGTTGCCGTCGAGCCTGCGCCTGATTCTGCTCGATTTGCCGAGCCTCGATTGGCGCATGCAGGAAAGCCAGGGCCCGGCGACTCTGGTTTTGCGCATCAGCCGCCTGCAGGCCCGGCAACGCTTCGGCGACATGCAGCCACCCCACTTGAGCCTGCTGTGGGCCGATCCGCCGCTGAGTCGTCAGTTGCAACTGATCCGCCGGATTCTGCCCCAGGCCGGGCGCGTCGGCGTGCTGTTCGATCAGCACAGCGAGTTCCTGCTCAAGGAGCTGCAATCGGCGGCCCAGCCGCTGAATCTGCAAATCGTCCCGCAGCGCTGGGACAACACCCACGACAGCCGCCCCTTGCAGACTGTGCTGAAAAACAGCGACGTGTTGCTGGGCCTTGACGACCCTGACCTGTACAACCCGAAAACCGCGAAGAACCTGTTGCTCAGCAGTTACTCTCGGCAACTGGCGCTGGTCGGGCCGAATGTCGCTTTCGTCCGTGCCGGCAGCCTGGCCAGTACCTACAGCGATCAGAACGACTGGCTGGCAGTCCTCGACGAGTTGCTGGACCGGCCACCGGCCACCTGGCCGCGCACGCTCTACCCCGAGCGTTTTAAAGTCTCAAGTAATGCGCAGGTGGCTCGTTCCCTAGGGATAGAACCGATCAATGAAGCGTCTGTCGCCGCAGAGCTGGCCGAAGGAGAGCGCCGCCCATGATTTTCCGCCGTTGGGACATCAACACCCGCACCCAGTTGATCAGCCTGGGCCCTGCGCTGTTGCTGACCTTGCTGCTGATCAGCTTTTTCACCTTCGTGCGCATTCAGGATTTGCGTCAGGAGCTGAACCACACCGGCCAACTGATCGCCAACCAACTCGCACCCGCCACCGAATACGGGGTGATTTCCGGCAACAACGAGGTGCTGGAAAGCCTGCTCAAGGCCACGCTGGCCACGCCGAATGTGCGATTTCTGGAAGTGCAGGACAGCGCCAACCGGATTCTGGCCTACGTCGAACAGCCGGCGGATGCGCACAACCGCCCGCATCAGGTCGAAGTGTTCCAGGCGCCGGTGCGGCTGCAACGCATCGCCCTGCACAACGATTTCTTTCAGGACGGCAAAAGCAGCCCCGGCGTGGCCAGCGAGGATTATCTGGGCCGGGTGATCGTCGGTCTGTCCAACGACGCCTTCAGTCAGCGCCAACAGGAAATTTTGCTCAAGGCCGGAATTCTGGCGTTGTTCGCCCTGCTGTTCACGTTTGTTCTGGCGCGGCGACTGGCCGGAAGCCTGTCGCAGCCGATCCGTGATATCGGCAATGCGGTCAAGGCAATTCAGGACGGCGACTACAAAACCCCGCTGCCGATTGTCGATGACACCGAGCTGGGCGCCCTTTCGCAACACATCAACAATCTGGCCCAGGCGCTGGAACAGGCCAGCCGCGAGCAGCATCAGGCGATGGCGCAACTGATCCAGACCCGCGAGGAGGCGGAAAAGGCCAACAACGCCAAATCGGATTTCCTGGCGATGATGAGCCATGAACTGCGCACCCCGATGAACGGCGTGCTGGGCATGCTGCAATTGCTCGAAACCACCGAAATGACCGAGGAACAGGTCGAGTACGCGGCGCTGGCTTCCGAGTCCACCGAGCATTTGCTCAAGGTGATCAACGACATTCTGGATTTCTCGCGCATCGAGCGTTCGGAACTGGAACTGGAGCACATTCCGTTCAACCTCGCCGACCTGATCGGCGCCTGCGCCCAGTCGTTCCAGCACAGCGCCGCGCAACGCGGGCTGGCCCTGGAACTGCGAATCCCCGAAGACATGCGCGACTTGCAGGTACAAGGCGATCCGACACGAATCCGGCAGATTCTGGTCAACCTGGTCGGCAATGCCTTGAAGTTCACCGAACAGGGGCGCGTCAGCATCGAGGCGCAGTGGCAGTCGCTGGATCACGAATTGCTGTGGTTCACCTGCGCGGTGCGTGACAGCGGCATCGGCATTTCGCCGCAGAGCCTGGAACTGATGTTCAACGCGTTCCAGCAGGCCGACAGTTCGATTTCCCGTCGTTATGGCGGCACCGGCCTGGGCCTGCCGATTGCCCGCACTCTCGCCGAGCGGATGGGCGGCACCTTGCGCGCCCAGAGTGAAGAAGGTCGCGGATCGGTATTCACCCTGGAAATTCCTCTGGCTTTATATAAGCAGGCACTCCCTGCGCTGGCGGCACCGCGCACGCTGAACGGCGACGGTCACGGCGAAGGGCGCAATGTGCTGCTGGTCGAGGACAACCCGGTCAACCAGACGGTGATCGAAGCGATGTTGCGCAGCCTGGGCTTTACCGTCAGCGTCGCCACCGACGGCGTGCAGGCGGTGCGCAGTGCCGGCGACAGCCGTTTCGAGGCGATCCTGATGGATTGCCGTTTGCCGCTCATCGACGGTTACGAGGCGACCCGACAGATCCGCCGCCTGCCCGGCTGCGGCCATGTGCCCATCATCGCCCTCACCGCCAATGCGTTGCAGGGCGATCGGGAAAACTGCCTGTCGGCGGGCATGAACGATTACCTGGCCAAGCCATTCAAACGCAATGATCTGCAGCAGATTCTGCAGCGCTGGGTGCAGTGACTGGGCCCTTTCGAGCATCTGCGACTGGCGTGAAAAGCGAAAGTGCGGCAGTCTTAGGCACCCTGACGAGCCTCAAAAGGGGCTTGAATAAAAATTTCAGTGCACAAGTGTACATTCATGTCCTTGGTGCTGTGACTTTCACTACAACGCAATAGTCTATGAGTAGGCTGCCGGTACGAGGCATGAACGCATCGATCGGCCGGGAAGATTTGCCCCACCTGCCGCATGGGATTATTGAGGAGCTCGCATGACCAAACAAAACGCCTTTACTCGGGAAGACCTGCTGCGCTGCAGTCGCGGTGAGCTGTTCGGCCCAGGTAACGCGCAACTGCCCGCCCCGAACATGCTGATGGTGGATCGCATCACCCTGATCAGCGAAGAAGGCGGCAAGTACGGCAAAGGTGAATTGGTCGCCGAGCTGGATATCCACCCTGACCTGTGGTTCTTCGCGTGCCACTTCGAAGGCGATCCGGTGATGCCGGGCTGCCTGGGTCTGGACGCCATGTGGCAACTGGTCGGTTTCTTCCTGGGCTGGCAAGGCCTGCCGGGCCGTGGCCGTGCGCTGGGTTCGGGCGAAGTGAAATTCTTCGGCCAGGTCCTGCCGACCGCCAAGAAAGTTACTTACAACATTCATATCAAGCGCGTCCTCAAGGGCAAGCTGAACCTGGCCATTGCCGACGGTTCGGTGACTGTCGACGGTCGCGAAATCTACACCGCCGAAGGCCTTCGCGTCGGCGTGTTCACCTCCACTGACAACTTCTAAGGGTTATTCGCATGCGCCGCGTCGTTATCACTGGTCTGGGCATCGTTTCTTGCCTGGGCAATGACAAAGAGACCGTCTCCGCTAACCTGCGTGCAAGCCGCCCTGGCATCCGGTTCAACCCGGAATACGCCGAAATGGGTCTGCGTAGCCAGGTTTCCGGCTCCATCGACCTCAACCTTGAAGAGCTGATCGATCGCAAGATCTATCGCTTCGTCGGCCACGCAGCGGCTTACGCCTATCTGGCCATGAAAGACGCCATCGCCGACTCCGGTCTGACCGAAGAGCAGGTGTCCAACCCGCGTACCGGCCTGATCGCAGGTTCCGGCGGCGCGTCGACCCTGAACCAGATGGAAGCGCTGGACATCCTGCGCGAGAAAGGCGTCAAGCGCGTCGGCCCATACCGTGTAACGCGGACCATGAGCAGCACCGTTTCGGCTTGCCTGGCCACGCCATTCAAGATCAAGGGCCTGAACTACTCCATCGCCTCTGCCTGCGCCACCAGTGCTCACTGCATCGGTACCGCCATGGAACAGATCCAGATGGGCAAGCAGGACATCGTGTTCGCCGGTGGCGGTGAAGAAGAGCACTGGAGCCAGTCGTTCCTGTTCGACGCAATGGGCGCTCTGTCCAGCAAGCGTAACGACACTCCGGAAAAAGCCTCCCGCGCCTACGACGCCGACCGTGACGGTTTCGTCATCGCCGGCGGTGGCGGCATGGTCGTGGTTGAAGAGCTGGAACACGCTCTGGCCCGTGGCGCGAAGATCTACGCGGAAATCGTTGGCTACGGCGCGACGTCCGACGGCTACGACATGGTGGCTCCGAGCGGCGAAGGCGCCATCCGCTGCATGCAGCAGGCGTTGTCCACCGTCGACACCCCGATCGACTACCTGAACACCCACGGTACTTCGACTCCGGTCGGCGACATCGCGGAAATGAAAGGTGTGCGTGAAGTGTTCGGCGACAAGGCCCCGGCCATCAGCTCCACCAAGAGCCTGTCGGGTCACTCCCTGGGCGCCGCCGGCGTTCACGAAGCGATCTACTGCATGCTGATGATGGAAGGCAACTTCATCGCCGGTTCCGCCAACATCGACGAACTGGACCCTGAAGTGGCCGATCTGCCGGTGCTGACCAAGACCCGCGAGAACGCCACCATCAACACCGTGATGAGCAACAGCTTCGGCTTCGGTGGCACCAACGCCACCCTCGTGCTGAAGCGCTGGGAAGGCAAGTAATTCCCTCTCGCTGAGCCGCACACGAAAACGCCCCGACTGGTTCGGGGCGTTTTTTTTCGGCTGGAGAAAGGCATTTTCAGCGGCGCCAAGATGAAACGTTTGTCATGCAACTTACCGCCCTGCGACTGAATGTCGCGGTTTATGCGGGCTCCAGCGCTGTTGCAGATTTCGCAAGAATAGATTGCACAAATCAGGCGTTTACTTAGCAGGCTAACAAATTCTATAAAAGAGCCCTGCACACGCCTTGTTGCAGATAACAGAGATTGGAGCTAGCAGATGACTGTAAAAGTAACTGAACGCGACGATTCACACATGTCCCATGAAGGCGTAGCTGCCGGCGTACGGATCTGGGATGTGCACCAACAAGACTTGCTGGTCGGCATGTTCCACAACGAGATCGACGCCCACAACTACAAGGCCGAACTGGAACTGCAAGAACGCCAGCGGGATCTGAAATCCGCCTAAATCAAAACCACAGCATTGAAAACGACAAACCCCGCGATGAGCGGGGTTTGTCGTTGTTGGGTGCTTCAAGGGTGCTTCGCAGCCCGGTGAAACCCGCTTACCACATCAGATCATCCGGGATCACATAAGCCGCGTACGGATCGTCCTCGGTATTGACCTCTTCGACCTTCTCGTTGAGCTGCACGATGCGCTGTGGATCGCGCTCCTGAATCTTCAGGGCCGCCTCACGAGGAATCACTTCGTAGCCGCCGGCATGGTGCACGATCGCCAGCGAACCGCTGCTGAGCTTGTTGCGCATCAGCGTGTTGACGGAGATGCGCTTGACCTTCTTGTCGTCGACGAAGTTGTAGTAGTCCTCAGTGGTCAGCTTCGGCAGACGTGAGACTTCGATCAACTGCTTGACCTGCGCCGCACGGGCCTTGGCTTCAGCCTTCTCCTGCTGCTGACGGTTCAGCTCCTGGTCGCGCTTGACCTTCTCGGCCATGGCTTCCTGGGCTGCGCGCTGCTGGGAATCGTCCAGCTCGATCTGACCTTTGTGGGCCAGGCGCTGTTGCTTCTGTTTTTCCTTGCTGACCTGCTTGGCCTGCTTTTGGTTGACCAGTCCTGCCTTGAGCAACTGGTCGCGAAGGGAAAGGCTCATTGATGCTTACTCACTTGGGCAACGGCTCAGCCGCAGCTGGGCAAATTCTTTTCCTGACGTTTGGCTTCGCCCCACAGGGCGTCCAACTCTTCGAGGGTGCAATCTTCCATGGGTCGGTGGGTGTCGCGCAATGCCTGTTCGATAAAACGGAAACGTCGCTCGAACTTGGCGTTGGCGCCACGCAATGCGGTTTCCGGATCGACCTTCAGATGCCGGGCCAGATTGACCACGGAAAACAGCAGGTCGCCGATCTCGTCGGCCACCGCATGCGGGTCATTTTCGGACATGGCTTCGAGCACTTCATCAAGCTCTTCACGGACCTTGTCCAGCACCGGCAACGCATCCGGCCAGTCGAAACCGACCTGCCCTGCGCGCTTTTGCAACTTGGCCGAGCGGGACAACGCCGGCAACGCGGCCGGCACATCGTCGAGCAGTGACAGCTGCTGCGGCTCGGCGGATTTCTCGGCGCGCTCTTCGGCCTTGATCTCCTCCCAGCGCTGCTTGACCTGCTCTTCGCTCAGACGTGGCACATCCAGAGGCGCATACAGGTCACCGGTGGGGAATACGTGCGGGTGACGACGAATCAACTTGCGGGTGATGCTGTCGACCACGCCGGCGAATTCGAACCGCCCCTCTTCCCGCGCCAGCTGGCTGTAATACACCACCTGAAACAGCAGATCGCCCAACTCGCCCTGCAAGTGGTCGAAGTCGCCGCGCTCGATGGCGTCAGCGACTTCGTAGGCCTCTTCAAGGGTATGCGGGACGATGGTCGCGTAAGTCTGCTTGATGTCCCACGGGCAACCGTACTGCGGATCCCGCAGCCGGTTCATCAGGTGCAACAGGTCTTCAAGGCTGTAGATCGGTTTCATGGAGTCCGGTTACGCCGCGTTTCGATGATGTTCGGCAACTGGGAAATCCGCCCCAGCAGCCGTCCCAGCGCGTCCAGACCCGGAATCTCGATGGTCAGGGACATCAGCGCGGTGTTGTCCTCCTTGTTCGAGCGGGTGTTGACCGCCAGCACGTTGATCCGCTCGTTGAGCAGCACCTGCGAAACGTCACGCAGCAGACCGGAACGGTCGTAGGCGCGGATGACGATGTCCACCGGATAGGTGAGCACCGGCACCGGCCCCCAGCTGACCTGGATGATCCGCTCCGGCTCGCGCCCGGCCAGTTGCAGCACCGAGGCGCAGTCCTGACGGTGAATGCTCACGCCACGGCCCTGGGTGATGTAGCCGACGATCGCATCGCCCGGCAACGGCTGGCAGCAGCCGGCCATCTGGGTCATCAGGTTGCCGACACCCTGGATCTGAATGTCGCCGCGCTTGCCCGGTTTGTAGCCGGTGGCCTTGCGTGGAATCAGTTCCAGCTGTTCGTTGCCGCGTTCCGGCTCGACCAGTTGCTGTGCCAGATTGACCAGTTGCGCCAGACGCAGGTCGCCGGCCCCGAGGGCGGCGAACATGTCTTCGGCGGTTTTCATGTTGGCCTTGTCGGCCAGCTTGTCGAAATCCACCGCCGGCAGGCCAAGGCGATTGAGCTCGCGCTCGAGCAGGGTCTTGCCCGCCGCGACGTTCTGATCGCGAGCCTGCAGCTTGAACCAGTGAACGATCTTCGCCCGCGCCCGGGACGTGGTGACGTAACCGAGGTTCGGGTTCAGCCAGTCGCGGCTCGGCGTACCGTGCTTGCTGGTGATGATCTCGACCTGCTCGCCGGTCTGCAGGCTGTAGTTGAGCGGCACGATGCGCCCGTTGATCTTCGCGCCACGGCAGTTGTGACCGATTTCGGTGTGCACGCGGTAGGCGAAGTCCAGCGGCGTCGCGCCTTTCGGCAGGTCGATGGCGTGACCGTCGGGGGTGAAGATGTAGACCCGATCCGGCTCGATATCGACCCGCAACTGTTCGGCCAGACCACCGATGTCGCCCAGCTCTTCGTGCCACTCGAGGACCTGACGCAGCCAGGAGATTTTCTCTTCGTAATGGTTCGAGCCGGACTTGACGTCGGTGCCCTTGTAGCGCCAGTGCGCGCAGACGCCGAGTTCGGCCTCTTCGTGCATCGAATGGGTCCGGATCTGGACTTCCAGCACCTTGCCTTCCGGGCCGATCACCGCCGTGTGCAGCGAGCGGTAGCCGTTTTCTTTCGGGTTGGCGATGTAGTCGTCGAACTCTTTCGGGATGTGCCGCCACAGGGTGTGGACGATGCCGAGCGCGGTGTAGCAGTCGCGCATTTCCGGCACCAGCACGCGGACCGCACGCACGTCGTAGATCTGGCTGAATTCCAGACCCTTGCGCTGCATTTTGCGCCAGATCGAATAGATGTGTTTCGCCCGGCCGCTGATGTCGGCTTCGACGCCGGTGGCCTGCAATTCGTCCTTGAGCTGGGTCATCACGTCAGAGATGAAACGCTCACGATCCAGCCGCCGCTCGTGCAGCAGCTTGGCGATCTGTTTGTATTGATCGGGTTCCAGATAACGGAAGGACAAGTCCTCCAGTTCCCATTTGATATGACCGATGCCGAGTCGATGCGCGAGCGGCGCATAGATATCGAACACTTCCCGGGCGACCCGGTTACGTTTTTCGTCGTCGGCGGTTTTCACCGCGCGGATCGCGCAGGTACGTTCGGCGAGCTTGATCAGCGCGACGCGCACGTCGTCGACCATCGCCACCAGCATCTTGCGCAGGTTTTCCACCTGACCCTGGGTGCCCATCACCATCGACTGGCGCGGGCTGAGACTGGCGCTGATTGCGGCCATGCGCTGCACGCCGTCGATCAGCTTGGCGACCACCGGGCCGAAGCGCTGGCTGACCGCCGACAGCTCGATCTGGCCTTCGCGCACGCCACGGTAAAGCACCGCCGCGACCAGCGAATCCTGATCAAGCTTGAGGTCGGCGAGAATTTCCGCGATCTCAAGGCCCGTGCTGAAACTGCCGCTGCCTTCGGCCCAGAGATTCTTCGCCGCATTGGACTGTTGCTCGGCCTGGCGAGCGTACTCGCAGGCCTCTTTCAAGGCTTCGCGATCCAGTGCCAGATCGACACTGACCGCATGATCGAGCCAAGCCTCGAGATTGATACTGCCGTCAGTGTTGATCGGCTGGTGTGCTCTCACCTGTACCATCTTGCTTTACCTTCCCTACGACGCAGATTCAATGCGTCAAATCACTGACCTTCAATGCCCGTTCGCGCTCGCGGGGCCAATACGAGCGCTACGGACGACCAGTCGGATCAGACGAGCCATCCTGGCTCGCTTCAAATAACGCCATGGCCTCGACATGCGCCGTCTGAGGAAACATATCGAGAATCCCGGCACGTTTTAACCGGTAGCCCTGCTTGATCAATTCGATCGTATCGCGCGCCAGAGTTGCAGGGTTGCACGACACGTACACCAGTCGTTTGGCGCCCAGGGTCGCCAGCTTGCGCACCACCTCGAAAGCACCGTCGCGCGGTGGGTCCAAGAGTACCGCAGAAAAGCCGTTTCCGATCCACTGAGCATCGGTCAAAGGCTGGGATAAATCGGCCTGAAAAAACTTTGTGTTATGCAAATTGTTGCTAGCGGCATTTGCCGCCGCGCGATCGACCATCGTCTGCACGCCTTCGACCGCCACCACTTCACACGCGGCTTTCGCCAGCGGCAAAGCGAAATTGCCCAAACCGCAAAACAGATCGAGCACGCGCTCATCGCCTGTCGGTTTCAACCAGTCCAGCGCTTGGGCGACCATGCTCTCGTTGACACCGGCATTGACCTGAATGAAATCCCCCGGCCGGTAGGCCAGTTGCAGGTCCCATTGCTCCAGGCGATAGCCGAGCGACTGGGCCTCATCCACCGGCTGCGGTTCGCCTTCGCCATGCAGCCAGAGTTGCGCTTCGTGGAATGCGCAGAAATCCTTGAGGATCGTCAGGTCGGCGTCGGACAGCGGCGCCATGTGACGCAGCAGAACGGCCAGTGACGAGCCACTGAACAATTCGACATGCCCCAGCGCCTGAGGTTTGCTCAGGCGACGAAGCATCTCCGGCAAGCGGGTCATGATCGGCTGCAAGGGCTGTACCAGTACCGGGCATTCGCTGATCGCGACAATGTCCTGGCTGCCGGCGGCACGGAAACCGACTTCAAGCTTTTTGGCCTTGCTGTCCCAGCGCACGGCGATCCGGGCACGGCGACGGTAGCCGAATTCGGGACCGGTCAACGGCGCCGCCCACTCCTCCGGTTCGGCACCGGCGACTCGCGACAACTGCTCGGCGAGCATGCGCTGTTTGAGGGCAAGCTGTTCGTTATGGGGCAGATGCTGGACGCTGCAACCGCCGCAGCGTCCGGCGTGCTGGCAAGGTGCAGGACGACGCAATTCACTGGCACTGAACACGCGTTCGGTGCGCGCCTCGACCACTTTGCCGTGGGCGCCGAGCACCCGCGCTTCGACCTCTTCACCGGCGAGGGCGCCGAGGACGAACCAGGTTTTGCCTTCGAAAAACGCGATGCCGCGACCGTCATTGGCCAGGCGCTCGATGCTCAGGCGCTGCTTTTTGCCGGTCGGGATTTGCGGGGCCTTGCTGCCGCCGGTGGGCTGAAAGCGCAGGCCTCTCTCATGCCTGGCCATCAGTTGGGCGCGTCGAAAATGCCGGTCGACAGGTAACGGTCGCCACGGTCGCAGATGATCGCGACGATCACCGCGTTTTCAACTTCCCTGGACAGGCGCAACATCGCTGCTACCGCACCGCCCGAGGACACGCCACAGAAAATGCCTTCTTCGCGGGCCAGACGACGGGTGACGTCCTCGGCTTCGCTTTGCGCCATGTCGACGATACGGTCGACGCGCTCGGCCTGATAGATCTTCGGCAGGTATTCCTGCGGCCAGCGGCGGATGCCGGGAATGGCCGAGCCTTCCATTGGTTGCAGGCCGACGATCTGTACGTTGTCGTTCTGCTCCTTGAGGTAGCGCGACACGCCCATGATGGTGCCGGTGGTGCCCATGGAGCTGACGAAATGGGTGATGGAGCCCTGGGTCTGACGCCAGATTTCCGGGCCGGTGGTGGTGTAGTGCGCTTCAGGATTGTCGCCGTTGGCGAACTGATCCAGCACCTTGCCACGGCCTTCGGCTTCCATCCGCTGGGCGAGATCACGAGCGCCTTCCATGCCCTCTTCCTGGCTGACCAGAATCAGCTCTGCGCCGTAAGCGGTCATCGCCGCTTTACGCTCGGCGCTGGAGTTGTCCGGCATGATCAGGATCATCTTGTAACCCTTGATCGCAGCGGCCATCGCCAGGGCGATCCCGGTGTTGCCCGAGGTCGCTTCGATCAGCGTATCGCCTTCATGGATCTGCCCGCGCAACTCGGCACGGGTGATCATCGACAATGCCGGACGATCCTTTACCGAACCCGCCGGGTTGTTCCCTTCGAGCTTGAGCAAAAGGGTGTTGCTGGTGACACCGGGCAGGCGCTGTAAACGCACCAGCGGCGTGTTGCCGACGCAATCGGCGATGGTTGGGTACTGCAAGGTCATGGCGTTTTTCGCAATCCGGACAGCGGGGGCGCCTATCATACCGGCAAACCTGCGCGTGCCATATCACGCAAAGTGTGGTGCTTATGGTTTCTTGGAATAAGCATTAAAAGTCTCGCCAGTGGTGAGACTTTCCTGTGCCGCTCACACAATCGGCGGGCGGGCCATGTCCATGGTGGGAGCTGGCTTGCCAGCAACGATGTCGGGACTGACAGCACTGTCATCCGCCATCAGCCGCAGATTCAAGCGTAATCCCGATGGGCCGTTCTCGGCCCACAGGGTTCCGCCCTGGCGTTGCACCGCGTTCCTCGCGATGCTCAGTCCCAGACCAAACCCGTCGTCCCCCGGCCGCGAGCCGTCGAGTCGGATGAACGGCGAGAAGATTCGCTCAAGATCAGCTTCGGCCACGCCGCCGCCCTCGTCCTCCAGCCACAGGTGCCAGTAATCGCCATCCCGCCGGCCGTCGAGCCGCACGATGCCGCCGGGTGGCGAATGGCGAATCGCATTGCGCAGAATGTTTTCAAGAGCCTGGGCCAGGCTGTTGAGATTGCCGCGCACCCAGCAGCAAGCGTCAACGCCGCACTGCAACTGCCCCACTGGCCAGCAGCTTTCGTAGCAGGCATTTTCCGTGAGCATTTCCCACAGCGCCTGAATCTGGATCGCTTCGTCCGGCAGCGGCGCGCGCTCGGTGTCGAGCCAGGCCAATTGCAGGGTGTCCTCCACCAGACGCTGCATCACGTCGACTTCGCGACCGATGCGCTCGCGCAACGGTTGCAACTGCTGCTCGCTTTCACTGGCGACGCGCAACCGGCTCAGGGGGGTACGCAGTTCGTGGGACAGGTCGCGCAGCAGTTGCTGTTGCAGGGCCACGGTGGATTGCAGGCGTTCGGACATCGAGTCGAAGGCGCGGGCCAGTTCACCGAGTTCATCGGGGCGCTGGGTGATACCGCTCGACAGCCGCACATTCAGTTGATCGGCGCGCCACGCCTTGGCCTGCTCGCGCAGATTGTTCAGCGGCACCACCAGCAGACGATACAGACCGACGCACAGCAGCAGCGTAAAGAGGCCGGGAATCACACCGTTGGTGATGACCCGCCAGAACACCCGGTATTTCCCCGGCAGGAATCGCTCGGGCAACTCGATCACCAGACTGCCAGCAGTCGGATCCATGGGGAACGGAACCCGCAGCCACGGTCGGCCCTTTTTATGAATCGGCCAGTCAAGGCCTCGCAGGAAGGTCAGGCGCTGAAGTTCTTGAGCGCTCAACGGCTGGCTGCCCAGCGACTGCAGATTGCTGCCGATCACGCCGACCCAACCGGCTTCGCGCAGCTGCATGCCTTGCAGCCAGCTATCGATGCCATCGCGCTCGCCCTGCTGCCACGCGCGCTCGGCCTCGGCGGCATAACCGCTCAGGGTGCGACGGGCGTCGTCGGAGAGGAACTGATTGCGCTGCTCCATGTACCAGCCCCAGGACCAGCTCAGCCAGATCATCAGCAGACAGAACGCCACCAGCAGGCAGGCGAGTTTCCAGAACAGCGAGTGCCGGCCCGGCAGGTCAGACACTTTCATCGACGGCACTCAGGACGTAACCCTTGCCCCACACCGTACGCACTTCCCGCTCGGTGTAACCGACCGATTTGAGTTTGCGGCGGATCTGGCTGATGTGCATGTCGAGGCTGCGGTCGTGGGCTGCGTAACCGCGCTGAAGAACGTGCTGGTAAAGGAAGGCCTTGCTCAGCACTTCCTCGTCGTTGCGGTCGAGGGTTTCCAGCAGGCGGTATTCGCTGCGGGTCAGTCCGGCGGGCTGATCGAAATAGAACACCTCGCACTGTTCATCGTCGAAACGCAGCCCGCCGACCGGCACCACCGGAGCGATGGCCGCCGGGCGACGGTCGAGGGCGACCCGGCGCAGGATCGCTTCGATCCGCACATGCAGCTCGGCCATGCTGAAGGGTTTGGGCAGATAGTCGTCGGCACCGAGGCGGAATCCGCTGATGCGGTCGGCTTCGGCACCGAGGGCTGACATCAGCAGCACCGGGGTGGAATGGCTCTGGCGCAGTTGGGTCAGGACATTCAATCCGTCGAGCCCCGGCAACAGAATATCCATCAACACCACATCGAACGGCTGACGCCGGGCGATGCTCAGGCCTTCGCTGCCGTTCTGGCACCAGGTGACCTGAAAGCCACTGCGGCCCAGATGCTCATGGACATAGGCACCGAGAACGGGATCGTCTTCGATGGAAAGAATGCGGGGCTGGCCAATAGAGACAGGAGTCATGACTATCTGCAAATAATTCTCAGTTGGGCGATTATTCAAGATTGCCCGGCGCCCGGCAACCCAAGCTTGACCTGTCGGACAGATGACCACTGCTTGAGCGAAGGACGGCGACATCATTTTTCCCAAGATTGCCCGCAAGCAAATCGCTACACTGCGCCGATACCGCGTGCCGGACGCACGTGTGAGTCAACGATCAGCGGGATGCAGGAGAAAGGCGTGCTCAAGAAACTGGGAATCAAAGGTCGCGTATTGTTGCTGACCCTGTTGCCGACCAGCCTGATGGCACTGGTGCTGGGCGGGTATTTCACCTGGACGCAGCAGTCCGACCTGCAGACCCAACTGATGCAGCGCGGCGAAATGATCGCCGAGCAACTGGCGCCGCTGGTGGCACCGGCCATGGGCCACGGCGATGCCGAACTGCTCGAGCGCATCGCCACCCAGTCCCTCGAACAACCGGACGTGCGCGCCGTGACCTTCCTCGCGCCCGACCGCTCTCCCCTCGCCCACGCCGGCCCGACCATGCTCAACCAGGCGCCGAGCGGCGACAGCGCGCACTTGCTGCGACGCAGCGGCAACGACGCCACCCGCTATCTGCTGCCGGTCTTCGGCAAACACCGCAACCTCGCCGGCGAGCTGATCCCGGAAGAGTCCGACCGACTGCTCGGCTGGGTCGAACTGGAGCTGTCGCACAACGGCATGTTACTGCGCGGCTATCGAAGCCTGTTCGCCAGCCTGCTGCTGATCGGCGCGGGTCTGGCCGGCGCCGCGTTACTGGCTTTGCGCATGGGCCGCACGATCAACCGCCCGCTGAGCCAGATCAAACAGGCCGTCGCGCAGCTCAAGGACGGTCACCTGGAAACCCGCCTGCCGCCGCTGGGCAGTCAGGAACTGGATGAACTGGCGTCCGGCATCAACCGCATGGCCGGCACCTTGCAAAACGCTCGCGAAGAATTGCAGCACAGCGTCGATCAGGCCACCGAAGACGTACGCCAGAACCTGGAAACCATCGAGATCCAGAACATCGAGCTGGACCTGGCCCGCAAGGAAGCACTGGAAGCGAGCCGGATCAAATCCGAATTCCTCGCCAACATGAGCCACGAGATCCGCACGCCGCTCAACGGCATTCTCGGTTTCACCCACCTGTTGCAGAAAAGCGAGCTGACTCCGCGCCAGCTCGACTATCTGGGCACCATCGAAAAGTCCGCCGACAGCCTGCTGGGGATCATCAACGAGATCCTCGATTTCTCGAAGATCGAGGCCGGCAAACTGGTGCTCGACCATATCCCGTTCAACCTGCGCGACCTGTTGCAGGACACCCTGACCATCCTCGCCCCTGCGGCCCACGCCAAGCAGCTGGAACTGGTGAGTCTGGTGTACCGCGACACGCCGTTGTCGCTGGTCGGCGATCCGCTGCGCCTCAAGCAGATCCTGACCAACCTTGTGAGCAACGCGATCAAGTTCACCCGCGAAGGCACCATCGTCGCCCGTGCCATGCTTGAAGAAGAAAACGACGACAGCGTGCAACTGCGTATCAGTATTCAGGACACCGGCATCGGTCTGTCGAGCCAGGACGTACGCGCACTGTTTCAGGCCTTCAGCCAGGCCGACAACTCCCTGTCGCGCCAACCTGGCGGCACCGGTCTGGGGCTGGTGATTTCCAAACGTCTGATCGAGCAAATGGGCGGCGAAATCGGCGTCGACAGCACGCCGGGCGAAGGCTCGGAGTTCTGGATCAGCCTGAACCTGCCCAAGACCCGCGACGACGCCGAAGACCTGCCCGTCGCGCCATTGCTCGGGCGTCGGGTGGCGGTACTGGAAAACCATGAACTGGCGCGTCAGGCCTTGCAGCATCAATTGGAGGATTGCGGCCTCGACGTCACGCCGTTCAATACGCTGGAAAGCCTGACCAATGGCGTCACCGGTGCCCATCAGACCGATCAGGCCATCGATCTGGCAGTGCTCGGCATTACCAGCAACGACATGCCGCCGGAACGCCTCAACCAGCACATCTGGGACCTTGAACACCTCGGTTGTCGAGTGCTGGTGTTGTGCCCGACCACCGAACTGACGCTGTATCACCTTTCGGTGCCCAACCCTCACAGCCAGCTGCAGTCGAAACCGGCCTGCACCCGCAAACTGCGCCGGGCGTTGTCGGACATGGTCAACCCGCGCCAGCCGCGCAGCGAACCGGGCGAACCGTTGTCGAGCCGTGCGCCGAAAGTGCTGTGCGTCGACGACAACCCGGCCAACCTGTTGCTGGTGCAAACACTGCTCGAAGACATGGGTGCCAAGGTGCTGGCCGTGGAAAGCGGTTACGCCGCAGTCAAGGCGGTGCAGAACGAAACCTTCGATCTGGTGCTGATGGACGTGCAGATGCCCGGCATGGACGGACGCCAGAGCACCGAGACGATTCGCCAGTGGGAAAGCGAGCGGCACTGCACGCCGCTGCCGATCGTTGCCCTCACCGCCCACGCCATGGCCAATGAAAAACGGGCGCTGCTGCAAAGCGGCATGGACGACTACCTGACCAAGCCGATCAGCGAGCGGCAACTGGCGCAGGTCGTGCTGAAGTGGACCGGCCTGGCATTGCGTAATCAGGCGCCGGACCGTGGTGGCGAAAGTCTGCTGGGTAATCAGGAACTGCCGATTCTCGATCACGAAGAAGGTCTGCGTCTGGCTGCCGGCAAGGCCGATCTGGCAGCGGACATGCTGGCAATGCTGCTGGCCTCACTCGAGGCCGACCGCGAAGCCATCCGCACCGCCCGCGACAATCAGGATCAGAACGGCCTGCTTGAACGGGTGCACCGCCTGCATGGCGCCACCCGTTACTGCGGCGTGCCGCAATTGCGCGCCGCCTGCCAGCGCAGCGAAACCCTGCTCAAGCAGCAGGACCCCAAGGCCTCGACCGCGCTGGACGAGCTGGAACGGGCGATCAATCGCCTGGCGGCCCAGGCGAAGATCAGCGCCTGATCCACGGCAATGCCGGTCAACGCCGACGCGGCTAAAGTTGTCGCGGGTGATTTGCGCCCGCGTCGATGCTCCAGGAGGATTTCATGCGCACGATCGTTTTCAGCAGCCAGACCTATGACCGCGACAGCTTCCTCGCCGCCGACTGCCCGGCCGGGATCGAACTGCACTTTCAGCCGGCGCGGCTCAGTGTCGACACGGCGGCGCTGGCCGAACATCACGAGGTGGTCTGCGCGTTCATCAACGATGACCTGAGTGCGCCGGTGCTGGAACGCTTGGCTGCCGGCGGCACACGCCTGATCGCCCTGCGCTCGGCCGGCTACAACCATGTGGACCTGGCCGTCGCCAAACGCCTCGGGCTGGCCGTCGTGCGCGTGCCGGCCTACTCGCCCCACGCGGTAGCCGAGCATGCGGTGGCATTGATCCTCGCCCTCAACCGGCGCCTGCATCGCGCCTACAACCGCACCCGTGAAGGTGACTTCAGCCTGCACGGGCTCACCGGTTTCGATCTGGTGGGCAAAACGGTCGGCATCGTCGGCACCGGACAGATCGGCGCGACCTTCGCGAAGATCATGCACGGCTTCGGCTGTGAACTGCTGGCCTACGATCCTTATCCGAATCCTGACGTCGAAGCGTTGGGCGCCCGTTACCTGAGCCTGCCGGACCTGCTGGCGCAGTCGCGGATCATCAGCCTGCACTGCCCGCTCAACGAACAGAGCAAACACCTGATCAACCGCGATTCGCTGGCGCACATGCAACCGGGGGCGATGTTGATCAACACCGGGCGCGGCGGTCTGGTGGACACGCCGGCGCTGATCGACGCCTTGAAGGACGGCCAGCTCGGTTATCTGGGACTGGATGTGTACGAAGAGGAAGCGCAGCTGTTTTTCGAGGACCGTTCCGACCTGCCGCTACAGGACGACGTGTTGGCGCGGCTACTGACGTTCCCCAATGTGATCGTCACCGCACATCAGGCGTTTTTGACCCATGAGGCGCTGGGCGCGATTGCCGCGACAACTCTGCACAACATCGCGACCTGGGCGGCGGGTACGCCGCTGAACCAGGTCGAAGGCTGAGCGATCGGACTCAGACCGGAGGCGGCGTCGGGGTAATCGCCACGCACAGGATCAACAGCGCCATCCAGCCGAATCCCAGTAAACGTTGTTTGAGGGAGTGCCCGCTGCGCAGCAGGAACCAGACAAACACCAGCGGCATCAGGAACGCCATGATCTTCAACCAGCCTTCCACCGGGCGCGAACCGTCCGGGTTCAGCTCCGGCTCGACCGGCTGCGAACGACGGCGGCGGCCTGCAGCGGCCGGCATTATCTTCGGCCGCTCGGGGGCCGGTGGCGGAACGTAGGCCTCGGGCACCGCCTTGTTGCGCGGCAGGCTGCCAAAGGAAATCGTCGACTTGCCCTTTTCGGCGTGAGGAGCCTGCGCCTCTGCCTGCGGAGCCCCGCAATGAATGCACGCCGTGGCTTCGGAGCTGATGCTCCGCTTGCATTCATAACATTCGATCAGCGCCATGTTCCGTTCCTTGAAAATGAAGGCGGCAGTTTGCCACGACTGCGGTGTCGATTTGAACCGGATCGAAGGTCGCACGCGCGCATCATTCTGCAATCAAGCCCGTGCTAGCATGTCGCGCATATTTGGAGGACCCATGGTCGAACACGATTTTCGCTACACCCTGATGAACCCGCAACACACCCTCACCGAATGCCGCGCCCTGGTTCCGGGCCGTTATCAGGTCACCGGCAATGGTGGCTCGATTCGCATCGGCGACGTGCTGGTCGTGACCCTCAAAGGCAGCAAGGACTTGTCCATGCGCCTGACCGTCGACACCGTCCGCCACCTGATCAATCCGCCAGGCCAATGGACTGCCATGGCCACCGGCCCGGTGTTCGGTGAACTGGCGATCCACACCTGGCAGGTCAACTGCGACAGCTGCGCCAAGGAATTGAGCTTCGAATTCGCCGTGGACGCCAGGTTGGGCAAGCCTGCGGAAAAACCGGCCGCCACCGCACGCATCGCGGAACTGGGCTGGAAAGCCGTCGGCGACAAGCACCTGTGCCCGAACTGCCAGGAGCCGGCGTGATGAAACACCTGGCCCTGACCGCCGCTGTCGGCGCCGGCCTGATGGGTTGCGCCGCGGAGCCTGTGCAACTGCAACAGAACCGCAGCTACATTCTTGAATGGATCGGCGAGCGTCCGCTGATGGACTACAGCCACCTGACCGTGACCCTCGGCGATGATGGCCGGGCGTATGGCAATGGCGGCTGCAACCATTGGTTCGCGCCGTACACCCTGGAAGGCGACAAGCTGAGCTTCGGCAAGATCGGCAAGACCCGCAAACTCTGCGCACCGGCGCTGATGGAGCAGGAGCAGCGCTTCCTCCAGGCGCTGGAGCACGTGGAGCGCTGGGACATTTCGCCGATCGAGCAGATGCGCTTCTGGCCGGCTGAAGGCAAGCCGTTGCGCTGGTGGCTGGAAGAAGGCTGATCCTTCGACCATTCCCACGCGCAGCATTTGATCGTTCCCACGCTCTGCGTGGTAACGCCGCCCCGGATGCTCCGCGTCCGCTGTGACGCAGAGCGTCACGGGATGCATTCCCCCGCGGAGCGCGGGAACGATCAGCGACGATCAGCCAAGGCGAATCAGTTGGTCGCCTGCAACGCCTCAAGCTTCGCCATCACTCCCGCCGCCGTCTGCTCGCCCATCAACTGTTCCCGCACCTTGCCCTTGTTGTCGATGATGTAAGTCACCGGCAAGGCTTCACTGCGCGGCAGTTCGAACAGTTCCGACGGATCCTGCGCCAGTACGGTGAACTTGATGCCCAGTTTTTCGCTGGCGCTCTTCAGCTCTTCACCCTGCACGTTGTCGAAATTGACCCCGAACACGCCGATCTTCTTGCCCTTGAGTTCGTCGGCCAGGTGATTGAGTTCCGGGATTTCCGTGCGGCACGGGCCGCACCATTCGGCCCAGTAGTTGAGCACGACCCATTGTTTGTCGAGGCGCTCGGACGCCACTTTCTGCCCGTTCTGGTCGATGCCGTAGTCGTTACCGCAGCCCCCGAGCATCAACGCCCCGATGATCGTCAATGCCGCTGCCAGTGCCCGTGTCATGTCGTGTTCCTTGTGCAAAATTGAATGCGCCTGCGACCCATCGCCTCTCAAGGTTCTGGATTGCGCGCTGCACAGTTAGAATAGCCGCCACTCTACGCAAGAAGCGACCCGCCCATGACCGATCTGACGCTTTATCACAGCCCGCGCTGCTCGAAATCCCGTGGTGCGCTCGAACTGCTCGAAGCCCGTGGCCTGACGCCGAACGTGGTGCGCTACCTCGAAACGCCGCTCGACGCCGCGCAGATCAAGACCTTGCTCGGCAAGCTGGGAATCAGCGCACGGCAACTGCTGCGCACCGGCGAAGACGAATACAAGACCCTGAACCTGGCCGATGCCAGTCTCACCGAGAAACAATTGATCGACGCGATCGCCGCACATCCGAAGCTGATGGAGCGACCGATTCTTGAAGCCGGCGACAAAGCCGTCATCGGCCGTCCACCGGAGCAGATCCTGGAGCTGCTGCCGTGAGTGCGCCGTACATTCTGGTTCTCTATTACAGCCGCAGCGGCTCGACCAACGAGATGGCCCGGCAAATCGCCCGTGGTGTCGAACAGGCCGGCCTCGAAGCGCGCCTGCGCACCGTGCCGGCGATCTCCACCGAGTGCGAAGCGGTGTCGCCGGACATTCCGGATGAAGGCGCGCTGTACGCCACGCTGGATGACCTGAAAAACTGTGCCGGCCTGGCCCTCGGCAGCCCGACCCGTTTCGGCAACATGGCCGCGCCGCTCAAGTATTTCCTCGATGGCACCAGCAACCTGTGGCTGACCGGCGCACTGGTCGGCAAACCGGCCGGGGTGTTCACGTCCACCGCCAGTCTGCACGGCGGGCAGGAAACCACTCTGCTGTCGATGATGCTGCCGCTGCTGCACCACGGCATGCTGATCACCGGCCTGCCCTACAGCGAATCGGCGCTGCTGGAAACCCAGGGCGGCGGCACGCCTTACGGCGCCAGCCATCACGCCGGGGCCGATGGCAAAAGTGGTCTCGATCAACACGAAGTGGCGCTGTGCCGCGCCCTCGGTGCACGTCTGGCCAAAACGGCCCAGAAACTGGGGAACTGAGATGGCCAGAAAGCCGAAAGTCCTGCCGGCCGTCGAATGGCTGGAGCCACGGGTGCGAGCAATGCGGGTGATCAGTCTGCTGTGCTTTTTCGCCCTGGCCGGACTGCTCGCCGCGTATTACCTGGTGTTCGCCGACCTGCACGGCGCGCGGCCGTGGGTGATTCTGCTGATCGAGCTGATCCCGTGGATCGTGCTCGCACCGGGCATGATCATGGGCAGCGCACGCGGGCACTCGTGGATGTGCTTTGTGGTGAATCTGTATTTCATCAAGGGCGCACTGGCGGCGTATGACCCGAGCCGGCAGTTGTTCGGCGTGCTGGAGATGATCGCCAGTCTGGCGGTGTTCTGCTCGGCGTTGCTGTTTGTGCGGTGGCGGTATCAGTTGAATCGCAAACTGGCGGGCGAAGGCGAAGTTTCCGTCGCCTGACAGACCGCTATCTCCGAGATCGTTCCCACGCTCTGCGTGGGAATGCCGCCCGGGACGCTCTGCGTCCCTGAGACGCGGAGCGTCTCTTTATGCATTCCCACGCGGAGCGTGGGAACGATCGCTTTGAACTCAATGATTGACGGTGTACGCCAGCATCATCGAAATCTGGCTCATCGGCCGTCCACCGCTCTCTTCATGCCACTGGTTGAATGCGTTCTGCACCGTCGCCAGATCCCGCAGACTGCTCGGCACCTTGTCGACGATCTTCTGTGCGTTCAACGCCGCCACCACGTCGTAGCTCGGCACGAAGGTATCCTTGCCGACCATCCGCAAGAAGCGTGGCGCCGACAGGCCGCCCAATTGACTGCCATGCTTTTTCAGGTACGTCCATAAACCGACGATGTCGGTCACCGGCCAGTCGGCGAGCAACGCACCGAAACTGCCCTTCTCTTTCTCGACGTCCAGAATGAACTGCGCATTGCGCGGTACGCTTTTGAGTTTGCCCAGGTGGCGGATGATCCGCGCGTCCTGCATCAAGCGCTCAAGGTGTTCGGCGCTCATCAGCACGACTTTTTCCGGGTCGAACTTGAAGAACACTTCTTCGAAGGCCGGCCATTTGGCGTCCACCAGGCTGTGCTTGAGCCCGGCGCGGAACACCCGCAGGGCCATGGTCGAGAGATAGCGGTCGTCGCTGATCTTGCGCAGTTGCGTCGGGGTCTTGGGAACAGGCAGATGGGCTTCCAGTTCAGCCGCCGAACCGAAGCGGTTCAGACAGTATTCGTGCAGCCACTTGTAGTCGCGCATGCCCTCTCCTTTTGATGAAACGAAAAACCAATGTGGGAGCGAGCTTGTTCCGGGTGGCGATCCGACGATTGCGGTGTGTCATCCAGTGTTGATGCCGGCTGACACGACGCTTTCGCGAGCAAGCTCGCTCCCACAGTGACGGTGTTTACAGGTTTACGACGTTAACGAATCGCGAAGCGGCGGTTTCATCAATCTTCAGGCTGGTGAAGTCAAACAGATTGCGGTCAGCCAGCTGCGAAGGGATCACGTTCTGCAGGCTGCGGAAAATGCTCTCGGTGCGGCCCGGGGTCTTGCGCTCCCAGTCCACCAGCATTTCCTTGACCACCTGACGTTGCAGGTTTTCCTGAGAACCGCAGAGGTTGCACGGGATGATCGGGAATTGCTTGAAGTCCGAGTAGGCCTGGATGTCTTTCTCGTTGCAGTAGGCCAGCGGACGGATTACCACGTTGCGGCCGTCGTCGGCGCGCAGCTTCGGCGGCATGGCCTTGAGGCTGCCGTTGAAGAACATGTTGAGGAAGAACGTCTCGACGATATCGTCGCGGTGATGACCGAGGGCCATCTTGGTCGCGCCGATTTCGTCGGCGAAGGTGTACAGCGTGCCGCGACGCAGGCGCGAGCACAGCGAGCAGGTGGTCTTGCCTTCCGGGATCAGCTCCTTGACCACCGAGTAGGTGTCCTTCTCGACGATGTGGTACTCGATGCCCAGTTCTTTCAGGTAGGCCGGCAGCACGTGTTCGGGGAAACCCGGCTGCTTCTGGTCCATGTTCACGGCGACGATCTCGAACTTGATCGGTGCAACCTTCTGCAGGTGCATCAGCACGTCGAGCATGGTGTAGCTGTCCTTGCCCCCGGACAGGCAGACCATGACCTTGTCGCCGTCTTCAATCATGTTGAAGTCGGTGACGGCTTCGCCGGCCAGGCGGCGCAGGCGCTTTTGCAGTTTGTTCTGGTTGACCGTAAGAGTGCCCATGACGCGAAATCCGTGAGGTGTGACGAAAGGCGGGCATTTTACGCAAAAAGACCGAGGTTGTGGCCACAGGTTGTCGCCCCCTCGAATGCCCGCTCGCACAGACCCCGACGCGATTACCCCGAGGTTTTACAGCGCGATTTGCTCTAAGCCCCTATCACCTGTGCGGTTAAGACCTTTCTATACTGCGACATAAGGTCGCACACAATCTGAAGACCTGTATTTGCTCGGCCGCATTGGCCCGTACGCGCTCCGCTGGGGGGCGATGGCAATAACGAGAGGAGTGACTGGCATGATCCATCACGTAGTGGGACTTTTTACCCACCCCGATCAGGAATGGAAGGAAATCCGTGGCGACCAAGAGGAAAGCATCAGCCACATGTACCTGACGCACACGCTGATTCTGGCGGCGATCCCCGCTGTTTCGGCATTTATCGGCACCACTCAGGTCGGCTGGGTGATCGGCAACCGCGCACCGGTGATGCTCACCGTCGAAAGCGCGTTGTGGATGACGATCATGTCGTACCTGGCGATGCTCGGCGGGGTCGCGGTCATGGGTGCCTTTGTGCACTGGATGGCCCGCACTTATGACGCCAACCCGAGCCTGGCCCGTTGCGTGGCATTTGCCACCTACACCGCGACACCGTTGTTCGTCGGCGGGCTGGCGGCGCTGTATCCGCACATGTGGCTGGGGATGATCGTCGGCACGGCGGCTATCTGCTACACGGTGTACCTGTTGTATGTGGGGCTGCCGACCTTCATGAACATTCCGTCCGACGAGGGCTTCCTGTTTTCCAGCTCGGTGCTGGCGGTGGGTCTGGTGGTGCTGGTCGCCATCATGGCGTTTACCGTGATTGTCTGGGGACTGGGCGTGGGGCCTGTCTATACCAATTAGAGAGCCACCAACTGGCTGGCTGCAACGCCGAAAAGAACAAGATCCGCCAACACAGGCCGCCGCAAGGCGGCCTTCTCATGCCTGAAAGAGACGTTGCGACCATTCGGCAGTCCGGCGATGCGCAAGACCGGACGGTTGCGGCATACTCCAAACCTCTGGAGATCCATCAAGCATGCCCGAGCAACTCAATACCCGCGTCGAAGACTGTTTCCAACTCGCTGAATCCTTTTTCAAACGTCCTTTCAAACGCCCCGTGGTGAGCCTCAAGCTGCGCGGGCAAAAAGCCGGGGTCGCGCATTTGCACGAGAATCTGCTGCGCTTCAATCCGCAGCTGTACCGGGAAAACACCGAACACTTCCTCAAGCAGACCGTGGCCCACGAAGTCGCACACCTGATCGCCCATCAACTGTTCGGCGACCGCATCCAGCCCCATGGCGAGGAGTGGCAACTGATCATGCGCGGGGTCTATGAGTTGCCGCCGGATCGCTGCCATACCTATGAAGTCAAGCGCCGCAGCGTGACCCGCTACATCTATAAATGCCCGTGCGCGGATAGCGATTTTCCGTTCTCGGCGCAGCGTCATAGCCTGGTCAGGCAAGGTCGGCGCTATTTGTGCCGGCGCTGTCGCAACACGCTGGTGTTCAGTGGCGAGACGCGGGTCGAGTAAGTCCCCACCTCGTTCCCACGCTCTGCGTCACAGTGGACGCGGAGCGTCCATGGCGGCATTCCCACGCAGAGCGTGGGAACGAGCTACAAAACCACTTTCGCAGCACGTAATCCGGCAATTCGCTCTGGGCTCAACCCCAACTCCCCCAACACCTGATCCGTATGCTGCCCCAGCGCCGCGCCGACATGTCGCGGCGCCGGCAATGCTTCAGAGAACTTCAGCGGGCAAGCGATCTGCGCCTGCGTCGAACCATCGCCACGGGGCACCTGCGTCACCAGTTCCCGGGCCTGTAACTGCGGATGCTGCACCGCCTCGCCAAGGTTCAACACCGGTTCGACGCAGGCATCAATGCCGGCGAACAGCTCGCACAGTTCGGCAAAATCATGCTTTTCGAACTCGACCTTCAAGGCGTCCTTCAGCGCGCGTTGTTGCTCAGGCTTGGGTGACAAGCCTTGCGCCGCCAACTCAGGCCGGCCCAGTGCCGCGCACAGTTGCTGCATGAAGGCTGGCTCCAGACTGCCCACCGACATCCAGCGCCCGTCGCGGGAGCGGTAGTAATCGTAGAAACTGCCGCCATTGAGCATCTGTTCTTCCCAGCCCGGCTCCTCGCCGCACGCCAGATACCCGGCACCGGCCATGGCGTTGAGGCTGAATGCACAGTCGGTCATGCTCACGTCCAGATGGGTGCCCTGCCCGGTCTGCTGGCGGGAAATCACCGCCGCCAACAGGCCGATCACCCCGTGCAGCGAGCCGCCCGCGATATCCGCCACCTGCATGCCCAGCGGCAACGGCCCGCTGTCGGCGCGCCCGGTGTAGCTGGAGAGCCCCGTCAGCGCCAGATAGTTGATGTCGTGGCCGGCGCGATCCTTGTACGGCCCGGTCTGGCCGTAACCGGTGATCGACACATAAATCAGCTTCGGATTGATTGCCTTCAACGCTTCGTAACCCAGCCCCAGCCGCTCCATCACACCGGGACGGAATTGCTCCAGCACGATGTCGTAATCCGCCAGCAACTGCTTGACCAGCTCAAGCGCCTCGGGCTGCTTGAGATCCAACGCCAGGCTGCGTTTGTTGCGATTGAGATAAGCGTGACTGGCAGAGACGCCGTGATCGTGGGGCGGCAAGACCCGCACCAGGTCGAGGCGGGTCGGCGATTCGATGCGCAGCACGTCGGCGCCCATGTCCGCCAGCAGCAGCGAGGCGAAAGGCCCCGGCAGCAGGGTCGAGAAATCCAGAATCTTCAGTGAGGCCAGCGGTGCAGACATGGGCGATCTCCATCAACGATGCATGCAGCCTAGGCAGCCATCGGCGATGGGGCAATTACCGGATCCATCAGTTGCGCTGACCGTTGCGCTCAAACAGCAGACAAGAAAAAACCCGCCGAAGCGGGTTTTTCCAGGCAAGCGATGCTTACTTCACATTGCTCGGGGTCGGGCCTTCGGCCACGCCCAGGTCATCTTCAGGCCGGGTATCGGCAATACCGCGACCGCCCGACGCCAGCTCGGCATCCAGCACGTCGGTGTCCAGTTCCTTGACCCACTTGGCCACAACGATGGTGGCAACGGCGTTGCCGACCAGGTTGGTCAGGGCGCGGGCTTCGGACATGAAGCGGTCGATACCCAGGATCAGCGCCAGACCGGCCACCGGCAGGTGACCTACCGCCGAAAGAGTGGCCGCCAGTACGATGAAGCCAGAACCGGTCACACCGGCTGCGCCTTTGGAGGACAGCAGCAACACCACCAGCAGCGTGATCTGGTGAGTGATGTCCATGTGGGTGTCGGTCGCCTGGGCGATGAACACGGCCGCCATGGTCAGGTAGATCGCGGTACCGTCGAGGTTGAACGAGTAACCGGTCGGGATCACCAGACCCACTACCGATTTCTTCGCGCCCAGACGCTCCATCTTGATCAGCATGCGTGGCAGTACCGATTCCGAAGAGGAAGTACCCAGCACGATCAGCAGTTCTTCACGGATGTAGCGGATCATCTTCAGCACGCTGAAACCGTGCATGCGGGCGATGCCACCCAGCACGATCAGGATGAACGCCAGGCAGGTGATGTAGAAGCAGGCCATCAGTTGACCCAGCTGCACCAGCGAACCGACACCATAGGCACCGATGGTGAACGCCATCGCACCAAAGGCACCGATCGGCGCGAGCTTCATGATCATGTTGATGATGTTGAACATCACGTGGGCGAAGCGATCGATGAAGTCCAGGATCGGCTTGCCGTAGGCGCCCAGACGGTGCAGGGCAAAACCGAAAATCACCGAGAACATCAGCACTTGCAGGATGTCACCGGTGGCGAACGCGCCGACGATGGTGTTCGGGATTACGTTGAGCAGGAAGCCGACGACGCTCTGGTCAGCACCTTGTTGCACATAGGTCGCCACTTTGGAGGCGTCCAGCGTGCTGACATCGACGTGCATGCCGTTGCCCGGTTGCACGATGTTGACCACGATCAGACCGACCAGCAGGGCGATGGTCGAAACGATCTCGAAATACAGGAGTGCATAACCGCCGGTCTTGCCGACCGATTTCATGCTTTGCATGCCAGCGATGCCGCTGACCACGGTGCAGAAGATGATCGGGGCGATGATCATTTTGATCAATTTGATGAACCCGTCACCCAGCGGCTTTACGGCCACGCCGAACTGCGGGTAGTAGTGGCCGAGCGCGATACCGATACAGATTGCGACGATCACCTGGAAATACAGGGATTTGTACAGTGGCTGACGAGTCGTCATTGCAAAGTTCCTCAAGAGTCCCGCGCGGCAACATCCATCTGTTGTACGCGACACTTGAATTGCGAACCCTCCTGCACTGGAGGGATTTGTTGTGTCGAACGGCGCTTTCCGGACCGGCTCGGCGCACGCTTCTGTCGCTCTTATCGCAAACGTCGTGCCACTTTGGTGCAAATCGCTGGAAGCCTTTTGATATCAGGGGATACAGGTTTTTTTGTGTCACCGTTCGGTGACTCAAGTGTGGCGGATTTCCGCCAACTCGCCCGACCTCGTCCTACAATTTGGCGGAAATCCGCCTTGTTACCGATCAAAGGCAGCCGCTACCATCGGTCGCCAGAGGAAGGATCTGCCGCTCATGCGTGAACGCACCATCGCCAGTCATTTCGCCCGCGCCGCCCTCGGTGGCGCACGGCGCTCCGGTTACGACTATTCGGACCTGCTGCAGCAACTGGGCATCAGCCCCGAACTGCTCGACGAGCCGCGCGCGCGGATCGCCCCGGAGCAATTCACCCAACTGATCCAGAACCTTTGGCTGGCCCTGGACGACGAATACCTGGGTTTCGGCAACGCGCCGAGCAAACCCGGCAGCTTCGCCATGATGTGCCACGCCATCATTCATTGCCGCAGCCTGGAGAAGGCTCTGCAACGCGGCTTATTGTTTTATAGCCTATTCCCCGAAGCCCCGCGCCTGACCCTGAGCCGTGAAGACGAATGGGTGCGCCTGAGCCTCGACGATGCGCAATTGTGGGATCCGGATCACTTTCTCAGCGAGAGCCTGCTGGTGATCTGGCATCGCCTGGGCAGTTGGCTGATCGGCCAGCGGATTCGCCTGGAGCAGGCCAGTTTCAGCTACCCGAAACCGGCGCACGGGGCGGAATACGATCTGCTGTTTTCCTGTCCGCTGGAATTTTCGGCAGCGCAAAGCAGCCTGGTGTTTCACAGCCGTTATCTGCAAATGCCGCTGTTGCAGGATGAACGCACCCTCAAGCATTTCCTCGAACGCTCCCCCGCCGACCTGCTGTCCCGCCCGGACGACGGCAACAGCCTGAGCAGCCGGCTGCGGCGCTTGCTCAGCCACGACAGCGCACGCTGGCCGGACCTCGAAGCGGTGGCGGCGCACCTGCACATCAGCCCGCAAACCCTGCGCCGGCACCTACGCGAAGAAGGCACCAGTTTTCAGGAATTGAAGGATCAGTTGCGGCGGGACATCGCGATTTATCACCTCGGGCGGGCGGATCTGTCGTTGCAACAGATCGCCGAACAGCTCGGGTTTTCCGAGCCGTCGGCGTTTCATCGGGCGTTCAAGAAATGGACAGGGCTGACGCCGGGGGCTTATCGGGCGCAGGAGCAGTAAGCCGTCACACCGCCGGAAAATGAATCCTGAACGCCGCCCCGCCCATCGGCGAGTCCCCCAGCGTCAGCTTGGCGTTGTAGCTCTCGATGATGTCCTTGACCACCGCCAGCCCGATCCCCTGCCCCGGATGCTGACGGTCCAGACGCTCGCCGCGTTCGAGAATCCTTGCGCGCTGATCCGGTGGTACGCCGGGGCCGTCGTCTTCGATGCACAGTTCGCTTCCGGAATGGCTTTCACGCACACTGACGCGCACTTCGCCCAGGCACAGGCGATAGGCGTTTTCCAGCAGGTTGCCGAGCATTTCCAGCAAGGCGCCCTGCTCGATCGGCACATAACAGTGCTCCGGCAGATCGAAGGCAACGCGCACGTGTTTGTCGCGGTAGACCTTGTCCAGCGTGTCGCACAGGCTTTGCAGCACCGGGCGCAGGCGCACCTGATGGCGCACCAGACCGCTTTTGCGCAGGCTGGCGCGCTGTAACTGGTAGCCGATCTGCTGGCTCATGCGTTCGATCTGGGTTTGCAGCACCCAGGCCTGATCGCGGTCTTCGGGGCGCTGGGCCATGTCTTCGCTGACGCCTTGCAACACCGCCAGCGGGGTTTTCAGACTGTGGGCCAGATCGTCGAGGGAGTCGCGGTAACGGCTGCGCTGCTGGCGTTCGCTGTGCAGCAGGCGGTTGAGGGAACCGGTCAGGCGCAGCAGTTCGCGCGGGTGCTGTTCGCTGAGGCTTTCGAGGGTTCCGCCCTCGATTTCGTCGAGTTCCTGACTGAGCCGGCGCAAGGCTTTCAGGCCCCAGGTCAGGCCGATCCACAGCAAGGCGAGCAGCACCAACAGCGCCGCACCAAAACCGAGGTAGAGATTTTCCCGCAGACCTTCGAGGGTGGTTTCGTACTCGCGCACCGGTTGCAGGGCCACGATACTGAAGGCCGCGCTCTTGCCGCCGAGCAGTTTGACCTCAACGTCGTAGACGAAGAATTCCTGACCGTTGGCCTCGCGGATCCGCGCGAACTCGTTGCCGAGGCCGTCGTAGCGCGGCGTGTAGTTGATCTTCTCTTCCTGTGTGCCCTTCGAACGCCAGACCAGATGCCCTTCGCGGTCATAGATGTAGCCGAGCAGGCGATTGTCCGTAAGGTTGAAGCGCTCGTCGGGCAACTGTGCCGGCATCATCAGGTGGTTGTTTTCAACCCGCGCGGCGGAGATCAGCGTAGTGACGTCGGACGCCAGCCGCTGCTCGATCGAGTCCTGCAACGCCAGGCTGAACGCGCCCTGCATTGCCGGGAGCAACGCGAGCATGAACAACACCGCCAGGGTGGTGGCGGCGAGCATCAGCCGGACGCGAAGGGAACGGATCAAGTGCAGCGCTCATTGAACAGGTAACCGAGGCCGCGCACGGTATCGATCGGCTTGAACCCGGCCGGGCCTTCGAGCTTGCGGCGCAGACGGCCGACCAGCACTTCGATCACGTTCGGATCGCGCTCGTCGTCATCCGGGTACAACTGCTCCATCAGCCGATCCTTGGGCACCACCTGCTGGTGATGGCGCATGAGGTATTCGAGGATCCGGTATTCGTAGGCGGTCAGCGCCAGCGGTTGCTCGTCGAGGGTTGCCTGCTTGCGATTCAGATCCAGCAACAGCGGGCCGGCGATGATGGTCGACTGGGTGAAACCGCTGGAGCGGCGCAGCAACGCATTGAGCCGCGCTTCGAGTTCTTCGAACTGGAACGGCTTGACCACGTAATCGTCGGCGCCGGCGGCCAGGCCTTCGACCTTGTCCTGCCAGTTGCCGCGCGCGGTGAGGATCAGGATCGGAAAGGTCTTGCCGCCCGAGCGCAACTGGCGGATCAGGTCGAGCCCGCCCATGCCCGGCAGGCCGAGGTCGATCACCGCCAGGTCAAAGTTGAATTGCCCGGTCTGGTACAACGCTTCTTCGGCGTTGGCCACGGACTCGACCACATGACCACTCTCCGTCAGGCGGGTTTGCAGGTGATGGCGCAACAGCGCTTCATCTTCGACGACCAACAGTTTCATGACGCTCTCCCGGGTAAATCGACAACTCCAAAGGCTTTCGCCTCACATGGCTGCGCCGGGTCGCCCCTCGAAGGACGACCCGGCGCGGGCCTGACGCCAATCGCTTAGAAAGCGTAGTTGGCCGACAGGTAAGTCTGGGCGCTGCTGGTCAAGTCCAGCGAGCCTTGCTTGCTGCCGCCGCTCTCTTTCATCTCGGTGCTGGCGTTGCTGCGCAGGTAACGGTAACCGAGTTCGACCGAGGTGTTCTGCGAGACTTGCTGCAGCACACCGAACTGGCCGCCGACGGCGTAACCGATGTCACTGTCGCGGCTGTAGCCCGGCGAATCCTGGGTCAGCTTGGTCAGGCCCGCGGTCGCACCGCCGAACAGCTTGGTGCTGCCGCCCACCGGGTAGAACAGATCGTAGCTGCCCAGCAGGTTTTCCTGGCGCAGTTTAATGCCATTGTGCGAGCCGGACACGTTGTCGTAGGTGGCGTAGTAGCGACCCTGGCTGTTTTGCTGACCCAGGCGCAGGCCGTAGGTGTTGTTGCCGTCGATGGCCGCGGTGGCATCCGGGTGGCCGAGGTTGTCGTTCAGGGCGTTGGATTTCTTGATCTTGTCGCTGGTCTGGCCAAAGGTCAGGCCGGCGAAGTTGGTGGTGGTGTCGGCATGGGCAGCGATGCTTGCGCTCATGACAGTGAAAGCCAGCAGCAGTTTATTTAAACGAGTCATTGAGTGTTCCTCTCAGTTGTGCTCTTCGGGTATGGCGCAAGGTTACTGACCCTCCCCTGTACCGCCCCTGAACGCTCTCTGAACCTGGCCTGAATGAAATGAACTAGGCTGTTTTGACCCTTTATTGTCCGGAGACCCGATCATGCGCCTGCTATTGACCCTCGCCCTGCTCGTCTTCAGCGGCCTCAGCCAGGCTGCGATCAAGACCGAGGAAATCCCCTATCAGAGTGCCGACGGCACAAAGCTGATCGGTTATTACGCCTACGACGACGCGATCAAGGGCCCGCGCCCCGGCGTGGTGGTGGTGCATGAATGGTGGGGACTGAACGACTACGCCAAGCGCCGCGCCCGGGATCTCGCCGGGCTTGGCTACAGCGCGCTGGCCATCGACATGTACGGTGAGGGCAAGAACACCGAGCACCCGAAAGACGCGATGGCCTTCATGCAAGCCGCCACGCAAAACGCCGATGCGGCCAGCAAGCGCTTTCAGGCCGGGCTGGATCTGTTGAAGAAACAGCCGCAGACCGACAAGGATAAAATCGCCGCCATCGGTTACTGCTTCGGCGGTGGCGTGGTGCTGAATGCGGCGCGTCAGGGTGTGCCGCTGGCCGGCGTGGTGAGTTTCCACGGAGCGCTGGCCACCAAGACGCCAGCTGCGCCGGGCAGCGTGAAGGCGAAAATCCTCGTCGAGCACGGCGCGCTGGACAGCATGGTCACCCCGGACAACGTCACGGCGTTCAAGTCGGAAATGGACAAGGCCGGCGCCGACTATCAATTTGTCAGCCTCGAGGGCGCCAAGCACGGCTTCAGCAACCCCGATGCGGATCGCCTGAGCCACGGCGATCACGGTGGCCCGGATATCGGCTACAACAAGGCTGCCGATGAAAAATCCTGGGCGGACATGCAGGCGTTCTTCAAGAAAATCTTTGGCTGAACCCCTGTTGCTGATCGTTCCCATGCTCCGCGTGGGAATGCATACAGTGACGCTCTGCGTCACACGGCGAAGGGACGCGGAGCGTCCCGGACGGCATTCCCACGCGGACGGTTCGACGCCTCGACGTGGGGACGATCATGTCGGCACTATCCAGCCCGAAGACAACCCGGCAAAATGCCCGACATGACTGCCAACCCTTTCCTCCCCGCCTGCTGCACCCCGCTCGATGCCCATTGGCCGCTGCCGACCGCATTGCCCGACACCGCGTTTCTGAGCACCCATTTCGACCCGTCGCAATTGCTCGGCGATGACTTTCGCCGCAGCGCCATCGAGCCGCCGTCGAGTATCCAGCGTTCGGTGGCCAAGCGGCAGGCGGAATTCCTCGCCGGGCGGATTTGCGCCCGGGCGGCGTTGCTGCAGCTGGAAGGCACAAGCAGCGTTCCGGCGATCGGTGAAGATCGTGCACCGGTATGGCCGGCGCACATCTGCGGCTCGATCACCCACAGCACCGGTCGTGCGGCGGCGATTGTCGCCAACAAACAGCACTGGCGCGGGCTGGGCATGGACCTGGAAAACCTGCTCAACGCCGAACGCGCCGAGCGACTGGCCGGAGAGATCCTGACCCCGCCGGAAATGCAGCGCATGGCCGCCGCTTCCCGGGATCAGATCGCGCTTTGGGTGACCCTGACCTTTTCAGTAAAAGAAAGCCTGTTCAAGGCGCTGTACCCGATCGTGCAGCAGCGCTTCTATTTCGAACACGCCGAAATGCTGGAGTGGAATGAACAGGGTCAGGTGCGGCTGCGGTTGCTGACAGATCTGTCCGGCGAATGGCGCAACGGCACGGAACTCGATGCGCAATTCAGCGTGCAGGACGGCCAGTTGCTGAGTCTGGTCAGCATTCCTGCCTGAAGGTTTGTTTTATTTGGAATCACCCTTTCGCGAGCAAGCGCGCTCCCACCCTGAAGCGCGCTGACCTGTAGGAGCGAGCTTGTACGCGAAAGGGTCAGCTTGACCAATGCAAGATTCAGCGCCGCTCCTGATTCCTCGGCCAGCTCAGGCTGAAACACGCCCCGCCCAAGCTCTTGCTCTTGCCGATCAGTGCCCGGCCGTCGTGCCAGTGGATGATCCGCCGCACGATCGACAGACCCAGCCCGTGCCCGCCGGACGCCCGAGTTCGGCTGTCGTCCAGGCGCAGGAACGGCGTGAAAATTTTCTCCCAGGCAGTTTCCGGCACACCGGGTCCGTCGTCCTCGACATCCACCCGACAGCGCATCTGCCCGACCTGATAACTGACCGTGACCTTCGAACGTGCATGGCGCATGGCGTTGCTCACCAGGTTCTGCAAGGCGCGATGCAGGTAGCGCGGCTCGGCCTCGACCCACGCATCATCGCAATCCGCCGCTGACAGGCACAGACCGCGTTGCACTGTGACCTCGGCGCGCAGAGGCGCCAACTCTTCAATCACCTGATTGACCAGTGCATCCAGATCGATGCGCTGGAACGTCAGCGCCGGCGAACCCTGCTCCAGCCGGGCGTAGGTGAGCATTTCATCAACCAGTTTGTCGAGGTCTTCGATGTCGTGGTCCATGCCCTCGCGGTATTTTTCCAGCGCCTGCGGGGTAGTGGCCGAACCGATCATCTCCAGACCGAAACGCAGGCGCGCCACCGGCGTGCGCAATTCGTGGGACACCGCGCGCACCAGTTCACGCTGGATGGCGAGCAACTGCTGCAAGTGCTCGGCCATGCCGTTGAAAGCCGCTGCGAGTTTGCCCACCGAGTCGGCACCCCGGGCCGGTACGCGGGTTTCCAGGCTGCCTTTGGCGATGCGCGTGGCGGCGGCTTCGAGCCCGCGCAAACGTCGCTCGAGCTGGCGCACCAATAAATAGACGATCAGGCCGATCAGGGTCAGGCCGAGGGCGGCGATCAGCACCAGCCACTCCGGCGGGTACGGATTCATCTGATACAGCGGCCCGATTTCCAGCACCCACGGCGTGCCGACCATGCCGGCGAACACCCGGATCGAATCGCCGCCCTTGCCCAGCGCCATCACCGTATCGCCCTCGGCCACCCGACGGCTCTGGTCTTCGTCCATGTCGGCATCGCTGACGGTGACCAGCCGCAAGTCGAAACCGAAGCCTTTGTCTTCCTTCAATTGCGCCAGCCGTTTGGGCTGCTCGCCCACCGGCACCCGCACCAGTTCATCGGCCAACAGGTAAATGGTCGCCCGTGCCAGTTGCTCGCTGATCTGCTGCACCTCGCCCACCAGCACCAGTTGATCCTTGTCGCTGACCAGTCGATAGACCTTGGCCGCGTGCGGGCCGGTCTGTTCGACCAGCGCCTGCCCGCGCTGCACCCGAGTGCGCTGGGTCAGGTCGAGGTCGGTCTGGGCAAAGGTCTTCAGCGCCAGCGGAATCCCGAGCAGGCGCTCCCACACCAGCAAGGCGCGATGGCGCTCGGTTTCGTTCATCGGTTGCAGGTTGTCGGCCATCAGCGAAAACGTGCCATGGGCCAGACGCTCGCGGTATTGCTCGCTGCGCACCTGATTGAGCAGGTGCAGTGCCAGCACGCCGAGCACCGCCACCAGAATCAGCGCCGCGCACATGCCGCCATAGATGCGCAGGAAGATCGAATTCACAGCGGCAGGTCTGCGCAGGCTTCCGGCACGAACAGATAACCTTTGCTGCGCACGGTCTTGATCAGGCGCGGGTGATCGGGGTCGTCGCCGATCTTCGGGCGGATGCGCGAGATGCGCACATCGATCGAGCGGTCCTGGCCGTCGTAGCCGATACCGCGCAACGCGGTGAAGATTTCTTCCCGGGACAGGATGCGTCCGGCGTTGGATACCAACAGCCAGAGCAGGTCGAATTCGGCACTGGTCAGCTCGATGCCGCTGTCACTGAGCCAGGCTTCGCGCAACGCGTTGTCCACCACCAGCGGGCCGAATTGCAGACGACGCGGATTGCCTGCCGATGGCTCCGGTGTGTCACTGCGTCGCAGCAACGCCTGGATCCGCGCCAGCAGCAGCCGTGGGCGCACCGGTTTGCACACGTAATCGTCGGCGCCGAGGTCGAGACCAAGGATCTGGTCGGCGTCATCGGTGCGCGCGGTGAGCATCAGGATCGGCCCGTCGTAGCGGTCACGGACCTTGCGGCAAATGCTCAGTCCGTCTTCGCCGGGCAGCATCAGGTCGAGGATTACCAGGTCCGGCTGTTCCTTGATGATCCGCGCCGCCGCCAGTGCACCGTTGCCTTCGATCTCCACGCGCAATCCGTTGGCTTGCAGGTATTCACGGGTCAGTTCGGCCAGACGCTGGTCGTCCTCGACTATCAATACCTGCCAGGCTTCTTGCTCCACGGGTGACCTCTGCTTGCCGATGCTGCTTATAAAGGAAGGATCCTCCCGTCTTTTTGTCATCTTTCAGGAGGATAAGAATGCGTGCGCACGGGCCGATTGTATAAACGGCGTACAGCCAGAACACAAGTCGGTAAATGCGTTCGGACAAGGCGGATTTTTGTGATAGGGTTCGCGCCCTCAAAATTCCGCTGAAGCGTTTTTCCCGGCGAAAAAACAGTGACAAACGGTCTAGCTCAGCAGGTTCGCGGCCTACACGGGTTTTCCTGGTTTCTTACACAATTTACGCACAGGTTTATCCACAGCTCGTACGTTGCAAGCCCCCTCGAAACGCATTATCTTGTAGCGCGGCGCAAGGGAAGCCCCTACATATAGGGTTTTCCGTTTTAGAGCCCAACCACATTTCAGACCTGAAACTCAAGCGCTTTATTGCTGGTTTCCGGTTGAACCAAGCAAGTTTTTCAAAGCCCAAACCGCACTTGCGGATGGCACCGTTTTTCAGGTTGGAAACGACTGGAACGGTACGGGTGTTGCAGTCATTACTGTCACCCGAGAAGTAATTCGGCTCGAGCCTTGGCTCGCGGCCAAAAACTTCGGCAAGGATGCGGCTTCATTAGCCTTTTTCCTACTGGTCCGAAGTTGTTATGCCCGACGCCCGTCGGCTGTAGTGCTTCGGACCAGAACGGTGAGCACCATGATGGTGCCCAAACAAACATAGAGAATGTGGAGATCACCCCCCATGCAAACCGACACAACTCGCGAGAACCCGCAGGGCACCTTGCCGCAGGCCGCCGATTCGAATTCGGATCTGGCAGCCACCGCGCCAGGTCAACTGCGTGTGATCAAGCGTAATGGCACTGTCGTTCCTTACACCGATGACAAGATCACCGTCGCTATCACCAAAGCGTTTCTCGCAGTTGAGGGCGGCACCGCTGCCGCCTCGTCGCGAATCCACGACACCGTTGCCCGCCTGACCGAACAGGTCACCGCGACCTTCAAGCGTCGCATGCCATCGGGCGGCACCATCCACATCGAAGAAATCCAGGACCAGGTCGAACTGGCCCTGATGCGTGCCGGCGAGCAGAAAGTGGCTCGCGACTACGTGATCTACCGCGACGCCCGTTCCAAGGAACGCGCCACCCGCACCACCGCCGAAGCACCGGTGCAAGCGCACCCGTCGATCCGCATCACCCGCGCCGACGGCACCCTCGCGCCACTGGACATGGGCCGCCTGAACACCATCGTCACCGAAGCCTGCGAAGGCCTGGCCGAAGTCGACGGCGACCTGATCCAGCGCGAAACCCTGAAGAACCTGTACGACGGCGTGGCCCTGAACGACGTCAACACCGCACTGGTGATGACCGCGCGTACCCTGGTCGAGCGTGAGCCGAACTACTCGTTCGTGACCGCCCGTCTGCTGATGGACACCCTGCGTGCCGAAGGCCTGGGCTTCCTGGGCGTCGCCGAGAGCGCGACCCACCACGAGATGGCCGACCTGTACGCCAAGGCACTGCCGGCCTACGTCGCCAAAGGTATCGAGTTCGAACTGCTGAACCCTGTGCTGGCCGACTTCGACCTGGAAAAACTGGGCAAGGCGATCAACCACGAGCGCGACCAGCAATTCACCTACCTGGGCCTGCAGACCCTGTACGATCGCTACTTCATCCACAAGGATGGCGTGCGTTTCGAACTGCCGCAGATCTTCTTCATGCGCGTGGCCATGGGCCTGGCGATCGAAGAGAAGCAGAAAGAAGACCGTGCGATCGAGTTCTACAACCTGCTGTCCTCGTTCGACTACATGGCTTCGACTCCGACCCTGTTCAACGCCGGTACCCTGCGTCCACAGCTGTCGAGCTGCTACCTGACCACCGTTCCGGATGACCTGTCGGGCATCTATCACGCGATCCACGACAACGCCATGTTGTCGAAATTTGCCGGTGGCCTGGGCAACGACTGGACGCCGGTTCGTGCACTGGGTTCGTACATCAAGGGCACCAACGGCAAATCCCAAGGCGTGGTTCCGTTCCTGAAAGTGGTGAACGACACCGCCGTTGCCGTTAACCAGGGTGGCAAGCGCAAAGGCGCTGTGTGTGCCTACCTGGAAACCTGGCACATGGACATCGAAGAGTTCATCGAGCTGCGCAAGAACACCGGTGATGACCGTCGTCGTACCCACGACATGAACACCGCCAACTGGATCCCTGACCTGTTCATGAAGCGCGTCTTCGATGACGGCAAGTGGACCCTGTTCTCGCCGTCCGAAGTACCGGACCTGCACGACCTGACCGGCAAGGCCTTCGAAGAGCGCTATGAGTACTACGAAGCCCTGACCGAATACCCGGGCAAGATCAAGCTGTTCAAGACCATCCAGGCCAAAGACCTGTGGCGCAAGATGCTGTCGATGCTGTTCGAAACCGGCCACCCGTGGCTGACTTTCAAAGACCCGTGCAACCTGCGCAGCCCGCAGCAGCACGTCGGCGTGGTTCACAGCTCGAACCTGTGCACCGAGATCACCTTGAACACCAACAAGGACGAGATCGCGGTCTGCAACCTGGGCTCGATCAACCTGCCGAACCACATCGTCGACGGCAAGCTGGACACCGCCAAGCTCAAGCGCACCATCGATGTAGCCGTGCGCATGCTCGACAACGTGATCGACATCAACTACTACTCGGTACCGCAGGCGAAGAACTCCAACTTCCGCCACCGTCCGGTCGGTCTGGGCATCATGGGCTTCCAGGACGCGCTGTACCTGCAGCACATCCCTTACGGCTCCGAAGCTGCCGTCGAGTTCGCCGACAAGTCGATGGAAGCGGTCAGCTACTACGCGATCCAGGCCTCCTGCGACCTGGCCGACGAGCGCGGCTCGTACGAGACGTTCCAGGGCTCGCTGTGGTCCAAAGGCGTGCTGCCGCTGGATTCGCAACAGATCCTGATCGAAGCCCGTGGCCAGAAGTACATCGACGTCGACCTGACCGAGTCCCTGGACTGGGCACCGGTTCGCGCCCGTGTACAGAAAGGCATCCGCAACTCGAACATCATGGCCATCGCACCGACCGCGACCATCGCCAACATTACCGGCGTATCGCAGTCGATCGAACCGACCTACCAGAACCTGTACGTGAAATCGAACCTGTCGGGCGAATTCACCGTGATCAACCCGTACCTGGTTCGCGACCTCAAGGCTCGCGGTCTGTGGGACTCGGTCATGATCAACGACCTGAAGTACTACGACGGTTCGGTTCAGCAGATCGAGCGCATCCCGCAAGAACTCAAAGAGCTCTACGCGACCGCGTTCGAAGTGGACACCAAGTGGATCGTTGACGCCGCCAGCCGTCGTCAGAAGTGGATCGACCAGGCGCAGTCGCTGAACCTGTACATCGCCGGCGCATCGGGCAAGAAGCTGGACGTGACCTACCGCATGGCCTGGTACCGTGGTCTGAAAACCACCTACTACCTCCGTGCCCTGGCCGCGACCAGCACCGAAAAGTCGACCATCAACACCGGCAAGCTGAACGCTGTATCCAGCGGCGGCAACCACGGTGACGACTCGGTCCTGGCAGCCCCTGCCGGCCCGGCTCCAGTACCGAAGGCCTGCGCCATTGACGAGCCGGATTGCGAAGCTTGCCAATAAGCTGAGCTGAATCGGGCGTTGCGAAACGCCCGATCCGAGAACCCCCCGACAGACTTCTGGTTTGTCGGGGGTTTTCTTTTGCCCGCGAAAAAGTCAAAAGCGGCCCTCAGCCCTCCCCTCTTCCTGAGGGAATGGGAACCGAACGAGCTGTTCTCAAGAGATGCGCCAGCTTGAAATAACGATCCCCCCAAATCCAAGACAAAAAAAGCCCCTCAAAAAGAGGGGCTCCTTAACCAGCCAAAACCAGAAATCAGGTCATCTGAATGATGGTCTGCATGATGGTGCTCTGAGTCGAAATGGTCTTGGCGTTCGCCTGATAGTTGCTCTGACCCTTGATCAGATCAACCAGCTCGTTGGTCAGGTTAACGTTCGACTCTTCCAGCGAGTTCGAAACAACCGAACCCAAAGTACCGGTTTCCGGTGCGTCGTAGCCCGGGATACCCGAAGCGTAGGTCTCTTTCCAGCTGGTACCACCAATCGGCTGCAGGCCCTGTTCGTTGGTGAAGCTGGCCAGTGCAACCTGGCCGATGGCCTTGCTCTGGTTGTTGCTGAAGTTGGCGAACAGCGTACCGGTGCCATCGATGGTCAGGTTGGTGATCTGGCCGGTGGCGTAGCCATCCTGAGTCGGGATCGATCGCGCGGTGTCAGCGTTGTACTGAGTGGTCTTGGCCATGGAGATGGTGATGCCGGCCGGGTTCGCCGAAGCGCCGTTGGCAGTCCATACACCGTTGGTCACGGTACCCGGCACCCAGCCAGTGAGTTTCAGGTCGCTGCTGATGATCGGCGTACCAGGGTTCGCAGGATCCGGGGTGCTGACCTGAGTCAGTTTGCCGGTGCTGTCGAAGCTCATGGTCGAGGCCACCGGTGCCGTGGTTTTCGGATCACTGCCGGTGGCATCCGGGTTGCGACCGTCCACCAAGGTGTAGACCTTCCAGGTGTTGGCACCGGTCTTGACCATGTATTGATCCATGGTGTGCTGGTTGCCCTGGCTGTCATAGATCGGCGTACTGAACGACTTGGTGTAGGTCGCCGTGTTGGTCGGATCGAATTTGCCTGCCGCCACAGTATCGTCGATCACCGGAGCGGTCGAGTTCAGGTTGATGGTCGAGGTCACCAGCGAGGTGGACTTCGGTGCCAGGTTCGAAGTGTCGATCTTCAGATCGGTCAACACACCGTTGATGATCTTGCCGTTGGAGTCCACACCGTAGCCTTGCAGACGCGAGGTGTAGTCGGTGTTGGTGATGAAACCGTCCTTGTCGACCTTGAACGTACCGGCACGGGTGTAGGAGATCGAACCGTTGTTGCTCAGAGTGAAGAAACCCGAACCGTTGATGCCCATGTCCAGCACGTTGCCGGTGTTGTTGATGTCGCCCTGGGTGAACTGCTGGGAAACGTTGGCCAGACGCACACCGTTACCGATGACCTTGCTGCCGCTGCCCAGGCGAGTGGCCGAGTAGACGTCTTCGAATTCTGCACGGGACGATTTGAAACCGGCGGTCGCGACGTTGGCGATGTTGTTGCCGGTCACGTCCAGTTGTTTGTTGGCTGCATAGAGACCGCTAAGGCCGATATTGAAAGACATATTCCACTCCTTTGTGCCGGTTAGTCGGCTCTATATACCAATGGTTTGTACTTTGGACAGGGCAACGGTGCCCTTGCCGGACAGGTTGAGCATCAGCTCGCCACCGGTCTGGCTGATCGTCACGCTGGTGACCGTGGCTGGCAGGTAGGTCGCCAGGTCGGTCGCGGTGCCGTTGATCGAGGCGTTCGCCTTGACGGTGTAGGTACCGGTTTTCACCAGGTTGCCGTCCTTGTCCTTGCCGTCCCATGTGAAGCTCGCATTGCCTGCGGCGCGACTGCCCAGATCGATGGTGCGAACAACGGCGCCGCTGCTGTCGGTGATGGAGACAGTACCGCCGGCGATCGACGACGGAACGGTGACCGAACCGGTCATGCCTTTGCTCGGGTCATCCAGCTGAACAGTGTTGGTCTGCACGATCACGTTGCGACCCACCAGCGACGAAGCCTGCAGGGCTTGCGACGAGTTGTAGTTGCCGGCCAGCGAGCTGACGGTGCTGTTGAGGGTGGTGATCCCCTCAAGGCTGCTGAACTGCGCCAGCTGGGCAACGAATGCGCTGTTGTCCTGCGGGTCGAGCGGGTTCTGATTCTTCAGCTGGGTAACCAGCAGTTGCAGGAACGCGTCCTTGCCCAGGGCCTGGCCGCCGGTCGAGCTGTTGGTGGCCGAAGCGATGCCGCCGGTGGTCGTGCTACTGGTCTTCTTCGAAGAGTTGGCCAGTATGTCGTTCATCGTCAGGCTGCTGGTGGTATCGGTAACACTCATGGCAGTCGCCCCTTATTACTGACCGAGGGTCAGTACCTTCTGCATCATGGTCTTGGCGGTGTTCATCATCTCGGCGTTGGTCTGGAACGACCGGCTCGCGGAAATCATGTCAGCCATTTCTTCCACCACGTTGACGTTCGGGTAGTAGACGTAGCCCTTGGCATCGGCCGCCGGATGGTTCGGCTCGTAGCGCGCTTCGAGGTTGCTCTGGTCTTCGACCACGCCGAGCACTTGCACGCCTTGACCGGCTGCATCCTGGTTCTGGAACAACGAATTGCTGCCGACGCTCTGGCCGCCCTGGAACATGGTGGCGAATACCGGGTGACGGGCACGATAGGTCTGGTCGATGCTCGACGAGACGGTCTCGGCGTTGGCGATGTTCGAAGCCACGGTGTTCAGACGGGTGGTCTGGGCGCTCATGCCGCTGCCGGCAATGTTGAAAACGCTGGACAGGGACATGGATTATTCTCCGCGCAGGGCTGACACCAGCCCTTTGAACTTGCTGTTGAGCAGGGTGAAGCTCGCCTGGAAGTCGACAGCGTTTTGCGCGTAGTTCGACTGTTCCAGCTGGGCGTCCACGGTGTTCTGGTCGATCGACGGCTGCATCGGCGTGCGATACATCAGCGACTCGTCGCCATTGCCCAGGCCTTCAGCTTCGATGTGACGGCTGTTGGTCATGTTCAGGGCGATGGTGCCGTTGGCGTTCTTCTGGCTCTGTGCTTCGAGCACTTTGGAGAACTCCAGATCCCGCGCCTTGTAGTTCGGGGTGTCGGCGTTGGCGATGTTGTTGGCCAGCACTTCGGCACGCTGGGCGCGGAAGCCCAGAGCCTTTTCGTGAATGCCGAGCGCTTTATCGAAGCTGATGCTCATGTCGGGAACCTTCAGGTGACCGGATTTTTCGTAACAGGGTCATAGCAAGCGTCGTGCCAGTTTGAGAAAGCCCCGGATTACGGGGCTTTGCCGGGGATCGGCAATGCGGCAATGCCAGAAAAGCGGCAACCGGTTTCCGCCAGATGCCGCTTTTCTGCCGCCGCCTGCCCCCGGCAAAACCTTCAGGCATAAAAAAACGGGAGCCCCTGAGGACTCCCGTTTCTTGTGTTGCCGATCTTGATCACTTCGCCTGGTAGATGATCCCCGGGCTGCACTGAACCATCTGGTAATGATCCGGCAGACCGTTCAGCGCTTCGGAAGCGCCAAGGAACAGATAACCGCCCGGCTTCAGCGTGCTGTGGATGCGCAACAGAATGTCTTTCTTCACCTCGGCGGAGAAGTAGATCAGCACGTTGCGGCAGAACACGATGTCGAACTTGCCCAGGCTTGCGTAGCTGTCCAGCAGGTTGAACGAGCGGAACTCCACCCGGTTCTTGATCGGCGCCTTGATCACCCAGCGTCCCGGCCCTTTCGGATCGAAGTAGCGCTGCAGACGATCGGCGGACAGACCGCGACCGATCGCCAGACTGTCGTACTCGCCGGTCTTGCAGTTGGTCAGCATGCTGCCGGACAGATCGGTGGCAACGATCTGCACGCCCATTTTCAACTGACCGATGTTGGCTCGTTCGAACTCGTCGATCGACATCGACAGCGAATAGGGTTCCTGACCCGACGAGCAGGCCGCCGACCAGATCCGCAGACGCTGGTTGGGAGCGGCCTTGATCGCCTCGGGCAGCACCTTGTTCTTCAAGACTTCAAACGGATAGGTGTCACGAAACCACAGGGTTTCGTTGGTCGTCATGGCATCGACCACCTGCTCGCGCAAACCGCTGCGCGGCTGGGTCTGGATGCGCTGTACCAGCTCACCCAGGGACTTGATGCCTTGCTGCTCCATCAGTTTGTTGAGACGGCTCGACACCAGGTACTGCTTGTTTTCACCGAGCAAAATGCCACAGGCTTTTTCCAGGAAGACCCGGAACTGTTCGAAATCCAAATTACCCGTAGACAAATGATGCCGCCTCTTAAATCGTGTTGAACGCCAGGGGCAAAAGGCCCTTAGCTGATATCTGCTGCTCTGATCCGGTCGACTACCCGGGATGCCAGGTCATCAGGACGGAACTTGGCCAGGAAGTCATCGGCACCGACTTTCTTGACCATCGCCTGATTGAACACTCCCGACAACGAAGTATGCAGGATGATATGAAGCTTTTGCATGCGAGGGTCGCTGCGAATCTCGGCCGTCAGGGTGTACCCGTCCATCTCCGGCATTTCAATGTCGGAGATCATCATCAGGAACTCTTCTTCCGGCTTCTTGCCCTCGTCGACCAGCTTGCGCAGGTAATCCAGCGCCTGCTTGCCGTCGTTCAACGCCACCACTTCGACGCCGACCGTCTGCAGGCAACGCGTCACCTGCTTGCGCGCCACCGACGAGTCATCGACCGTCAGCACCCGCAACGACAATGCCTTGCTCTGGGTCTCGACATCCACCACGCCGACCGAAATCGCTTCCGGCGTCGGCGCAACTTCCGCCAGCACCTTCTCGACGTCGATGATTTCGACTAACTGATTGTCGACCCGAGTCACAGCGGTCAGGTAATGATCACGTCCAGTGCCCTTGGGCGGCGGATGAATCTCCTCCCAGTTCATGTTCACGATGCGTTCCACCGAGCGCACCAGGAAACCCTGGGTCTTGGTGTTGTATTCCGTGATGATCACGAACGGACTGTTCTTGTCTTTCAAAGCTCCGGAGCCGGTCGCCATCGCCAGATCAAGGATCGGAATGGTCGCCCCCCGAATATTCGCCACCCCGCACACGACAGGACTGGACTTGGGCATCAGCGTCAGTTGCGGGCATTGCAGCACTTCCCGAACCTTGAACACGTTGATCCCGTAGAGCTGCTGACCGTCGAGACGGAACAACAACAGCTCCAGGCGATTCTGCCCCACCAGTTGCGTGCGCTGGTTCACCGAATCCATTACACCAGCCATGCCCAGACTCCTACCCCAACGCCAAGTGTTGTTGCGACGCACATTCATTGCTAAACGGCACGGCGCTTGCTTTTTAACTCGTATGAACGCTCAAACGACATTTTTCCGACGCCTGACATCTCCCCTCCGCAGAGGGCTTTGCGCGATGTCCGCCGTTTGCCTTTTTTTCGCTGGCAGCCCTGCCGGTGCTGATGCGGTTACCTTGCCTGACATGCTTATCGGCGTCACTCAGGGCTTTCTTGAATTCACCGTAGAAGACTATCTGGCTACCAGTCAAACGGAAGGCCGTTATGAAATCGAGGTCAAGCAGCTTGATCCACGCATGCGCATGCCTATGTGCGACAAGGAATTGACAGCGACGCTGGAGAGTCCGGCACGTCCTCTGGGCCGTGTCACGGTCAAGGTCCGCTGCGAAGGTGCCTCCCCCTGGACGGTGTTTGTGCCCGCTCAAGTCCGCCTGTTTCGCGAGATTGTCACCACCACGCGGCCACTCAAACGCGCCGGCATCATCGAGCCTCAGGACGTGACCTTGCGCGAGCGCGACGTCAGTACGATCAATCAGGGTTTTCTGACGTCGGTGGATGAAGCCATCGGACAGAAATTGACCCGACCAACGGTAGCCGACCAAGTCATTACCCTGGTGCATCTGGAACAGGCGGAAGTGGTTCGCAAGGGCGATCAAGTGGTAATCACCGCCCGCAGCGGCACCTTGGCCGTCCGAATGCCGGGCGAAGCGCTGGCCAACGGCGGCCTGAAAGAACAGATTCGCGTGAAAAACCTCAACTCCCAACGGGTCATCAAGGCGCAGGTCGTCGCGCCCGGCCAGGTGGAAGTGGCCATGTGAGCGGCGATGCAAACGGTTGCATGAACGGATATTTGAAAAGCCCCTGAGTAACCAGGCAGAAAACTGGCGCTGACCAGAGCTGTTCCCTAAACTGTGCCGCAGCAGGATCTGCAACGGCGCATGCAAGCTCATTGCTAAATGAGCCTAAAGTTTTCCAGGGGATGGCCGAGAACATGGCAAGCGTCCAAATTCCCAGAGGTTTTTAACATGGTCATCGATTTCAGCCGTTTGAACAGCTCCTCGTCACTTACGGGCAGTACACGTACCAGCAACGCCAAGGAAACCGCCGAAACCGGCACCTCCGCGCCGCTGAATACCCCGGCCGAACAGGCCAGTACCGCAAAAAGCGGGGAATCGGTACACCTCAGCAATGAGGCTCAACAGTTGCAGAAGGTCACTGACAAGCTGCGCGATCAGCCTGCCGTCGATAAAGCCCGCGTGGCCGAGTTGAAAGCAGCGATTGCCGATGGCAGCTACAAGGTCGACAGCAACCGTGTAGCCAGCAAACTGCTTAATTTCGAAGCCCAGCGCTAGGCCTCGGTCAGCGCCAGGCTTTTGGACGCTTAAAACCCAAGGCCAGCCATGCACGACACTAATTTATTGCAACTGATCACCGACGACTTTGCTCCAGCTCAACAATTGCTGGAGTTACTGCAAACCGAGTCCCTCGCCTTGCACGGTCGCGACATGCCTCTGCTGGAAGAAATTCTGGCGCGCAAACAGGCATTGATCATTCTGCTCGAACAGCATGGCCGCAAGCGCAGCGAAATCCTCGCCAGTCTCAATCTGTCGCTCGACCGCGCCGGCCTGGAACAACTGGCCAGTCAGTCGAGCATCGGCGACCAGTTGCTCAGCCAGAGCGACGTCCTCACCGACCTGATTGCCCAGTGCCAGGCAGCCAACGCCAAGAACGGCCAGTCGATCATCATGCAGCAGGCCGCCACCGCCAATCAGCTGAAAATCCTCACCGGCGGCGAGCCTCCCGCGCTCTACGATGCCAGTGGCACCTTCTCCAAACTGCAGAAACCACGCGCGCTCAGCCAGGCGTGATGCTTTCTTCAATGCTTGCGCCCTATCAACGTGCGAAACATGCTGGCAAAATACTGGCCAGCCGTAGTCAAATTTTGTCTGGAGATTGATTTAACGTGTCCAACGTCCTCAGCGCGGATGATGCTCCGCAGCCCCCAAAGGTGCTCACCACACCTCTGGAAATCTCCAGCAACCTGCGCCAGCTGCAAGAGAGCCACGATCCGCTGATCATCACCTTCCACGAGCGCAGCCAGCGCTTCCAGAGTTACCTGATCAAGGTTGACCGGGAAACCGCCACGATTGCCCTGGACGAAATGATCCCGCGCGATGGCGAACGCTTCCTGCTCGCCGGCGAACCGTTCAAGGTCGAAGGTTTTCATGACGGCGTGCGCATTGCCTGGGAATGCGACGGCAAGCTGAACATCGAAGAATCCAGTGGCGACCGCTTCTACACCGGCGACCTGCCCACCGAAGTGGTTTATCACCAGCGCCGCAACGCCTTTCGCGCAGCCCTGAAGCTGACCGATCTGGTCAGCGTCGTGCTCGGTGGCGAAAAGCTCAAGTCACCGATCGACGGCAAGCTGCTGGATATCTCCGCCACTGGCTGCAAACTGCGTTTCGAAGGCGACATCACCGACCGCCTGCAACTGGGCCAGGTCTACGATCGCCTGATCGCCGCACCGCTGTTCGGCAACCAACCGGCCTCGGTCGAGCTGCGTTACCTGCATTTCGAAGAAAAACTCAACATCACCTTCGCCGGCCTGCGCTTTCACAACATCAGCGGCCCGGCGGCCCGCAACGTCGAGCGTTTCGTTTATCAGCTGCAACGCGAAGCGCGTCGGTTTGATAAAGACGACTTCTGATCGGAAGGCATGAAAAACGGGCAGTCATTGCGGTGACTGCCCGTTTTTTTATGCGCGGATCAAGGCCTGGCGGGGCTGATGTCCGGCCCTTCGCCCTCGACTGTCGAGTCGGTTGGTGTGACAGGTTCCGGCTCCGGTTCAGGAGCGACCGTATTCTGCATCTGCTCCTGCACCACCTGCTCGTCTACCCGTGGGTCAAGCGCAGCCACCAGCGGCGAACTGGACATGCTGTCCGGCATCGCCACGTGATGCAGCGGCGCATCGTCGACCTGATGCAGATTGGTCACGGCTTTCGGCCGGATCCGCCACACCAGCACCAGCGCGAAAAAGGTGAAGAACGCGTACAGGCTCTGCGGCCCGAACAGCTTCATCAGCACCCCGGCCGCCAGCGGCCCGACACTGGCACCCACGCCGTAGGTCACCAGCAACATCGCCGTCAGCGAAACCCGGCGCTCGCCTTCGACATGGTCATTGGAGAACGCCACCGCCAACGGGTACAGGCAAAACTGCACCAGCGAGCAGAGGAAGCCGACCACGAACAGCACCTCCAGCGGCACCTGCGGCAGGATCGCCAGCGGTAATGCAGCGACTGCCAGAAACAGCGCAAAGCAGCGAATCAGCAAGGCCCGGTCATAACGATCCGACAACCAGCCCAACGGCCACTGCACCACCAGCCCGGCAAAAATGCAGCTACCCATGAACAGACCGACCTGTTCGGTCGACAACCCCTGCTGCGAGGCATACAGCGGCGCCAGACCGTAAAACGAACCAATGATCAGCCCGGCCCCGAGCACGGTGCTCAGCGACTGCGGCACACGCTTGATAAAGAAACGCGGCTCCATCGGCGCCGGATGCAGCGGCGCCGGGTGAATCCGCCGGGTCAGCGCCACCGGCACCAGACACAGGGCGAAGCACAGCGCGACCAGCATCAGCAGTTCCAGGCCAAGGCCCGGGTGCATGACCAGAATCAGCTGACCGAGCACCAACCCCAGATACGACGCGATCATGTAGCCGCTGAACACCAGACCGCGCTGATTGGCGTCAGCCTGCTCGTTCAGCCAGCTCTCGATGACCATGTATTGGCACATCATGCCGAGGCCAACGATGGTCCGCAGTACCAGCCAGGCCGGCAGCCAGTCCACCAGACCATGACCGAGCACCGCCGCGCCGACGATCCCGGCACACGCCGAGTAGGCACGGATATGCCCGACCCGGGCAATCAGGCGGTGACCGATCTTGCCGCCCAGCACCAGACCGAAATAGTTGGCCGCCATCAGCGCACCGACCCACAACCCGTCGACATGGTCGGCCGCCAGACGCAACGCCAGATAAGTAGAAAGAAGGCCCGAGCCGATCAACATCATCAGCGAGGCGAAATACAGCGCTCGAAAGGATTTCCAGATTTGGCGCATCGGCGTTCCGAGCGGCTCCTTGCGGTAAGTATCGGGCTATCAAACGATAGCCCGACGGCGACATTTCGTCAGGCCTGGGCAGCTAGAACACGGCGTTCCCAGGGAGTGATTTCATCAAAGAAACTGGTCAACTCCATGGTCTTCGAAGCGACGTAGCCTTCGATGAACTCCGTGCCGAACAGTTCCTTGGCCAGCTGACTGCGCTTGAGACGTTCGAGCGCCGCGTGCAAGGTACACGGCAGCGAAAGATGGTCCGGGACATCGAACTCGCCCTGAATCGCTTCGCTTGGCTCAAGCTCATGCTCGATGCCGTACAAACCGGCGGCCAGGCTCGCGGCAATCGCCAGATACGGATTGGCATCAGCGCCCGGCAAGCGATTCTCGACCCGGCGCGCGACCGGCGAACTGGCCGGAATACGCAGACCGGCGGCGCGGTTGTCATGGGACCAACAGGCGTTGTTCGGCGATGCAAACGGATGGCACAGACGCTGATACGAATTGACGTTCGGCGCAAACAGCGCGGTGAAATCAGCCATACCCGCCTGCTGCCCGCCGATGAAGTGACGAAACATTGCGGTCGGCTGACCGTCCGCGTCGCTGAACACATTCTTGCCGCTGCCGATTTCGACGATGCTCTGGTGAATGTGCATCGAACTGCCCGGCGTGTGCGCCAATGGTTTGGCCATGCACACCACGGTCAGACCGTGCTTGAGCGCGACTTCCTTGAGCAGGTGCTTGAACAGGAAGGTCTGGTCGGCCAGCAGCAGCGGATCGCCGTGCAGCAGGTTGATCTCGAACTGGCTGACGCCCATTTCGTGCATGAAGGTATCGCGCGGCAGACCGAGGGCCGCCATGCATTTATAGACTTCACTGAAGAACGGTCGCAGGCCGTTGTTGGAGCTGACACTGAACGCCGAGTGGCCGTCCTCGCGACGACCGTCGCGGCCGACTGGCGGCTGGAACGGTTGGGTCGGGTCGGTGTTCGGTGCGAACACAAAGAATTCGAGTTCGGTCGCCACCACCGGTGCCAGACCAAGGGATGCGTAGCGGGCAATGACTTTCTTGAGCTGGCCGCGGGTCGACAGGTTGGAGCTCTCGCCGGTCAGCTCGTCGGCATCACAGATGGCAAAGGCCCGTGGTTCGTCACTCCATGGCAACGGATGGATCTGCGCCGGATCAGCCACCAGCGCCAGGTCACCGTCATCGCTGCCATAGAATTTGGCGGCGGGATAACCACCCATGATGCATTGCAGCAGCACCCCCCGGGCCAACTGCAAACGCCGCCCTTCGAGGAAGCCCTCAGCGGTCATTACCTTGCCACGTGGCACGCCGTTCAAATCCGGCGTGACACATTCAATCTCATCAATGCCCGTCAATCGCTGCGCGAGTGAACGCTGGCCATCGGTTGTCATGACGCAATCCTTGTTATTGTGCGAGCCGCGAACGGCGACCCGGACAAAATAGGCTTCGGCTGTTCGGAATATCAAGCAGCAGCCAACAAAAAGAATTCCGGTCGATGAATCCGTGATTCAGGGCAGGTAAATACTGAACACGCCGCCGCCCAACGGGCCGCCATTACGGATCTCGGTCCGGCCACCCACACCGTTGCGCTGATGCAGCGCAGCGATGCGCCCGGCGAAGTACAGACCAAGGCCAGTGCTGCCACTGCTGTGGTTGATGCCCTGCACGTAATCGGACTGGCGCTCGAGCATTTCGGCCGGATAACCGTCGCCGTCGTCATTGATGCTCAGCACCAGTTGCCCGGCCTCGTCGCTGACGGTGATCAGCAGCGATTCACGGGCGTAGCGGATCGCGTTGTTGATGCAGTTGCCCAGCACCGAGGCGATCAGTTCGCGGTCGAAAAAACCCAGGGGACTGAGCGGATCGACTTCGTAAGTGGCGATGATTCCACGGCTGGCGAACACTTCCTGATGCGCCGCCAGTTGCGCCTCGATGAAATCGTCCAGCTCGTGATAGGCCGGCTGCAACGGCATCTGGTTGACCCCGAGCTTGTACAGTCCGAGCAACTGCACCAGCATGCCGTTGAGGTGAGCGAACTCGAAGTCGATCACGCCCTGCTCCGCCCCTTGGCGCTGCGCCTCGGGCAGACGCGCCAGCCATTGGCTATGGGCCTGCATCAGCATCGCCAGAGAGTTCTTCATGTCGTGCACGGTGGAGGCAATCACCGTGGAAAAATCCAGTGCCTGCTCGTCTTGGTTCATTCGCCAAACGCCTTGCTTTTCAGCTTCTGATAACGCGGATAACGCGCGTCGGTATCGGGCATCATGCCCACCAGTTTCAGGCAGGCCCGACATTCTTCCAGCTCCGCCGACGGCACACTGGTGTCGGTGCCGTGCAGCAGCGACTGGGCCATGTTCAGCGCAATACTGATGTTCTTCGGTTGCATCTTCAGCGCCTTGCGGAACACCTCGCGGGCCTCCACCAGGTTGCCGGTCTTGTACACGCGCACGCCCTGACGGTTGAGGTCGGCGGCCGCATTACTGGAGCTGAGAATAGTCGGGTCATCGGTGAGCTTGGCGATGTCTTTCATCACCGCCGGGTCATCGCCGTAGATCTCCGCGCAACTCTTGAGCATCGACGTGCCCGCCTCGGCCTGACCGAGCATCTGCAATTGCTTGGCCACCAGCAACGCAGCCTCGGGGCTCATGAACTGCTCCATGCCGTCGAGGCGCATCAGCGCTTGTTCGGTGAGTTTTTCAGCGGTCTCTGCATCGTTGAGCAACAGGCTGGTGGCCTTCATCAGGCGCGCGCGAATTTGCAGGCCCGGATCGGTCGGGTTTTCCTTGGCCACTGCGCTGAGAGTGGTGTTGATCTCCAGACGCGTACGGGTATCGAGCCCGCGCTCGCTGCCCTTGCTGATCAGCGCGTGCGCCAGGCCCAAATTGCTTTCCGGATCCTTGAACCGCGATTGCGCGCCCTGATTCACCGCCTGGCGATAAGCCCGGGAGGCGGTGTCGAAATCTTCGTTGGCCATCGCCAGCTTGCCCAGCAACGCCTGACGACGCACCGCCAGCGGCGACAGACGAATCGCCTCCTCCAGCACTTGCTGCGCGCCTTTGGTATCGCCCTCGGCGACCAGCACGTCGGCCATCCCGTCATACAGCGCCGGCATCATCGGAAAGACCTTCAGGGCTTTTTCGTAAACGCCCTTGGCCTGACTGACCTGCCCGCGCTTGAACAGCAACTTGCCCAACCCGGCAAAGGCCCACGGCAACGGCCGGTCGGCGATGATGCTGTCGTAAAGGCGCTCGAGCGCTTCGTTCTGGTTCATGTCGCGCAACGCATCAGCGCGATAGCGCAGGCACAGCGGCGAATAACGGATGTCCTGTTTGCACAGGGCAATACAGGCGTTGAGCACCTCGACCGGTTTGCCACGGTCGAGGGCTTGCAGAATCGGCTTGAGCAACGTCTTGCGCTGCTCCAGACGCTCCAGGCGCTGAGCCAGGCCAGAGCGGTTGAACGGCTTGGTCAGATACGCGTCGGGCTCGTGCTCCAGAGCACTGAGCACCATCGCCTGACTGGTTTCGGCCGTCACCATCACGAACACCGCTTCGTGGCTGATCAGCTTCTCCATCATCAGGTCTTCCAGCACCTGCTGACCGTTCTTCTTGCCGTCGCCGAGGTGGAAGTCCTGGAGGATGAAATCGTAGGACTTCTGCGCACACATTTTCAGCGCCTGCTCACCGGTGTCGGCGGTGTCCACATCCTTGACGCCCAACTCGCGCAACATCGAACGCACGGAACTGCGGAAATCCGAGAAATCATCGACGATCAGAAAACTCTTTTGGTGATACGACAGCATCGAGGATTTCCAGGCAATTGAAGAAGATGGTCCATTTCCAGGCGCGCAGATGATAGCTGCCGGCCAAATGCTATCAAGCGATTTCGCGCGACTCTGAAGTCACCGAACGGGTTATCGGCCGGATCAGCGGTTCTCTTGAAGCGGGGGTTCAAGATTCGTTGTGCAGAGGTCGGCACATCGAATGACAAAACTGAGGATGGCGCCGAGACGTTCCATGACTTTTTCCCAAGCAGCAAAAAGCCCCGCCAGATTACTCTGCTCGGGGCTTTTCAATAGATGGTGTCCCAGGGCAGGTTCGAACTGCCAACCTTCCCCTTAGGAGGGGGATGCTCTATCCAATTGAGCTACTGGGACACAGGACTGTCGGTGCGACAGACGGCGTGCATGTTAACGGCCAGGCCCTGATTTGTCATGTCGTCCGCAGGGCTTTTTAAGTGTAGGCAGGCGCCCTGCACGGGTGCCGGACGTTTTACCGTGCAATTTGCATCAGCGCAGAAAGCCATCATTGCAGATTGCAATGCAGCCCTTCCGAAAAACCCTTCTAAATGCTTGTTTTTAAAGGACTTAACAGCAGTTAGACTATTGGCACGACGGCTGCTTTACCGGTTCTTATACAAGAACAGTCGGAGACTCGTCTCATGAACAGCGCCCTCGTGTTCGCAAACGCAATCGCACTGGCCGTCCTGGTGGGCTTTCACTTCGTCCCCGAGGACAACGAGAAAGTGGCCGGGCGCATGCCGCATTACCTGCAAGTGCAGAAGGCGCCGCAATGGGCGGTGTTGAGCGATCAGAGCTTCGCCCCGCAAGCGGTCAGCGAGTCTGAACAGGCGTTGCCGGCGCATTCGACTGAACGTCTGGTTTTTTGAATATCTTCAGGAGTACAGCATGTCCAAGTCAGCTGCGGGGTTTCTGATCCTCGCCTTATTGAGTGGCCTCGGGCATTTTTCGCTCTTCGAGGAAACCGAAATATCCCTGCCCCTGATCGGTTGCGGCGTGTTTTCGGCACTGTTCGTACTGGCGCTGGTGGCCGGACGCAAAATCAAGTTTGATCCGGTATTACGCTAAACCTGACCAGCTCCAGCAAATGATTGACCGCGTCGGCCAGGTCGCCCGAGTTATCGATCTGGTGCACAGGGCTGTCGGTTGAACGCCTCTGCTTGAACAACGTGTTGCGGGCCAGCCGCGCATCAATCTGCTCACGCGTCTCCCGGCCACGCCGGAGCAGGCGCTCACGCAGGACATCATCTTGAACCGTCAGCAACACCGGCACCAGCGTCGGATAGCTTTGCTGCGCTTGCCGAAGGTTCGCCCGAGAGCCGTTCACCAGGACGTGTTTACCGGCTTTCAACCATTGATCCATTTCCACTGGAATCCCGTAGGCGAGACCGTTGGCCTCCCACGCCAGCGAAAAATCGCCGGCGCGCTGACGTTGCTCGAACTCCTGCGGCGTCACGCCGATCGCATCCTCGCCAACGGATTCGGCCGAACGGGTGATCACTCGTCGCATGATTTCGCAGTTCAACGCCCGCAAGGGTTCACGCGCAGCCTCGATCAGACTGTCCTTGCCGGAACCGGAAGGCCCCATGAGGTAAATCAGCCTGCCATCCATCCTGAAAACGCCCTCCGACGGGCACTTGCCCCTAGTAAATCGGCCATTTGCCACTATCCTGTAAAAGGTAAGGAACAACGATTCAACCCGCATAGCATGCACGTTCTGCCTCCTTCGGGCATCAGTCGACATGCTTCAGGACGCGGTCAGCGATACGGGCCGAAGCTTTCTTTTCAAACCAGTCCGCATTTCTGATAATTGGTGCTGGCATTACGCCTTTACCCGGATCAATATTTGTCACAGAATTGACGCCAATGATCTGGCAATTTTGAGGCATGATGCGCGCCTCTTAACAATTCAGGTTGAACCATTTGGCGCGGATGCTTGTCCTACCACACATCCTGCGGCCAATCCCGAGAACCGCTCCCCTGAACTAACCGGTTAAATATATGCGCCCATTGAAACAGGCAATTTATTCCAGCCGTACGGCTGACAAGTTCGTCGTACGTCTGCCAGACGGAATGCGTGAACGCATTGCCGAGGTGGCTCGCAATCATCATCGCAGCATGAACTCCGAGATCATTGCGCGCCTTGAGCAGAGTCTTATTCAGGAAGGCGCACTGGGCGAAGAGCTGAGCATGCGCCTGGACAGCCCGGAGCTGTCGCTGCACGAACGCGAGTTGCTGCAACGCTTCCGCCAACTCTCCCATCGCCAGCAGAACGCGCTGGTTTCTCTGATCGCCCACGACGCCGAAATGGCCGCAGACGCATCCTGAGTCAAACCGAACATCTCAAGCCAGCATGAATGCTGGCTTTTTTTTGCCCGTAATTTGAGCATTTCAGGGACGAAAAAAAGCCCGCCAATCGGCAGGCTGTTTCAATGCAGTCGGTCAGAGCAGGAAGATCGTCGCCAATCCCAGGAAGATGAAAAAACCACCACTGTCGGTCATGGCCGTAATCATCACGCTGGCGCCCATCGCCGGATCGCGGCCCATCTTCGCCAGCGTCATCGGGATCAACACCCCCATCAGCGCCGCCAGCAAAAGGTTCAACGTCATGGCAGCCGTCATCACCACACCCAATGACCAACTGCCGTACAGCATGTAGGCGACCACACCGATCACCCCACCCCAGACCAAGCCGTTGATCAACGCGACGGCCAGCTCTTTGCGCATCAGGCGTGAGGTGTTGCCGGTGCTGACCTGATCAAGCGCCATGGCACGAACAATCATGGTGATTGTCTGGTTGCCGGAGTTACCACCAATACCCGCTACGATCGGCATCAGCGCCGCCAGGGCCACCAGCTTTTCGATCGAACCTTCGAACAGGCCGATCACACGCGATGCGACGAACGCCGTGATCAGGTTGATCGCCAGCCACGCCCAACGGTTGCGCAAAGACTTCCAGACGGAGGCGAAGATGTCTTCCTCTTCACGCAGACCCGCCATGTTGAGGACTTCGCTTTCGCTCTCCTCACGAATCAGGTCGACCATTTCGTCGATGGTCAGACGGCCGATCAGCTTGCCGTTCTTATCGACCACCGGGGCCGAGATCAGGTCATAACGTTCGAACGCCTGAGCGGCGTCGTAGGCGTCTTCGTCCGGGTGAAAACTCACCGGGTCACTCGCCATGACTTCGGAAACCTGTTTCTCCGGGTCATTGACCAGCAAACGCTTGATCGGCAGCACGCCCTTGAGCACGCCGTCGTAGTCGACCACAAAGAGCTTGTCGGTATGGCCCGGCAGCTCTTTCAGTCGACGCAGGTAACGCAGCACCACTTCGAGACTGACATCCTCACGGATGGTCACCATCTCGAAGTCCATCAGCGCACCGACCTGCTCCTCGTCGTAGGAGAGAGCCGAACGCACGCGCTCGCGCTGTTGCTGGTCCAGAGTCTCCATCAGTTCATGGACGACGTCTCGCGGCAGCTCGGAGGCCAGGTCAGCAAGTTCGTCGGCATCCATGTCCTTGGCCGCAGCCAGGAGCTCGTGATCGTCCATGTCGGCGATCAGCGTTTCACGGACAGAATCGGATACTTCGAGAAGAATGTCGCCGTCGCGGTCGGCCTTGACCAGTTGCCAGAGCGTCAGACGATCGTCGAGCGGCAGGGCTTCAAGAATGTAGGCGACGTCGGCGGAGTGCAGATCATCGAGTTTGCGTTGCAGCTCGACGAGGTTTTGCCGGTGGACCAGGTTCTCGACCCGGTCATGATGCGGGCCTTCCTGGCGATGAGTCAGGTCTTCGACGACCCGCTGGCGCTGCAGCAGCTCGACGACCTGAGCCAGGCGATCCTGCAGGCTTTCCTGTGTTTTCTTTACTTCGATTTCGGACATAGGCGAACTCCACTCCCAGCAGCGGGGCACGCCGGAAGGATCAATCAGTCAATTCATGATTGGTGAAACGGGCTACTGAATAACTACTGGGTAAGTCCATGGAGGTTTTCCATAAGCCCCGGCGGGGCTGACGGGCGCAATGATACACCGCATGACGGTTTTAAACGTTAAAAAATCGTGTCTGAAACAAGCGCTTGCGAGACAAAGCTGAGCGCTGTCCTGATCCTTCAGACTGCGACGACTCATTCTGAAAAGAAAACACACCGGCGGTGAAAAAACTGCCGGCTACGCTTGAAGAGGATCGTCACGGAGGACGCCGAATGCCATCGAAAACATCCCGACTCATGCTGACCACCCTGCTCTGCCTGCCCGCCATCGGGAGCGCAACCACACTTCATCGCTGCGAAGCTTCTGATGGTAGCGTCACATTCACGACGCTGAGCTGTGCGAACGATGAACACCTTTCATTGCAGGAAGTACGACCCTACTCGCCTGGTTCGACCGTGGCACTGATACCCGAAGCCCGTCACGAAGAAATATCGGGCATGAATATCAGAAAACGAGAAATGACCGTCGTCGGGCGCACTCACGACAAATGTGGAGATCTGATCGACGCACGACAGAAACGCGAGGCGATCATCAATCAACGAATCATCGCCGGCATGAGCCAGCAGGACGTTGAGAGCGCTCTGGGCAAACCCGACAAGGTAAATATCCGCAATTCGGCAACAAGCTATCGTTACGACCTCAAGCGAGGGCGCAGTGCTCAAATCGATTTTGATGAAAAAGGATGCGTGACGGGAAAAGCCAAATCCCGGACAGCAAAAAGCCCGCGTTAAACGCGGGCTTTTCGATATATGGTGCACTCGACAGGATTCGAACCTGTGACCGCTCGGTTCGTAGCCGAGTACTCTATCCAGCTGAGCTACGAGTGCAATTTGTGTTTTTAGACCAGACCACAACTGGCTGTAACCAAGTCATCTGCATTGCTGCAACCGACTCTTAAATGGTGCACTCGACAGGATTCGAACCTGTGACCGCTCGGTTCGTAGCCGAGTACTCTATCCAGCTGAGCTACGAGTGCAATTTGTGTTTTTAGACCAGATCACAACTGGTTGAAGCCGAGTCATTTACATCGCTGCAACTAACTCTTAAATGGTGCACTCGACAGGATTCGAACCTGTGACCGCTCGGTTCGTAGCCGAGTACTCTATCCAGCTGAGCTACGAGTGCATTTGTTGCGCCGCATTATAGCCCGTCTAATCTCTATTCCAACCACTTTTTCTATAAATTTCAATAACTTACAGAAGAAGCCAGATTACAACGTACTAAGCAAATAATGGCGGAGAACGGGGGATTCGAACCCCCGACACCCTTTTGAGGTGTACTCCCTTAGCAGGGGAGCGCCTTCGGCCACTCGGCCAGCTCTCCGCAACACGGGGCGTATATTAACCACCTTCTTCCCCGTTTGCAAACATAAAAATCGATAAAAATTAATGGCTTGGTTCTTCGTCCTTCTCTTTCTTTATACGCAGATAGATTTCTTCACGGTGCACGGCCACCTCTTTCGGGGCATTGACGCCGATACGCACTTGATTTCCTTTAACGCCGAGCACGGTCACGGTGATTTCGCCATCACCGATAATCAGGCTTTCTGCGCACCGACGAGTCAGAATCAGCATACCTTTCTCCTCACGCGAATCATTTCAGGGACAACAGTCTGCAAAAAAAAGGCACCCGACCTACAACCGGAGCGATCGTAGCCCTACATGCCTGAGTATTGACCAGCGCGAGCAAAAGAACAGTTAAGGGCTCACGCCATTCAAAAAATAAAGGGCGCGGTCAGACCGCGCCCTTCAGACAACGCATCACTCGCCCTGACGGGCCGGAGCGTCGAGTTCGAAAGCCGTGTGCAGGGCGCGCACGGCCAGTTCCAGGTACTTCTCTTCGATCACCACGGAAACCTTGATTTCCGAGGTCGAGATCATCTGGATGTTGATGCTTTCCTTTGCCAGGGATTCGAACATGCGGCTGGCCACGCCTGCGTGGGAACGCATGCCGACGCCGACGATCGAGACCTTGGCAATCTTGGTATCGCCAACCACTTCACGGGCACCGATCTCGCGAGCGGTGTTTTCCAGCACGGTCTGCGCGGACTGATAGTCGTTGCGGTGTACGGTGAAGGTGAAGTCGGTGGTGTTATCGTGCGCGACGTTCTGCACGATCATGTCGACTTCGATGTTCGCGGCACTGATCGGGCCGAGAATCTTGAACGCCACGCCCGGGGTGTCTGGCACGCCACGGATGGTCAGCTTGGCTTCATCGCGGTTGAAAGCGATGCCGGAAATGATCGGCTGTTCCATGGTTTCCTCTTCATCAATAGTAATGAGGGTGCCCGGACCCTCCTTGAAGCTGTGCAGTACGCGCAGCGGAACGTTGTACTTGCCGGCGAACTCCACCGCGCGGATCTGCAACACCTTGGAACCGAGGCTGGCCATTTCCAGCATCTCTTCGAAGGTGATCTTGTCCAGACGCTGAGCAACGGACACCACGCGCGGGTCAGTGGTGTAGACACCATCGACGTCGGTGTAAATCTGGCACTCGTCAGCCTTCAGCGCAGCGGCCAGCGCCACGCCGGTGGTGTCGGAACCGCCACGACCCAGGGTCGTGATGTTGCCGTGTTCGTCGACGCCCTGGAAACCGGCGACCACAACCACGCGACCGGCCTTCAGGTCGCCGCGAATCTTCTGATCATCAATCTGCAAGATACGCGCTTTATTGTGCGCGCTGTCCGTCAGGATCCGCACCTGGTTGCCGGTGTAGGACACCGCCGGCACACCGCGCTTGATCAACGCCATGGCCAACAGGGCGATCGTCACCTGCTCACCGGTGGAAACGATCACATCCAGTTCACGGGGAACCGGTTGATCTTCGCCACTGATTTGCTTGGCCAGATCGATCAGACGGTTGGTTTCGCCGCTCATTGCAGACAGCACAACCACCAGGTCATCGCCGGCATCGCGGAATTTCTTAACCTTGTCGGCGACCTGCTCGATTCTCTCGACAGTGCCGACCGAGGTGCCTCCAAATTTCTGTACGATCAAAGCCATTTCAAAGCCGCCTCTGCCCATGAAGGGCGCCCAATAATCACTCAAACAGCCGCCCGGCCCGCCACTAGACTGCGGGCCCGACGGGCCGTCTTATAAACCCTGCTCGACGAATGGAACGGTCAGCGCCAGAGCGCCATCCAGTGCGCCGGCGTCGACACCGCCGCCCTGCGCCATGTCCGGACGACCACCGCCCTTACCGCCCACTGCCGCAGCAGCCTGTTTCATCAAATCACCGGCTTTGAGTTGGCCAGTCAGGTCCTTGGTTACGCCTGCAACCAGTACGACCTTTTCCTCATGGACACTGCCGAGCAGGATCACTGCGCGGCCGAGTTTGTTTTTCAGCTGATCGACCAGCGCCAGCAGCGCCTTGCCGTCCTGACCATCCAGGCGCACGGCCAGCACTTTCACGCCCTTGACGTCCACGGCCGAGGCCGACAGATCGTCGCCTGCAGCGGCGGCGGCCTTGGCCTGCAACTGCTCGAGCTGCTTTTCAAGCGCGCGGTTGCGCTCCAGCACAGCCGACAGCTTGTCGATCAGGTTGTCGCGGCTGCCTTTGACCAGGCTGGCCGCTTCCTTGAGTTGTTCTTCAGCAGCGTTCAAGTAAGCCAGCGCCGCTGCGCCGGTGACGGCTTCGATACGACGCACGCCCGATGCCACACCGCCTTCGCTGATGATTTTCAGCAGACCGATGTCGCCGGTACGGTTGGCGTGGATACCGCCGCACAGCTCGACGGAGAAATCACCGCCCATGCTCAGTACGCGCACGCTGTCGCCGTACTTCTCGCCGAACAGCGCCATCGCGCCTTTCTGCTTGGCGGTTTCGATGTCGGTTTCTTCGGTTTCAACGGCGGAGTTCTTGCGGATCTCGGCGTTGACGATGTCTTCCAGCGCCTTGATCTGCTCCGGCTTGATCGCTTCAAAGTGGCTGAAGTCGAAGCGCAGGCGCTGACTGTCGACCAACGAACCTTTCTGTTGAACGTGATCGCCCAGCACTTTGCGCAACGCAGCGTGCAGCAAGTGAGTGGCCGAGTGGTTCAGCGAAGTGGCGTGACGCACGTCGGCTTCGACGTGGGCTTCCACCGGTGCGCCAACGATCAGGCTGCCCGACGCCAGCACGCCGTGGTGCAGGAACGCGCCGCCGGTCTTGGTGGTGTCGCGCACGTCGAAACGGCTGTTGCCGGCCTGCAGATAACCGCAATCGCCAACCTGGCCGCCGGATTCGGCGTAGAAAGGCGTCTGGTTCAGAACCACAACGCCTTCCTGCCCTTCGCTCAAGACGTCTACGGACTGACCGTCTTTATAAAGGGCAACGACTTTCGCCGAACCGCTGGTGGCGTGATAACCGGTGAACTCAGTGTCCACGTCAACCTTGACCAGGCTGTTGTAGTCCAGGCCGAACGAGCTGGCGGAACGGGCACGGACGCGCTGGGCTTCCATTTCACGCTCGAAACCGGCTTCGTCGATGGTCAGGCTGCGCTCGCGGGCGATGTCCGCGGTCAGGTCCATCGGGAAACCGTAGGTGTCGTAGAGTTTGAACACCACGTCGCCCGGAACCACGTCGCCTTTGAGTTCGGCCAGATCCTGCTCGAGAATCTTCAGGCCCTGCTCCAGGGTCTTGGCGAATTGCTCTTCTTCGGCTTTCAGTACGCGCTCGATGTGCGCCTGTTGGGATTTCAGCTCAGGGAAGGCATCGCCCATCTCGGCCACGAGTGCGGCGACGATCTGGTAGAAGAAGCTGCCCTTGGCGCCCAGCTTGTTGCCGTGACGGCAAGCGCGACGAATGATCCGGCGCAGCACGTAGCCGCGACCTTCGTTGGACGGCAGCACGCCGTCGGCAATCAGGAAGCCGCAGGAACGGATGTGGTCAGCCACGACTTTCAGCGACGCCTGATTGTCGTTGCTGCAACCGATGGCCTTGGCCGAAGCGGCCAGCAGGCTCTGGAACAGGTCGATTTCATAGTTCGAGTGAACGTGCTGCAGCACGGCACTGATCCGCTCAAGGCCCATGCCGGTGTCCACCGATGGGGCTGGCAGCGGGTGCAACACGCCATCGGCGGTGCGGTTGAACTGCATGAACACGTTGTTCCAGATTTCGATGTAGCGGTCGCCGTCTTCTTCCGGCGAGCCCGGCGGGCCGCCCCAGATGTCGGCGCCGTGATCGTAGAAAATCTCGGTGCAAGGACCGCACGGGCCGGTATCGCCCATGGTCCAGAAGTTGTCGGACGCGTATGGCGCGCCTTTGTTGTCGCCGATGCGCACCATGCGCTCGGCCGGCACACCGACTTCCTTGGTCCAGATGTCGTAGGCCTCGTCATCGCTGGCGTAGACGGTGACCCACAGCTTTTCCTTCGGCAGGTTCAGCCACTTCTCGGAGGTCAGGAAGTTCCAGGCGTAGGTGATGGCATCACGCTTGAAGTAGTCGCCGAAGCTGAAGTTACCCAGCATTTCGAAGAAGGTGTGGTGACGGGCGGTGTAACCGACGTTTTCCAGGTCGTTGTGCTTGCCGCCGGCGCGCACGCATTTCTGGCTGGAGACGGCGCGGGTGTACGCGCGCTTTTCCTGGCCCAGGAAGCAGTCCTTGAACTGGTTCATCCCCGCGTTGGTGAACAGCAGGGTTGGGTCGTTGCCCGGAATCAAAGAGCTGGAGGCTACACGGGTGTGGCCTTGCTCTTCGAAGAAGCGAAGGAAGGCTTCACGGATTTCTGCGCTTTTCATTAGGTTCTTCCACGGAGGCTGCGGCCAAAGGCCTGTACGAAACGTCAACAGACGAAACGACGGCAAAGGGCCGCATTATATCGGCCCTGCGCGCGGGGTACAGCGTGTTTATACGATAGAAACGGTCAATTGGGTGGCTAACGCTGTCACTTGCGCGAAAACTCGACGAATGTCGCGACCACTTGCTCGATTTGCGCGCGGTTGACGTCCATGTGCGTGACCATTCGCAGCCGCGCGGCAGCGCTCAATTTGATCCCGCGCTCGGCAGCGAATGCCTTGATCGCATGGGCACGATCACCCATCTGCACGTAAACCATGTTGGTCTGCACCGGCTCGACACTGAAACCGGCCTCGCGCAAGCCTTCGGCCAGCAACTGCGCGTTGGCATGGTCATCCGCCAGACGCTCGACGTTGTGATCCAGCGCATACAGCCCCGCCGCCGCCAGCAATCCGGCCTGACGCATGCCGCCACCGACCATTTTGCGCAGGCGCCGGGCCTTTGCAATCAACGCCGACGAACCGCACAGCACCGAACCGACCGGCGCGCCGAGGCCTTTGGACAGGCACACCGAGACCGAATCGAAATACTGGGTGATTTCCCGGGCATCGACCCCGAGCTTGACCGCCGCGTTGTACAGCCGCGCGCCGTCCAGATGCAGCTGAAGGCCATGGCTCTGAGTGAACTGACGGGCACGGGCCAGATACTCCATCGGCAACACTTTGCCTTGCATGGTGTTTTCCAGCGCCAGCAGACGGGTGCGGGCAAAGTGGAAGTCGTCAGGCTTGATCGCCGCTGCCACCTGATCCAGGTCCAGCGAGCCATCGGCCCGCACTTCCAGCGGCTGCGGCTGGATCGAGCCGAGCACCGCCGCGCCGCCGCCCTCGTACTTATAGGTGTGCGCCTGTTGACCGACGATGTATTCGTCGCCGCGCTCGCAGTGCGCCATCAACCCCAGCAGGTTGCTCATGGTGCCGGTCGGGACGAACAGCGCCGCAGCAAAACCCAGCCGTTTTGCCAGTTCGGTCTCCAGACGATTGACCGTCGGATCTTCGCCATACACGTCGTCGCCGGTATCGGCGCGAGTCATCGCATCGAGCATGGCGGGAGTCGGTTGGGTGACGGTGTCGCTGCGAAGATCGATAACGCTCATGAACCTGGCCTCTGGTCAGCAGGGGAAATCCCTTTACGAAGACGAATTACTGCGGGCATGGCGCGGATTAATCAACCCTTGAGCAAGGAAAAGTCGTTTGTGTGCTTCGAAAAACTCGATGGCAATCATCACAAAGGCGCAATGCACTGCCCGGAAATCTGTGTTAAAAACGCTGCGCCGCCCGATAAAGGGCGGCGAAACGTTCTCAGGGCGGGGTGCAATTCCCCACCGGCGGTAATTGCGCGCAATGCGCATAGCCCGCGAGCGCTTGGTGACGTACACGGCAAATGCCGTGAGCGGCGGCAAGGTCAGCAGACCCGGTGTGATTCCGGGGCCGACGGTCACAGTCCGGATGAAGAGAGAACGGGATTGACGCCAAAGGGCCGCCCGCCGTGTTCGCGCGAGCGTGCGTACCCTTGAATCCCTTTCGATTCATAACGCCCTGTTTTTCACACAAACAGGAGTCAGAACATGCAACCCACCGCTATCGACAGCAAAAGCAAACACCCTCACGGCGAGCGCGTCGCGTTCATCCAGGCCTGCTGGCACAAGGAAATCGTCGACCAGAGCCGCAAGGGCTTCCTCGCCGAAATGATCGCTCAGGGATATCAGGAATCGGACATCGATTTCTTCGAAGTCGGCGGCGCCTTTGAAATGCCTCTGCACGCCAAGCTGCTGGCCAAGACCGGTCGTTATGCCGGTATCGTTGCCGCCGCCCTGGTGGTGGACGGCGGAATTTACCGTCACGAGTTCGTTGCCCAGTCGGTGGTCAGCGGCCTGATGCAGGTTCAGCTGGAAACCGAAGTGCCGGTGTTCTCGGTGTCGCTGACCCCGCACCACTTCCATGCCGGCGAAGAACACCAGAAATTCTTCTTCGAGCATTTCGTGCACAAGGGTCAGGAAGCGGCGAAGACCTGCGCCGATACGCTGCAGAAAGTGCGTGCGTTGCGCCGCACCGAGCCGCGTGCTGTTGCGGTCTAAGCATCATAAAAAAACTGCCATGATCGTTCCCACGCTCTGCGTGGGAATGCTGCCCGGGACGCTCCGCGTCCCTAAAGCGGACGCAGAGCGTCCATTAAGGCATTCCCACGCAGAGCGTGGGAACGATCAGTCATCTAGTAAGACGATCATCAGGCAAGATTTTCGTCAGTGGTCGGCACGATCAGGATGCCCGCCCGCAGGCCGTTCTTGACCTTGGGATTGGGGAAAATGATCCGCGCGCCCTGCTCTTCGATGATCCAGCGGGTATTGGCCAGGTCTTCGGCCAGCACATAACCCACATCCAGTTCCGAAAAGTTTTCGATGTCCGCCGGCAGGTTCAGGCGGAACGCATCGCTGTGCTTGATGATTTCCCGCGCCACGCTGAACAGTTGCAGACCGTCCAGGCCCTGCTCGGCCATCTCAGGCTCAGTGCCTTCGATGATCTGCTTCAGACGGGTTTCCAGCAGCGACACATTGACCCCGGCGTTCTGTCCGAACGGCCGCGCCTTGCCCAGCTCCAGCGTGAAGGACTCTGCACCCAGTTTGTCGTAGGTGTAGGAGCTGAACACGATCGACGGTTTGTTCTGCAACAGCACCGCTTCCATGCCGGCGGCGCGCAGGCGGGCCAGCTCGAGACGGGAATGCTGGCGACCTTCCTTCCACGGATACAAAGCGAACTGCTCGATCTTCGAACCACGAATCGCGGTGTGCAGGTCGTAGTGCAGACGCTGACGATCAGGAAGGCTGAAGAAACTTGCCGCCAGACGTTCCAGCTCGCAGGCGCGCAGGGCTTCGGAGCCGCTGCTTTGTTCGTGACGGCCATTGAACAGTCGATTGACATCCTGCTCGACGAAACGCTCGCCCTTGCGAATCGCTTCCGGGTTGCCGAACAGGAACAGAATGCGTGCGCGCGGCTTCAGGTCGCCGCGAGCGATGTCATGCAGCAGCCGGTCGAGCAATTCGATCGGTGCCGTTTCGTTGCCGTGGATGCCTGCCGACAGCAGCAGGTCCAGGCCATTGTCGCGCGCTTCGGGTGGCCGGACTTCCAGCGCACCCTCGCTCAACCAGCGCATGCGCACGCCTTCGACAGTCAGTTGAGTCTTCTCCGCCGGTTCACGGCCGGCGAGGGTCAGTTCAAGCAGTTTGCCGAGGGCGAGCATAGAGCGGTTTCCTTAGTGGTCGTGATTGCAATCCGGGCCGTGCACGTGGCCGTCATCGTCGCCGAGGTCAGCCGGTTCCATCTCCAGTTGCAGACTTACCAGATTAGTCGCCAATGGACGCAACAGCAGGTTGGCGTACTCTTCGTCGCCCTCTTCGACGTCCACGCCGATCAGCAGTTGGCCGCGGCCGTCCTGCTGGATCCACAGCTCTTTGCCTTGCCACATGACCGCGACGCGGGTGCAGGAAGTTTGCAATTGCGTGCCGTCAGTGTCTTCAAGGATCAGCTGCAGGGAATCGCTCATGTTTTACGCTCTCTTGGGGAGATGAAACCGTGCGCCGCGACGAGGCGGCGCACCGGTCATCAATTGATCTGGAATGGATAAACCGCGCCCAGTTTAAGGATTTGCGTCAGTTCATCCAGTGCCGTCCGGCATTCAAGCAGCAATTGCGGATCCGCCAGATCACTTTCGGTCAGGCGGTCGCGGTAGTGCTTTTCAACCCATGCGGTCAACGAACCGTACAACGGGGCGGTCATGATAACCCCTGGGTTGACGGCCGCCAGCTCGGTTTCGTTGAGCGCGACGCGCAGTCGCAGGCACGCCGGGCCACCACCGTTCTGCATGCTTTGCTTGAGGTCGAAGACTTTCACTTCGCGGATCAGGCCGCGGGAGCTGATCAGGCCTTGCAGGTAATTCCACACGCGCTCGTTGCCACGGCACTCTTCCGGCACGATCAACAGCATCGAACCGTCAGGACGCGACAGCAGCTGGCTGTTGAACAGGTAGGAACGTACTGCGTCGTCCACGGTGACGGCCGAACGCGGCACACAGACCGACTGGAAGTTGCCACCGACCTTGGCCAGTTTGGCTTGCAGTTCGGCCAGCATCTGATCGGTGTCGAGGAACGCGTCCTCGTGATAGAACAGCACCTCGCCGTTGCCCACCGCGATCACGTCGTTGTGGAACACGCCCTGATCGATCACCGCCGGGTTCTGCTGCGCATAGACCACGCCGTCGTCACGCAGGCCGTGCAGACGGGCAACCGCTTGCGACGCTTCGAGGGTCTGGCGCGCCGGGTATTTCTGCGGTGCCGGGTAGCGGGTGTCGAACGCACTGCGACCGAACACGAAGAACTCGACACCGGCCTCGCCGTACTCACGGCAGAAACGCGTGTGGTTGGCTGCGCCTTCGTCGCCGAACTGCGCCACCGCCGGCAACGCGGCGTGGTGAGCGAAGTGTTGCTGGTTGGCGAACATCGCGCCCAGCACGCGACTGGTGGTCGGGTGCTCGATGCTGCGGTGGTATTTGCAGTTCAGGTTGGCGGCGGTGAAGTGCACGCGACCGTCAGCGGTGTCGGCGCTCGGGCTGACCGTAGCGGCGTTGGCCACCCACATGCTCGACGCCGAGCAACTGGCGACCAGCAGCGGCATCGCTTCTTTTGCAGCGCGCTCGATCACCTGAGCGTCGGTGCCGCTGAAACCCAGACGGCGCAAGGCAGCCACGTCCGGACGCTCCTGTGGTGCGAGGACGCCCTGCTGAAAGCCCATTTCCATCAGCGCTTTCATTTTTGCCAGACCTTGCAGCGCCGCTTCCTTCGGGTTCGAGGATTGCTGGCTGTTGCTCTGGGACGCAACGTTGCCGTAGGACAGACCACCGTAGTTATGGGTCGGCCCCACTAGACCGTCAAAGTTGACTTCATAGGATTTCATCAGCGAGGCTCCACGAGAATCTGTTGTTATAGGCATCGGGTAACAATTCAATAAGACCGAGTCGCGGCCTTCGCGAGCAAGCTCGCTCCCACAGGAATCTCATCGTCCTTGTGGGAGCTGGCTGGCCAGCGATGGGCATCACACCATCTTCACGCCAGGCGTCAGGGCCGCCGGCAACACCAGGCTCGGGGTTTCGAGCGAGGCCACCGGGTACGCGCAGTAATCCGCCGCGTAGTAGGCGCTGGCGCGGTGGTTGCCCGAAGCGCCGACACCGCCGAACGGTGCGCTGCTGGCAGCACCGGTCAATTGCTTGTTCCAGTTGACGATCCCGGCACGGCTTTCCAGCCAGAACTGCTGGTAGCGCTCTTCGGAATCAGACAGCAGACCGGCAGCCAAGCCAAACGCGGTGTTATTGGCTTCGGCAATCGCCGCCGCGAAGTCGGCGTAGCGGATCACCTGCAACAGCGGGCCGAACAGTTCTTCATCGGAGCGCTCGGCAACCGCCGTCACATCAACGATGCCGGGGGTCAGCAGCGCCGACTGCGCCTGTGGCTGCGTCATTGCCAGCAGCGACACCGCGCCGTTGGCCAGCAGATGCGCCTGGGCATCCATCAACGATTTAGCCGCGCCGAGGGAAACCACCGAGCCCATGAACGGCGCCGGTTGCTGATCGAAAGCACCGACCTCGATGGTCGAGCTGACTTCCACCAGACGCTTGAGCAGGCTGTCGCCCCACGCGCCTTGCGGCACCAGCAGACGACGGGCGCAGGTGCAACGCTGGCCGGCGGAAATGAATGCCGACTGAATGATCGTGTAGACCGCCGCGTCGAGGTCGGCGACCTGATCGACCACCAGCGGGTTGTTGCCGCCCATTTCCAGCGCGAGGATCTTGTCCGGACGACCGGCGAACTGCTGGTGCAGGTGATTGCCGGTACGGCTCGAGCCGGTGAAAAACAGACCGTCGATGCCCGGGTTTGCCGCCAGTGCGATACCGGTTTCGCGGGCACCTTGCAGCAGGTTCAGCACGCCGGCCGGCAGACCGGCCTCGATCCAGCACTTGACCGTCAGTTCGGCGACTTTCGGGGTCAGCTCGCTGGGCTTGAACAGCACGCTGTTACCGGCCAGCAGCGCCGGCACGATGTGGCCGTTCGGCAAGTGGCCAGGGAAATTGTAAGGGCCGAACACCGCGACCACGCCATGCGGCTTGTGGCGCAACACGGCGGTGGCGTCGCCCAACGGGCCGCTCTTCTCGCCGGTACGTTCGCGGTAGCTCTGCACCGAGATCGCGATCTTGTTGACCATGCTGGTGACTTCGGTCGCGGCTTCCCACAGCGGTTTGCCGGTTTCCTCACCGATGGTGCGGGCCAGTTCGTCGGCGTGGTTTTTCAGCGCGGCGGCAAACGCCTCGAGCACGCTGATGCGATCTTCCAGGGTACGACGGGCCCAGCCCGGGAACGCCTGACGCGCAGCCTGCACGGCCGACTCGACCTGAGCGGCGGTGGCGCCCTCCCCCGACCACAGCACTTGCTGGGTCACCGGGTTCAGCGATTGAAAGGCCTCGCCCTGACCGGCCAGCCACTCACCTGCGATGTATAGCGAATTCATTATTTCGACTCCCGTGCAGCGGACAACGCCACGGCGCGAACCTGATCGCCAGCGTTGAGTTGAAGACGTTTGGCGGTCAGCGGATCGACCACCAGCGTACCGGCAGCCAGACGGGCCGGCGCAGCCGTGATGCGGCAGTCTTCGCGTTTGCGGTTATGGATGATGAACGGCGTGGCATCGTCGCCCGGCGTGCCGATGGCCAGCACCAGCGCTTCGCTGTCACGCACCGCGCGGATCTTGCTGGTCTCGCACTCGATGGCCGGGCCGGCGTCGAAGATGTCGACGTAACCCTGATAGCTGAAGCCTTCGCTCTTGAGCATCGCCAGTGCAGGCTCGGTGTCCGGGTGAACCTGGCCGATGACATTGCGCGCGTCCGGCGACAGGAAGCAGGTGTACAGCGGGAATTTCGGCATCAGTTCAGCGATGAACGCCTTGTTGCCGACGCCGGTCAGGTAATCGGCCTGGCTGAATTCCATCTTGAAGAAGTGACGGCCCAGGCTTTCCCAGAACGGCGAACGGCCGGCGTCATCCGACACGCCGCGCATCTCGGCGATGATCTTGTTGCCGAACAATTCAGGGAATTCGGCGATGAACAGCATCCGCGCCTTGGACAGCATGCGGCCGTTGAGGCCGGTGCGGTAATCGGCGTGCAGGAACAGCGAGCACAGCTCGGAGTTGCCGGTCAGATCGTTGGCCAGGAACAGCGTCGGGATCTCGCGATAGATGTTCAGTTCCTGCGAGGCGCTGACGGTCAGGCCGACGCGAAAGTTGTACCACGGCTCGCGCAGACCGACAGCGCCGGCGATGGCGGAAATACCCACCACGCGACCGTTGTCGTCTTCGAGCACGAACAGGTAGTCCGCGTCGCCACGACCGGCTTCACCGCGAAAGGTCTTCTCGGCCCAGCCGACCCGGTGAGTCAGGCGTTCTTCGTTGGCCGGCAAGGTGGTCAGGCCGGTGCCGGTGCTGCGGGCCAGGTCGATCAGAGCGGACAAATCGCTGCTGCGTACGGGACGAACAATCATGCTATCTCCTCAAACGGGCCGCCGTGGCCACCCGTGAAACTCGCTAAGGCGTTAAACCGCCACCAGGCGCACGCTGGCACCTTCACCGACGCCCAGGGCTTCGGCCGCTTCCAGATCCAGGGTCACCGGTTTGCCCGGCGCGTAATCCAGTTCCAGCAGTACCGCGCGGTAATCCTGCAACTGGGCATTGGCTACCAGATACTGGCGCCCGGCACCTTTGACCGGCTCGCCGAGCTTCACCGGCACCACACGGCTCTGGGCGATCGAACGGATCCCCGAAACCCGCGCATGCAGGGTCGGGCCACCGTCGAAGATGTCGATGTAGTGATCGGTCTCGAAGCCTTCGCGCATCAGGATGTCGAAGGTGATCTGCGCACGCGGGTGCACCTGGCCCATCGCTTCCTGAGCGGAGTCCGGCAGCAACGGCACGTAGATCGGGTAATGCGGCATCAGTTCGGCGAGGAACGTGCGGCTTTTCAGGCCACACAGACGCTCGGCCTCGGCGTAGTTCAGGTCGAAGAAGTTACGACCGATGGCGTCCCAGAATGGCGAGTCGCCGTTCTCGTCGCTGTAACCGACGATCTCGGTCACCACCGAATCGGCGAAACGCTCCGGATGGCTGGCAACGAACAGCAGACGGCCACGGGAGTTGAGTTCGGCCCACGGCGAACCCACCAGCTCGCGCTGCACATAGAAACTGGTCAGCAAGCTGTTGCCGGTCAGGTCGTGGCATTGCGAGAGCACGTGGATCTTGTTGTGGATCTTCAGCTCGCGGGAGGCGTGCACGAAGGTCTCGTTGCGAAAACTGTAGAACGGCTCGGAATAACCGGCCGACGCAACGATCGCCGAGCAGCCCACCAGCTTGCCGGTGGCGGTGTCTTCAAGGACAAAGAAATAACTCTCTTCGCCGTTGAAGCTCACTTCGGCGGCAAACGAGGCTTCGCTCGCGGCAATCTTGTCGCTCAGGCGTTCAACGTCATCCGGCAAGGAAGTGACACCAATCGGGCTGTCCGCAGCCAGACGCTGTACCTCGCCCAGATCAGCCATTTGCGCGGGGCGCATCACCAGCATGGTGTCACTCCTTTCTCTTATAAATTCACAGTAAAAAAACGCCGGACACTGTGGGAGCGAGCTTGCTCGCGAAGGCGGTTCACTAGTCGACAAACAGGTTGTCTGACCCACCGCATTCGCGAGCAAGCTCGCTCCCACTTTGATTTGCCCGGCATCAAAATTGGGTTCGGCGCCTGAAAGCTCCAGGCGCCGAAGGATCTATCAGGCTTGCGTCAGTTTCGCGGCAGCACGTTCGAAACGATCCAGACCGGCGTCGATGTCCGCGTCTTCAACCACCAGGCTCGGGGCGAAACGGATCACGTCCGGGCCGGCCTGCAGAATCATCAGGCCTTCTTGTTCAGCGGCGTTGAAGATGTCCTTGGCCTTGCCTTTCCAGGCATCGCTCAGCACGCAACCGATCAGCAGACCGAGACCGCGCACCTGGGTGAACAGGCCGTACTTCTCGCCGATCTGTTGCAGGCGGGTCTTGAACTTGTCGTGCTTGGCGTTGACGCCGTTCAGCACCTCAGGGGTGTTGATCACGTCGATCACCGCTTCAGCCACGGCGCACGCCAACGGGTTGCCGCCGTAAGTGGTGCCGTGAGTGCCGACAACCAGATGCTTGGCCAGCGCTTCGGTGGTCAACATTGCGGCGATCGGGAAACCGCCGCCCAGGCTCTTGGCGCTGGTCAGGATGTCCGGAACCACGCCGAAATGCTGGTAGGCGAACAGGTTGCCGGTACGGCCCATGCCGGTCTGCACTTCGTCGAACACCAGCAGCGCGTTGTTCGCGTCGCACAGCTCACGGGCGCCTTGCAGGTACGCCTGCTCGGCCGGCAGTACGCCGCCCTCGCCCTGGATCGGTTCCAGAACGACCGCGCAGGTCTTGTCCGAAACAGCGGCTTTCAGCGCCGCCAGATCGTTGTACGGCACGTGAGTGATGCCGGTGATTTTCGGGCCGAAACCGTCGGAATACTTCGACTGGCCGCCGACGTTCACGGTGAACAGGGTGCGGCCGTGGAAGCTGTTGAGCGCGGCGATGATTTCGTACTTCTCGGTGCCGAAACGGTCGAACGCGACGCGACGGGCCAGCTTGAAGGCGGCCTCGTTGGCTTCAGCGCCGGAGTTGCAGAAGAACACGCGCTCGGCAAAGGTGGCGTCGATCAGCTTGTGCGCCAGGCGCAGGGCTGGTTCGTTGGTGAACACGTTGGACACGTGCCACAGCTTGTTCGCTTGCTCGGTCAAGGCACCGACCAGCGCCGGGTGCGCATGGCCCAATACGTTGACGGCGATACCGCCGGCGAAGTCGATCAGCTCGCGGCCGGCCTGATCCCAGACGCGGGAACCGGCGCCACGCACCGGAATGAAAGCGGCAGGCGCGTAGTTGGGAACCATAACCTGGTCGAAATCGGCGCGTTGTACCGCAGCGTGCTCAACGGACATCGGAGTCTCCTGATGAGGGCCACCCGCCTGAAACTGGCGAGCGATGGGGGGATTGTAAGGACAGTTTTCAGCCCGGCCTTGTCGCCAAGCGACAACTTCTTATAGCGCAAACCCCGGATTTTCCCGGGTTTACGGCAATGCGACATATAGCGTCGCAAAGGCGCAGTTTAAACTGCCGCCGGCCATTGCAGCAGGCCTGCGAGCATATCAATTGCGAAGGCGCTGCCTGTCATACATCTCTACCACCTGCCGATGGCCGGCTGCTGTTTTGCTTGGGCTCCATTTCGATGCTCAAGGACGCCAACAATGCCATCCAATACCGGGCACTTGCCCGCCCTTCCACTCACGCCCGGCGCGGCGGCACTCAACCCTCCGTCTCACTATGAACCGCTGGTCAAAGCGCTTCCCGAATGGCTGGGCAAGGCCTCACCGGCCCGGCGCCTCGCCCTGAAGAACAACCGCCACCGCCTCCACCATGCCGTGAAGACAGCCCCGCGAGAGCAGCACGATGCCCTCAGAACGCTCATTGTCGAGTACATGAAGGCGCAAAACGGTGTCGATCAGGTGCTCGATCGCGTTCAGGACGCCAGCACCTTCGCCGAACCGCTGCTGACCGAGGCGCTCAAATCAAGCTTCGGCGTTGACGTGAATGTCAGAGAAACCTTCCTGCACTTGTACATCCCCGTGACCGCATCCGGCATTACCACCGGCACCCGGACATGGACGGTGTCTCTGCTCGACGCGGCCTTGCATAACTTCGAGACCGACGAAACCGTCGCCGACGCCTATGCCGCCGGCTCATCGTTCGTCACCCGACCCTCGGCAAGCGGGGCATACGAAACGCTGGCGCCCCTCAACATGAATCCGGGGATTGCCCCTTTCACCCGACTGTGCCGGGAACTGGACATCGGCAGCCGCTACAAAACCTATCTCGAAGAAAACCTGGCGGTGTCCAGTCCGGTGGCTGCCGCAGTCTTGCGCCACAAGATCAATGCGGCGCAAAAAGCCGCACTGCGCGCCGCCCTGAAACTGGCGCGGATGAAGGGCGATATCGACCACGCGCATCTGCATGCGATTGAACGTCTGCTCGATGGTGCCCACAACGTGCAAATGAATGGCCAGCCGCTGCTGTGCCAGGACCTGACGATGATGTCGGTCGAACTGACCGGGATTGTGCTGTTCGCACCCAACCTCGAACAGGTACGAACCGCGGCGCAAGTGGTGGCTTACATACCTGGCCACCCTGAACACCCGGTCAAGCAATACGCGTCTACAGCCCAACTGACAGAAGCGCTGATCCGGCAATTGCGCGAAGCGGCCTTCCAGCGATTCTTCAGCCGTTTTGTCGCCCACGATCAACGCGGGCAATTCTTCGGCCAGCTCAGGCAACGCCTGAGTCAGGTGACCTATCACAAGCCGCAGGCCGGCGATTTATCGCCTCCCTGGCGCGAAACGCCAGTCGCAAGGCCGATTCTGCAAATTGCCGCTACGCCCATCGCCGGCGAACTCTGGGAACACCTCTATCAGCGCAAGTTGAACAAGATACTCAACGATGCCGCCGCGATCGCGATTTCCACTGCGACGGTTGATCGCAACGCTCGCTGGCAGCGCTGGGATGCACTGGTCAGTGTCGCCGAGTCGATCCTGGAAGCGGCCGCGTTCGTTGTTCTGCCGTTCGTGCCGTTTCTGGGTGAAATGATGATGGCGTACATCACTTACCAGTTGCTTGACGAAGTCTTCACGTTCGTTGTCGATCTGTCCGAAGGACTCACCACCGAAGCTTGCGAACACTTTTTTGCCGCACTGGAATCCATGATCCAGCTCGGTTCATTCGGAGTCGGAACCGGCATTGCCATGGCGGAACTCCCCAAAGTATTACCGCCCGAAGTGGTGGCGTTCATGGATCGCTTCCAGCCGGTGAAACTGCGCAACGGCAAGACCCTGTACTGGAAACCGGACCTGAAACCCTACGAGTACCCATTGACCCCAGCGGCCGATTCCAGTCCCGACGCACAGGGTCTGCACCTGCTCGACGGAAAAAAACTGCTGCCTGCCGACCAGGCGCACTACACCGTCAGCGATCACGAACATCCCGGCAAGCTGCGCATCGAACACCCCACCGATCCGGATGCCTATCAGCCGATTGTGCGGCACAACGGCGAAGGTGCGTTTCATACCGAGCTGGAAAACCCGCTGCAATGGGACCGCGCCACCTCATTGCGACGTATCGGCCCACGCATGGAACCGTTTGCTGCGGCAAAGCGCGAGCGAATTCTGCAAGTCAGTGGTTACACCGAAGACGGGTTACGCAAAATGCACGTCAACCAGGAGCGAGTGCCACCCTTGCTGGCCGATACCATCGAGCGCTTCAAGATCGATCAGGACCTGCAGACCTTCATACAACAGCTCTCCAGCGACGACCCGACCGAGTACCGGATGGCCGATCCGTTGATTCAGCTGCAATTGCTCAACGAGCAGGGTTTGTGGCCTGCCAACCGGCGACTGCGCTTGCTCAACGCCCGAGGCGAAACCCTCTGGCAATCCTCCAGCGATGCGCAGCTTGCGCTGACAGACATTCACCAAGGCCAGCTGACCGACGGCGATCTGCTCAAGACCGTGCTGGAATCCCTCAGCGAGCCCGAAAAAAACACGCTGCTCGACGAAGAATTCGGGCAGGTGCTTTCCATTGAGGCCCGCACCCGGCGACTGCGCGCCAGACTCGCCGCAATCGCCGATCAACAGCGCCCGAACCTGTTCGAAAAACGCTATCAGGCACTTCAGCACCGCGATGCTCCACTGATAAAGGCGGTGGCCCGGCATGTGCCGCAACTGCCCGTCAGAATTGCCGAAGAGCTCATAGACACCGCCACGGGCACCGAGCTGCTGCAACTGGGTGATGGACAGTTTCCACAGCGTCAACAAGAGCTTTCCCAAACCGCCATGCACGAGCTGCGCATCACCCGCGCCTATGAGGGGCTGGAAATCGATTCGGTGCGTAATCCGGATTCCGAGATACTGGCCCTGCACAGCCTGCAGCTGTTGCCCGGCTGGCCCGAAGGCCTGAGCCTGGAAGTCCGTGACCTGACGTTTGCCGGAAACAGACTCGATGGCACCGGCCCTATGGATGCAGCCATCAAGAAAATCCTGGTACGTCAGGCCGATGGCCTGTGGCAACCGTTCGATTCGGACGGATTGCAATTGCACGGTTCGACGGACTTTTACACCTGCGTGCTTCAAGCCTTGCCGGACGCCCAGCGTCAGGCGTTGAACCTGCAGATCGGCGAAGGAGCGAAACTCCAGCAACTCATACGCGACAACCCGCTGCCCCGCTCCAACCTGCGTCTCACGCTGACCGACGCACCGGTGCCGACCCCGACACGCGACACCTTGCGCCTCCTGGGCACCGAGGGTTATTCACGCAATCGATCGACGGGCAGCTCGCCGCCTACCCTGGAAACACGCACAAGAGACATGTTTCCAGGGATCACCCGGGACGGCCTGCAAGCGATGGTGCAACACCTGCAAAATCTTCCGGGAAATCCGGTTGCCGAACTCTCGCGCCTGCGCCTCGAATACGCACGCCTGGAGAGCGACCTCGATCAATGGCGGTTCAGGGCCATGCGGACCGATCCTGCGACCGGCCGGGAACTGTCCCTCGCCCAGCGGGAAGCCGCAGAGCGCAATCGCCATTTGTTTGCCCGCACCCTGCTCAGTTGCTGGCGCCGGGAAACCCTGGACCGAATTGGCTATCGCCTGCAGTTCAACGAACCGCTGTTGGGCGATCTCCCGCAGCTGTCAGCCGATTACAGCCATGTCGTCAGCCTGGAACTGAGTGGCAGCGGAACGTCCTCAGGCATCGCAGCGTTCATCAGTCACTTTCCTGAACTGAGGCGCCTCGATCTGCGCAACTTCGACCTGCACGATCTGCCAACAGTTATCGCAAAGCCCTCCCTGCGCCAACTTCGGCTGCGCACATGCGAGATCGTACTGACCCCGGAAAACCAGGCACTGCTGGCCTCCCTTGATGAATTGATCGAACTGGACCTCAAGGACAACCCGCTGGGCACACGCCTTGATGTCACCCGCATGTCATCGCTGACCTACCTCAATCTCTCCCGCACCGCGATCGCCGAGGTGCCTTTCGGGGTGATCGACCACCCGAGAATCAGAAGCGCATGGTTGAGCGAAAACCTGATCACCTCTGTGCCTGATGCCCTGTTTGAACTCACGCCCGATGTCGGCGCCGGGTACGACCTCTCGGGCAACCCGCTCTCTGCGGCCACGCGCGAACACATCAAAAACTATTTCACCCGGACCGGACTCAATTTCGGCGTGCGTGCCGAGCAGGCTGATATAGCCCGAACCCGGGCGCTGTTTCCGGATATCGATGACGGCCAGGCCAGCAGCCTGATCTACAACCTGCCCGGCTCGCTGAATCAGGGTCGCCTGCAACTGACCGTGTGGGAAACGGAGCTGGCCACGCTGAACGCCGATCTGGCTTCATGGGCAAAAGATATTCCCGACCGCGATCCAATCAGTGGCACCACACTGGAGGCGAATGAGCGCTTTACCGAAATTGACGCCCGCGAAACTTTCGCCGGCAATCTGTTGCGCCTGTGGCGACACCGCTCAACCAGCCCTCCATACGTCAGAGCCGACGTCCTTTCGATCCAGGCCAACTTCAGGGGGGATTTGCCGGTATTGAACGCCGATTTCAGCCATATCACTCAGCTGACTCTCAACGGCAACAAGGGGATTGGCGGCAACACGGCATTCCTGAGAAGTTTCCCCCGACTCAGACAGCTGATGCTGCGCAACGGCAAGATTGATCAGTTGCACACGATGCTCAATGGCCTGCCGATGATGGAGATACTGGTCATGGAAAACTACGGTGTGACGTTCACTGCCGAGTCGCTGACAGCGCTGGCCAGCATGCCTGGGCTCGAGTCACTGGAACTACCCGGCAACACGCTGGGGCTGGCGCCCGACCTGCAAATGCTGAACTCACTGACCTATCTCGATCTGTCGCGCACCGGCCTTAGGGAAATACCGTCCGGTCTGATCGGCCACCCGAGACTCGAGACCGTTATTCTCAGCGAGAACCAGATCACCGAGTTGCCGGAAGGTTTGTTCGAAATACCGAATCAGGTCGCCGACGGCTATGACCTGTCGAACAACCCGCTGAATGCGGCCACCCGCGAACGTATCAAGCAACACCAGCGTGAAGCCGGCCAGGATTTCGCCGTGCTCGCCGACCGCGCAGATATCGAGTCCATCCAGCAACTGTTTTCCGACCTCGATGATCAAGATGCCAGCGACGTGTTCTACAGCTTGCCGGGGTCGATCGAGCATGGTCGCAGCCAGGTCAGGCACTGGCAGGCGGAACTGCGTCAAATGAAAGACGAACTGTTGCGATGGGAGGCGGCTGCGCCGAACATTCACCCGCTTACGGGACAGAGGCTGACCCCGTGGCAGATGTCGGCGATGCGTACCAGCCGGCGGGTTTTCACCCAACGTATTGAAGAACTGTGGCGCCACCGGTCTGCCGAAAAACCCACGGAGCGAGGCGATGTACTGATGGCCAGTCTGACCTTCATTGGAGACTTGCCTGAGCTGTCGGCCGACTTCAGTCATATTCTCGAGCTGACGCTCGATGGCAATCCGAATCTGGGCAATATCGACGCGTTCCTCTCGGGCTTTCCCGGCCTGCGCCACCTGGAATTGCATGATTTCAGACTCGAGCACCTGCCACAGGCTTGCGAACGCATGCCTTTACTGGAGCGTCTGGTGCTGGAGTCCTGTGGGCTGAGCCTCACACCGCAAACCCAGGCCCGCCTCTCTTCAATGAGCCGATTGCAGCTCCTCAATCTCAGCCATAACCCGCTGGGTGCCACACCACAGTTGAATACATTGCCGGCACTGGCCCGCCTGCGTCTGGTAGACGCCGGGATCTCTGAGCTGCCGGACGGCCTGATCGAACACCCGACGCTGAAAATGGCTGACTTCGATCAAAACCGGATCAGCGAACCGCCCGACAGTCTTTACCAACGCTCGGCACTGTCGCCCAAGCAATTCACCTTGAGGGATAACCCTCTGTCCCCGGCCGCTCGCGACCGGATCAAGACCCACTACCAGCGCAATCGGCAGAACTTCGGGGTATCGATGCCACAGGCCGACATCGATCGTGTACGCGCACTGTTTCCAGCACTGGATGCCGAGCAAGCGAATCAGTTGCTCTATTGGTTGCCGGGAACAATGGATGAGGGACGTGCCCGGATCGGCCACTGGGAAACGGAGTGGCAGCAGATGAATGCGACTCTCGGAGAATGGGCCGCGGAAATTCCCGAACGACATCCATCCAGCGGCATACCACTTACCGATGAGGAAAAAGCCGCTGAGCGCGCCGGGCGTGATCAATATCGCCGCGACCTGCAAGCGTTCTGGCGCGAACGCTCGACAATCCGCCCCGAAGTTCGCTCGGACAGCCTGACTCTCAACCTGTCCTTGATCGGTGAATTGCCCCCACCGAGCGCAGACTTCAGCCACGTCACAGCGCTGTCGATAACCGGCACTGGCCGATTGCGCATCGGCGACAACTTCTTCAGCACGTTCACAGGGCTGAAGACTCTGGAATTGCGTGATTTGGGATTGCGGCAGATACCGGCCTCATTCAGGCAGATGTCAGCCATGGAAAGCCTGGTGCTGAGCAACTGCGCCTTGAAACTGGATGCCGAAGGTCGCGCCACCCTCGCCACGATGACAGGGCTGAAAAAACTCGATCTGTACAACAATCCGCTGGGGCTGGCACCGCACATTGATACCCTGCCGAATCTGGATTTTCTGGATCTGGCCAGCACCGGGTTGGACGAATTGCCTGCCGGGATAATCAATCATCCGACGCTGGGCATCGCCATTTTCAACAACAATCGCATCAGCGAAATTCCTGATGAGATTTTCAATTTGCCGGCAGAAAGCGGTGACGGCTACGACTTTGGCAAGAACCCCCTGAGCCCTGCGACTCGCGAGCGGGTCAAGGACTACTTCAGACGTACCGGCAGTGATCTCGGCGTGCTTGCCGATGAGAGGGATCTCGCTCGGGTGCAAACCCTCTACCCCAGTCTGGATGACGATCAGGCCAGCACCCTGTTTTATCGTTTGCCCGGCAGTCTGGCCGACGGTCGCAACGAACTGACACGTCTGGAAAAGGTACTGAGCGATCTCAACCGCAATCTCGCTCGCTGGATCAGCGACATTCCGCTCGATCCGCGCACCGGCGAGCCACTGTCCGAAACCGCGCGGTCGCACCAGGAGCAACTGCGCTCACAGTTCGCCGAGGAACTGCTGACCTGCTGGCGCAAGGTTCCGCTGGAAGACTCGACCCTCGACGCTTACGCGTTCAACCATGCGATTAACTTCGCCGGAGACCTGCCGATACTGGGCACCGAATTTCCTCACGTACATGATCTGTATCTGACGGGCGACGGCCACTCGACGCGACTCGGGCATTTCCTTGAAGCGTTCCCCAATATCGACAGCCTGGCCATCCGGGCAATCCATCTGGGCGACATACCCAAGGACATTTACACCCTGAATCGACTGACAGCCCTGAGCCTTTCGGATTGCGGAATCAGCCTGACACCCGAATCTGTGGCGGCACTGGCAGGTATGGATAAGCTCGAGGTGCTCAACCTGAGCGACAATCCTCTGGGACTGACCCCCGACCTCAGCAACCTGCAGAGCCTGACCGAACTGGACCTGAGTCATACCGGAATCTCCGAAATCCCGAAAGGCGTGCTGGAAAACCTGCACTGGGGTGAGATTGACCTGTCCGGCAATGCCATTACCGAAGTGCCGGAAACCCTGATGGAAGTGCCCCCGACCATCGGTGACCGCTACGACCTGGGCGGCAACCCATTGTCGGCACAAAGCCTGGCGCGCATCCGCGCCTACTATGAGGAAACGGGTAACGACCTGAACGTCGCAGGCATTGACGGCACTCCACCACCACAGGTGAGGCCGGATATGGAAATAGAAGACTGATCGAGCTGCAGCCATGGCCGCTCGTGCCATGGCTGTATCGGTTATGGATCAACCGCGCTCGGGCGGCACCGACGACAGTTCGAAAGGACTGCTGCTGCGCCGCTGGTTGCGGTCTTCCCGTGGCGTGGCGCCGAAGAAGTTGCGATAGGCGCTGGAGAAATGCGGCCCCGAAGAGAACCCGCAGGACAGGCCGATCTGGATGATCGACTTGCTGGTCTGCATCAACATCTGCCGGGCCTTGTTCAGGCGCAGTTCCAGGTAGTACTGGCTCGGCACACGGTTGAGGTATTGCTTGAAGATCCGCTCCAGCTGACGCCGGGACACGCACACATGCTGGGCTATTTCGTCGGTGGTCAACGGCTCCTCAATGTTGGCTTCCATCAGCAGCACCGCCTGGGTGAGCTTCGGATGGCTGGAGCCGAGACGGTTTTGCAATGGAATGCGCTGACGCTCGCCGCCCTCGCGGATGCGCTCGACCACCAGTTCTTCGGAGACCGCACCGGCCAGCTCCGCACCGTGGTCACGGGCCAGCACAGCCAGCAGCAAATCGAGCACCGACATGCCGCCGCACGCGGTCAGGCGATCGCGATCCCAGTCGAACAGATGGCTGGTGGCGATGACTTTCGGGAAGCGTTCGGCGAAATCGTCCTGCCAGCGCCAGTGCACCGCCGCGCGGTAACCATCGAGCAGACCCAATTGCGCCAGCGGGTACACACCGGCCGACAGACCACCGATCACACAACCGGCGCGCACCAGTTGCTTGAGCGCGCTGCTGAGTGCCGGCGCCAACGTCGTCGGAGGCACATCGGCGAGCAGGAACAGTTTCTGGAAGTTCTCGAGTTTGCCGGCCCAGGGTTCGCCGGGCAGTTGCCATTCACCTTCGGTCGGGGCTTCGGCCTGCAGGAATGACAACTCGTAAACCACGTCCGGATGCACACGCTGGGCGACACGCAAGGCCTCCTCTGCCAGCGCCAAAGTCAGAGCTTTAGTGCTGGGCCAAATCAGGAAACCAATTCGATGGGCAGTCATGGGCGGGCAATCCGAAACGTAAACAGAGGGAAAAACCGAAATCGGCTGCAACCAAATTAGACCATCTGGCGCGCTGCGCAGCATGACCTAATTTGGTGCATAACGGGAGCGATTACTTGAGGCTGCCCGAGAGGAATTGTTGCAAACGTTCCGACTGCGGATTGACCAGCACTTCACGCGGGTTGCCGCTTTCTTCGACGACACCTTTGTGCAGGAACACCAGCTGGTTCGACACTTCACGGGCGAAGCCCATTTCGTGGGTTACCACCACCATGGTCCGGCCTTCCTGAGCGAGGGCCTGCATGACTTTCAGCACGTCGCCGACCAGTTCCGGGTCGAGGGCCGAAGTCGGTTCGTCGAACAGCATCACTTCCGGCTCCATCGCCAGCGCACGGGCGATTGCCACACGCTGCTGCTCGCCACCGGACATGTGCCCCGGGAACGCGTCTTTACGATGGGCCACGCCGACCTTGTTCAGGTAGTGCTCGGCTTTCTCGCGAGCTTCGGCCTTGGACACGCCAAGGACGTGAACCGGCGCTTCCATGATGTTTTCCAGCGCGGTCATGTGCGACCACAGGTTGAAGTGCTGGAACACCATCGACAGGCGCGAACGCATGCGTTGCAGCTGTTTCGGGTCAGCGGCTTTCAGCGCGCCGTCCTTGTTGGCGACCAGCTTCAGCTCTTCGTTGTTGAGCAGGATCTTGCCCGCGTGCGGCTGCTCGAGCAGGTTGATGCAGCGCAGGAAAGTACTTTTGCCGGAGCCACTGGAGCCGATGATGCTGATCACATCGCCGGCGGCCGCTTTCAGGGAAACGCCCTTGAGCACTTCGTGACTGCCATAGCGTTTATGCAGGTCTTGGACTTCAAGTTTGTACATGCGGTCGGTTCTCACAAAAACAGTCAGTCGTTGAGCAAAGGGCCGTCGCGCAGCGCATCGCGCCCCGCCACTTTGGCCAGCCAGAAACCGGGTTGGGCGTAACGCAGCCGCTCAATGGCAAACAGCACCCCGGACGTACCAGCACACACCGTGCTGACCCGATCCGACAGCGGATCGATCACTTCGAAAATCTTGTCACCGGCTTCAACCCACTCGCCGGGCTTGCGCAGGAAACTCACCACGCCCGGATGCGGCGGCAGGAGCAATTCAGTGCCCTCGAACGGCATGCCTTCGCACGGTTCGTGTGCCGCGCCCGGCCACTCGCCACGGATCAGGCCTTGCTCGGCAAGGAACGCCAGAATCCCTTCGGCCCAGGCTTCAGCCTGTGCAGGCGTGGTGTCAGCCTGACCGCCCAGTTCGACAGTCGTCGCCAGGCACGCCAGCGGAATCTGTGCATCCGGAAACAGACGCGACAGACGCAGCCACGGCAGCGAACAGGCTTCGTCGAACGAGCTGCCGCCGGAATCTTCCGCCAGCAAGCCGACCTTCACGTCCAGGTGCGCAGCGAGCGAACGCCACTGCGGCCAGTGCTGCGGCAAGGCATACATGTGCAGCGCGGCTTCACAGTCGCAATGCAGGTCCAGCACCACATCGGCGGTGGCGGCGTGTTGCAGCAGGATGCGCTGCATGCCTTGCAACTGGCTGCTGGCCTCGGGCAATGCGGCCAGATGATCGGCCATCGCCTGACGGATCAGACGGATGTTGGCGTGCGGGTCATCACCGAGATGTCCTTCCAGCCTGGCGGCCACGGGGGCGCTGAGCTCGACGAAATCACGGTTGAAATTCTTGCCGCTGCCGGCCTCGAAACGGCCCTGATGATTGCCTTGCAGCAACTGGCCAAGACCTAGCGGGTTGGCCACCGGCACCAGCTCGATGACGCCGTTGAGCAGACCCTTGGCTTCGAGTTCGCCGAGGCGTTTTTTCAGTTCCCAGGCGGTGCGCATGCCGGGCAGTTCGTCGGCGTGGAGGCTGGCCTGAATGTAGGCCTTGCGCTCGCCGCTGCCGAATCGAAATACCGAAATCCGGCGCTCGCTGCCCAGGTGGCTCCACGGCAGAACGTGGTCGATGCGTTCCATATCAGTGCTTCCTCGGGGCCAGGTAGCTCAGCCAGCGACGCTCGGCCAGCTTGAACAGGCGCACCAGAATGAAGGTCAGGCACAGGTAGAACACGCCGGCGGTAATGTACGCCTCGAACGGCAGGTAAAACTGCGCGTTGACGGTACGGGCCGCGCCGGTGATGTCGATCAGGGTCACGATGGACGCCAGACTGGTGGTCTGCAGCATCATGATCACTTCGTTGCTGTACTGCGGCAGCGCCCGGCGCAGGGCCGACGGCAACAGAATGCGCTTGTACATCTTGACCCGCGACATGCCCATGGCCTTGGCCGCTTCGATCTCACCGTTCGGCGTGGCCTTCAGGCTGCCGGCGATGATTTCAGCGGTGTAGGCGCTGGTGTTGATCGCGAACGCCAGGCACGCACAGAACGTGGCGCTGGACAGCCACGGCCAGAGGAAGCTTTCACGCACCGCTTCGAACTGGGCCAGACCGTAGTAGATCAGGAACAGCTGAACCAGCATCGGCGTGCCGCGAATCACGTAGGTGTAGAGCCACGCCGCGCCGTTGACCACAGCGTTCTTGGATACCCGCATCAGCCCCAGCGGCAGCGCCGCGAGCAGACCGAAGAACAGCGACAGCGCGAGCAACTTGAGGGTGGTGACCAGACCGCCGAGGTACAGCGGCAGGGCCTCCCAAATGACGTTGTAGTCGAAGATCATAGATCAGCCGCCCTTACGCCTACCGAGTAGCGCTTCTCAAGGTGACGCAGCGCCAGCAACGAGACACTGGTGATCACCAGGTACATCGCCGCCACTGCGAGGAAGAAGGTAAAAGGCTCGCGGGTGGCGTCGGCCGCCTGCTTGGCCTTGAACATCATGTCTTGCAGACCGACCACGGAAATCAGCGCGGTGGCCTTGGTCAACACCAGCCAGTTGTTGGTGAAGCCCGGAATCGCCAGACGGATCATCTGCGGCACCAGCACCCGGAAGAACACCTGGAAGCTGCTCATGCCGTACGCCATGCCGGCTTCGGCCTGACCTTTAGGGATCGCCATGAACGCGCCGCGGAAGGTTTCCGACAGGTACGCACCAAAGATGAAACCGAGGGTGCCGATACCGGCGGCCAGCGGGTTCAGGTCGATGTAGTCGTCATAGCCGAGCATCGGCGCAACGCGGTTGAGCAGGTCCTGACCGCCGTAGAAGATCAGCAGGATCAGCACCAGGTCGGGAATCCCGCGAATCACCGTGGAATACAGATCGCCCAGCCACGCCAGCCAGCGCACCGGCGACAGGCGCAACGCGACGCCGATCAGCCCGAGAACGATGGCCAGGGCCATGGACGACAAGGCGAGCTGAAGCGTCAGCCAAGCGCCATCGAGGATGACAGCCCCGTAGCCTTTCAACATGATTCAGGTCCTCGAAAGTTGGGATGAAAAAATGGCGCAAACCGCAGAGATCCTGTTGCTTGCGCCATTTCGGACGGGTCGAGCGACGTCTTTACTTGCCGTAAATGTCGAAGTCGAAGTACTTGTCCTGGATTGCCTTGTACTTGCCGTTTTCGCGGATGGCCGCGATGGCAGTATTGATCTTGTCTTTCAGGGCGTCGCCCTTGCGTACCGCGATGCCTACGCCGTCGCCGAAGTATTTGACGTCGGTGAACGCCGGGCCGACGAACGCGAAGCCTTTGCCGGCGTCGGTTTTCAGGAAGCCGTCATTCAACAGCGTAGCGTCCGCCACGGTGCCGTCGAGGCGGCCGGCGGCCACGTCGAGGTAGATTTCGTTCTGCGAGCCGTACGGCTTGATCTCGGCACCCAGCGGGGCCAGGACTTCGCGGGCGAAACGCTCGTGGATCGAACCACGCTGCACGCCGATGTTCTTGCCCTTGAGCTCGGCCAGACCTTCGCTGACCTGAGTGCCTTCCTTCATCACAAGGCGAGCCGGGGTGTTGTAGTACTTGTTGGTGAAGTCCACGGACTTCTTGCGGTCTTCAGTGATCGACATGGACGACAGGATCGCGTCGATCTTGCGCACTTTCAGTGCCGGGATCAGACCGTCGAACTCTTGCTCGACCCACTGGCACTTGACCTTCATTTCTTCGCACAGTGCGTTGCCGATGTCGTAGTCGAAACCGACGATGCTGCCGTCCGGCGCTTTGGAGGCGAATGGAGGGTAAGCCGCTTCGATACCGATTTTCAGAGGCTTTTCATCGGCGAATGTCGGCAGGGACAGCACGGACAGTGCCAGGGCGCCAAGCAGCACAAGTTTCTTCATCTTGGGACTCCATCGGTAAAGGGCAAAAACGGCAGAGTGAGCGACAGCCCAATATGCGAATGGGTGTAACGAAATCGATTGCTGCGTGCGTGGGACAGTTCCAGTCAAAACCGCGAAGGCTTCAACGCAAGCCACGACGAGCGAGTGATCGGCATTCTAACGACAGGCCCGAAGCCGATATTTCTTCAATGCGACAACTAATTACAGATGCACCGAGAAACCCGCTTGAGCACATTGACAGCCCTGCAATTTCATGCAAGAGCGAAAGACAGTGAACCGATCTATGCTGCAAATTGCGGGCCTATTATTCGCAAACCCTTCTAATCCGGCAAGCGCGGGGATGCGTCTTATTTTTCACCGGGGGTTTTGAGGCTCTAAAACGGGGCGATGCGTTTCCGGACGCCCCGTTGCGGAGCGGGCGGTTACACATTCAGTTACTTGAAGGCTGGCGGGTAACAGTGGGAATGGGCTGACGGAGCAATTCGATAATTATTGGCCGAAGATTCCCCCCTAACTGATTGTTCCCACGCTCCGCGTGGTAACGCCTCCCTCGACGCTCTGCGTCCGCTCTTGGGACGCAGAGCGTCCCGGGCTGCATTCCCACGCAGAGCGTGGGAACGATCGACTCCACAAATGAAAAAGCCCCGCCCGGTGCGATGCCGGGCGGGGCTTTTCAGCCTTCAGACCCGCCGCTTACGCGACGTTCATGGTCTTGTGCGTATCGATCAGGTGTTGCACCACACCCGGATCGGCCAAGGTGGAAATATCACCCAACCCTTCGTACTCGGCCGTGGCGATCTTGCGCAGAATGCGGCGCATGATCTTGCCCGAACGGGTCTTCGGCAGCCCCGGCGCCCACTGGATCACGTCCGGCGAAGCAATCGGACCGATCTCCTTGCGCACCCAGTTCTTCAGTTCCAGACGCAGCTGCTCACTCGGCTCTTCGCCGTTTTTCAGGGTGACGTAGACATAAATGCCCTGCCCCTTGATGTCGTGCGGCACACCGACCACCGCCGCTTCGGCGACTTTCGGGTGAGCGACCATCGCGCTTTCGATCTCGGCGGTGCCCATGCGGTGGCCGGACACGTTGAGCACGTCGTCCACGCGACCGGTGATCCAGTAGTAACCGTCGGCATCGCGACGGGCGCCGTCACCGGTGAAGTACATGCCACGGAAGGTCTTGAAGTAGGTGTCGACGAAACGGTCATGATCGCCATACAGCGTGCGCGCCTGACCTGGCCACGAATCGAGAATCACCAGATTGCCTTCGGCCTCGCCCTCGATGATGTTGCCGAGGTTGTCCACCAGCGCCGGCACCACACCGAAGAACGGACGTGCTGCAGAACCCGGCTTCATTGCATGAGCGCCCGGCAGCGGGCTCATCATGTTGCCGCCGGTTTCGGTCTGCCACCAGGTATCGACGATCGGGCAACGGGACTTGCCGACGTTCTTGTAGTACCAGTCCCAGGCTTCCGGGTTGATCGGCTCGCCCACCGAACCCAGCAGACGCAGGCTGCTGCCGTCCGCGCCTTCAACAGCGGCGGTGCCGGAGGCCATCATCGCGCGGATCGCGGTCGGCGCGGTGTAGAGGATGTTGACCTTGTGCTTGTCGACGATCTTCGCCACCCGGGTGATGTCCGGATAGTTCGGCACGCCTTCGAACAACAGCGTGGTCGCGCCGTTGGCCAGTGGGCCGTAGACGATGTAGGAGTGACCGGTGACCCAGCCCACGTCGGCGGTGCACCAGTAGATTTCGCCCGGACGGTAGTCGAACACGCGCTCGTGGGTCATGGCCGCGTACAACAGATAGCCGCCAGTGGTGTGCTGAACGCCCTTCGGCTTGCCGGTGGAACCGGAGGTGTAAAGGATGAACAGCGCTTCTTCGGCGCCCATCTCTTTCGGCGCGCAGACGGTGCCCGCCACTTTCATCAGGTCTTCGTACCAGATGTCGCGGTGCTGGTTCCACTTGATGTCACCGCCGGTGCGCTTGCACACGATGACTTTCTGGATGCTGCTGGTTTCCGGGTTGGTCAGGGCGTCGTCGACGTTGGCCTTGAGGGAAATCTTCTTGCCGGCGCGGATGCCTTCGTCAGCGGTGATCACCACTTTCGAGCGGCAGTCGATGATGCGACCGGCCAGGGCTTCCGGCGAGAAACCGCCGAACACCACCGAGTGAATCGCACCGATCCGGGTGCAGGCCAGCATGGCGACCACGGCTTCGGGGATCATCGGCATATAAATGGTCACCACGTCGCCGCGGTGCACATCCTGGCCACGCAGGGCGTTGGCGAACTTGCACACTTGTTCGTGCAGTTCGCGGTAAGTGATGTTGCGGCTTTCGGAAGGATCGTCGCCTTCCCAGATGATGGCGACCTGATCGCCGCGCTCGGCCAGATGACGGTCGAGGCAGTTGTAGGAAACGTTCAGGGTGCCGTCGGCAAACCATTTGATGTCGACATGGTGATCGTCGAACGAAGTCTGTTTCACCGTGGTGAAAGGCTTGATCCAGTCGAGGCGCTTGGCTTGTTCGCGCCAGAAGCCGTCAGGGTTGACGACCGACTGTTGGTACATGGCTTTGTAGGTCGCCTCGTCGGTCAGCGTATTGGCCAGAACCTCGGGACGAACGGGATACAGGGAAGCCGCACTCATCTTTCCTACCTCGGTGTAATAGTTGTTTTTGTATGACCCTGTTGTAGCCGGGGCGCCCGTATAGAACCATTCGACGATGGTAGTAACAAGCCCCTACAAAACATCCAGAAATGACCCAAGCGCCTCTGAAGCAAAGCACGCAGCCCTTGTGGGAGCTGGCTTGCCAGCGATTCAGACGACTCGGTTTCCGGGGAAAACCGCAGCGCTGATAACACGATATCCAGCGATTGTTACCAAATCTGCCAAAGGTGTTTATCAAAACCGGGTCTGTTTACCCCTACTCCGCCTCCCTAAAATTCACCTCGCCGACAAGGCAAAGCGATTAACAAGGTTACAGCCCCCACGAAGGCCGTTAATCCAGTTCTGAAGTAACAAAGCAAAACGATGAAGTTCCACACGCAACCCCAAAAAGGTTGCGTGACCCCACTCGACCTCAAGAAGGTAAATTTCAAATGAAAGCTTTATTGGTTCTGGCCCTCAGCAGTCTGTGCGCAACCGCCATGGCAGACGAGGTTCCGACTGATGTCGCACAGCAACAACCCGCCATCGAGGAATACACTTACTCCACTCACCTGGACATCGCCAAAGTTGTTTCCATGAGCGAAGTTCCAAATGTCTGCGAAGTAGTACCGATGAAAATGGAGTACGACGACTCCAAGGGTCAGCGTCACATCCTGCGTTACAGCATCATGGGCAACGGCTGCACCAATTGATGTTTTGAGACTGCACCGAATCGGATCGCTCAGCGCAACATCGAGGGTCGATTCCAGCCCGGCTTCGGTCGGGCTCAGTTGTGTTTGAAGCGGCGCAAAAGGCTTGCAAAACACAAGATATAGTGAAAAACCCGGTTTTTTGCTCGTTTTTTGAGCAATCAATCACACGCCAAAAAATTAATGAAAAAAAATTCTCCGGGGCCAATCCCGGCGAAAGCCCTGTAAACCCTCGCTCCGAACGAAATCACCTTCGCGCTCGACCACCCTGCGCTGTTTCGCCCTCCCCCACGCGGTTGTTTTTTTCCCTATAATGCCGCCCCATCGGGTCAGCAATATTCCCTTACAGGGATCAAAGCCATTCTGAAGCCCCGCAGCAGCGTCAACGCTGACTCGCGCCCGTCAGAGGCTCTCGGAAACCCGAAAAAATTTTCTGTTTATTGCCTGCGTAGCACCGCTGCAAAAAACGACATCCAACGCGGCCTGTACGGCCGTGTGAAAAACCAACCCATCAGTTTTCACACGGGCACAGGCCCTCACGCAGGAGACGACACGTCATGCTGAGCTGGGACGAATTCGACAAAGAAGACAGTGAAGAAGCAGTAGTGAAAGGCGCCAACGCCGGCCACGCTAGCGAAGCCAACATGGACCGCCTCGACAGCGCCGGCGGTGCCGCCGCCCTCGAAGCCCGTGCCGTGACCGCCGAAGACTCGGCCGCCGTGGCCCGCGCCAAGGCTGCACTGGATTCCCTCGACGTCGCCGAAGGCCTCGCCGAACTCGAAGGCTCCGCCGCCCGTGTCGCCGTTGACGAAAAGCGCATGATCAACTGCCGCGCCGACCTCAACCAGCTCGTGCCATTCAAGTACGACTGGGCCTGGCAGAAATACCTGGACGGCTGCGCAAACCACTGGATGCCGCAAGAAGTCAACATGACCGCCGACATCGCCCTCTGGAAAAACCCGGAAGGCCTGACCGACGACGAGCGCCGCATCGTGATGCGCAACCTCGGCTTCTTCTCCACCGCCGACTCCCTGGTTGCCAACAACCTGGCCCTGGCCGTGTACCGCCTGATCACCAACCCGGAATGCCGCCAGTACATCCTGCGCCAGGCGTTCGAAGAGGCGATCCACACCCACGCCTACCAGTACTGCATCGAATCGCTGGGCATGGATGAAGGCGAGATCTTCAACATGTACCACGAGATCCCGTCGGTCGCGAAAAAAGCCGCCTGGGGCCTGAAATACACCCGCGCCATCTCCGACCCGGAATTCAACACCGGCACCGTAGAGACTGACAAAGAACTGCTGCGCAACCTGATCGCCTACTACTGCGTGCTGGAAGGCATCTTCTTCTACTGCGGCTTCACCCAGATCCTCTCCATGGGTCGCCGCAACAAAATGACCGGCGTCGCCGAGCAGTTCCAATACATCCTGCGCGACGAATCCATGCACCTGAACTTCGGCATCGACGTGATCAACCAGATCAAAATCGAAAACCCACACCTGTGGGATGCCGAAATGAAGGAAGAAGCGTCGCAGATGATCCTGCAAGGCACCCAGCTGGAAATCGAATACGCCCGCGACACCATGCCTCGCGGCGTATTGGGCATGAACGCCGCGATGATGGAGGACTATCTGAAGTTCATCGCTAACCGTCGTCTGTCGCAGATCGGCCTTAAAGAAGAATATCCAGGGACCACTAACCCGTTCCCTTGGATGAGCGAGATTATGGACTTGAAGAAAGAGAAGAATTTCTTTGAGACTCGCGTGATCGAATACCAAACTGGTGGTGCGCTTAGCTGGGACTAATCGTCTCGCTCGCCACGATTTGACGATTGCTGCTTGAGTCGTCAAATTCAGAAAGCAAAAGCCCCGATTTTATCGGGGCTTTTTTTATAGGCGACTGGTAATCCTTTTCCATCCCTACGTGGCAGCGCTCAATCTCCTACAGCACTTACAGCCGCTTCGCATTGAAGCCAACTGCAAGCACCTCTAAGCTCAATTGCAGGTGCCTAAGAAACACCCAACGTAGAAAGCTTGGCCAGTTACACAGACGCACATGTCGTCGGTGGAACTGCCCCGCTCGTTGGGATTTCTTCAGTCCACTCTACGTTGGGGTCAGGCCCTCCAAAAATCTAAACGTAGAGGTAATGGATATGCCTAATCCTTTTTCTGTAACAGTCTTCTCACGTCACAACCTCGCTCTACATGCCCTTCTGCTCGAAAACCAAACGTGGTTCTGCGCTCGCGATGTCGGCCGCTTGATGGGTTTCCATCTGTGCGAACGCATGGTCAACAAGCTAGATAAAGATCAACGTCGCGTTTTGTGGATTGAGTATTTTCGGCAACCTGAAAAGCAGTTAATGCTCAGCGAGTCAGGTGTGTATGCGCTGCTGGTGTATCACTACGTCCCAGGGAATCGCTTGTTACGTGAGTGGTTAACTCTGCAGGTGGTGCCGGCCTTGCGCGATGCAGAGCACTCAGGACATTCAGAACGACCGATATTGAGTTTGTTGGATTGGCCGGAGATGTCGTTGAGTCTGTTGCATTGGCAGGATGAAGGCTGGATTCGGCTGCGGGATATGCCTTACCTGCTGAGCGATCAGACGCAACGGCAAAAACCGGGGAAGCCTTGGTGGCGAAAGGTTGCGCAGGTGTTTCAGTCTTCGAGGCATTCCATGGGCTAGTGATGGTGGTTGTAGGACTTCGCGAGATTCGTCGTTATTTTCTGTAGGAATTTTCGTAGACAGCTGTGATGGCCACTCAGTATCGTCCGAGGGTTTTCAACCCTCGGCGACTGTATGGATACGGAAAAAACTAATTGCGATTGGAGTGACGTAGAGATTCAGGCTGCGGTCGATGCCTACCTCAAGATGCTGGCGCGTGAGCAGAGCGGCCAGAAATTCGTCAAGACTGAGGAAAATCGCATTCTGCGAGAAGGCCCACTCGCCGGCCGGACGAAGGGTTCTGTCGAATTTCGGATGCAGAACATTTCTACCGTGTTGGTAGAAATGGGTCGAAAGCGTATTGAAGGCTATAAACCTGCCAAGAATGTTGGTGCGAATGTAGCGCGTAGCATCCGTAAAGCACTTGATGATTCCACCGTTCTGACGCTTGAAGATTCTGATCCAACTGCGGACGAAGCGTTACTGGAACAACGCGCAGACAAATTTGAGCGAACGCAATTTGATTACGTCCCCCAAGGGATAAAGACACCTCTCCAAACGACGGCCACCAGAAAGGTTTACTTTCGTGATCCCGAATTGAGGGGCTGGGTTCGTCAGGAAGCCAATGGGAAGTGCGAAGGTTGTGGCGAAGAAGCGCCATTTAAGAAAAATGGAAAACCGTTTCTTGAAGTTCATCACGTAAAGCATATGTCGCAAGAAGGATCGGACCAGCCTTCGAATGTCGTGGCGCTGTGTCCCAACTGTCACCAACGTTGCCACCATTCGGATGACAGAGAGGCTTTCACTGCTTGGCTGTATGACAACGTTGGAAGACTCGAAAGGGAATAATCGCGGTTTATCTGACTAATCGCGCTTGCTGACTTTCGGGCTGCTTCGCGGCCCAGCGGGAGCTGGCTCACTCACACAGACTTTGCATCATCCCGAAAACAATCAGTGCAACCCACCCCACCAACCGCTATTAATACCCCTCCCCCACTCAAGGACCCGAGCCCCACCATGAAATTCGACCTCGCCTACTGCCTCAGCCTCGACGACAAGTTGTCGATCTATGACGTTCGCGATCTCAATTTCGATGAGACGGTGGCGTTCGATTCCGCCAAGGAGCACTTCCAGTGCCCCAACGACGCCTGTCGTGCGGCGTTCGATGCTTCCAACGAGTTGGGCACGTTCAACGCCAAGAACGTGAATTACGTGCGCACGCCGCATTTCAAGAATCTGCCCGGTACGCAGCATGTGGCGGGTTGTCCGTATGTGAGTTTGAAGACGTCGGCGTCTGGGGTTGAGGCGGCGGATGGGGAAGTGGATGACGGGCGGGAGGAGCATTTCCCGTCGGAGTTGTTGCTGACGCGTCGTGAGTATGTGCGCAAGCCTGCCGCGCCAGCGGGGGCGGCGGATGTGTTGCGGGATGATCCGGTGCGGGTGGCGGCTAGCCCCTCAAAAGAATCGCCGAGTCGAGAGACTGCGCCGGGCAAGACCAGTGTCTTCGCTCACCCCGTGGAGTGTTTTGTGTCGAACTTCGCGGACAAGGATTTGCTCAAGCGCATGCCGTTGAAGATTGGCGAGCATACGGCGCCCTACAGTTCGTTCTTCAAGAAGATCGAGTATTTGATGGACAACAAGGGGCTGATTTACTGGGGCCGGATCAAGAAGATCGAGGACTTTCACAGCGCCAGTTTCCGGATCGATTTCGAGGACAAGGTCTGGTTCAAGAAGCCGGATGACAGCAAGAAGAAGCCTTATCCGGTGAGTGTCTATCTCAACAAGAAGCTGATCGACAACTACCGCAAGCGCAAGGCGTTTCTGGAAGAGATCAAGCACGCGATCGACAGTGATAAGGCGTTGTTCTGCTTCTTCTATGGTGTGACGCCGGAGTTGAAGCAGGTGCCGGGCAAGAAGAACCCCGAAAAGCCTTTCGAGGTCTTCAATGCCAATATCGAGAACCTGGATCACTTCATCATTCGTGAAGCGCCGGGGCTGGCGTGAGGGTTAGCCTTGGGGCAGTTGCAGTTTGACGGCGCCGGGGTTTGATCAGGGAGTACAGCCAGACGTATGACCTGAGCGGGCGCGACGGCGCGCTGATCGATTTGTTGCTGCATGAATTGCTACGCAGTGCGCCGTTGCCGCTACATATCCCGCTGCCGCCTGACGGAAGACTGCTCGAACTGTGTCAGACCTTTCTGCATCAGCCGAATGCCCACCAATCACCCCAGCAATGGGCCGATCAGCTGCACGTAAGCTTACGCACCTTCAACAGACTGTTTCGCCAGCAGACCGGCCTGAGTTTCAGCCAATGGCGCCAGCGCGCCTGCGTGGTATTGGCACTGGCACGGCTGGCGGCCGGTGAAGCGGTGACGCGAATTGCCCTGGATTTCGGCTATGACAGCCCGGCGGCGTTCTCGACGATGTTCCGCCGGATCCTCGGTCAGGCACCGTCCGTCTGGTTGGAGGCGGCGAACTAGGGCAAATCAAAAAATGCGTTTGATCCCGGCCGAAAACAACTGTACAAAAACACAGTGCATTTTCCATCAGCACTCTCGAGCCCGGAGCACACCATGGCCTCTTCTGCGATGAACCTCATCCTCGAACGTATTGCCCTTTTCCAGTTCACCCCGACCCATTGCGCCCAGGCCCGAGAGATGTTGGGCTGGAGCGTGGAACAACTGTCGCGGGAAGCCGGGGTTTCGGTTGACGACATTCAGCGGTTCGAAGCGCAGCAGGACATTGCGGATGCGGCGCGGCTGGCGTTGACGTATCGGTTCGAGGCGCAGGGGCTGGTGTTCTTTCCGGGGTTTGCGCCGGGGCGTTCGACAAGCATCAAAGGGACCACGGCCGAATCGGTGGAACGTGGGAATTATGCGATGGCAGACTGAAGACTCAGGACTTGATCGAAATGGAAGAAAGCACAGGTAACGTTTATCAAGACCTAGGCGTTGGTGATGCATACGAGATGCAGACCAAGGCAGAAGCGGTGATGAAGTTGGCTGCACTGATGGAAACTGCGCAGATGAGCGGAATTGAAGCGGCGGAGAAACTTGAGATATCGCTGGAGAAACTAGAGGGCATGCTCCGAGGACGATTCCGCGATATACCATCCGCCACAATTTCAAAGTACCTGAATCAGATTTCGGTAAAAGAAGCCTGAAAGAGCGGTTCGCTCCGATGGGGAGCGAGCCCGAGAAACTCGTCAGGCCCCTTGAACCACCGCCTCACTCTCCCCTTCAACCTCCGACCACCACGCATTCCCGCGTTGCGGTTGTGCCAGGTTGAACGCCTCGCCCATTTGAGGGGTGGTAATGGAAACACTGCGCTCCCAGGCCAGCGCCAGAATGCGATCAAACGGTTCATGCCAGGCATGCATCGCCAGATCGAACGTGCCGTTGTGGATCGGGAATAACCAGCGGCCCTTGAGGTCGATGTGGGCTTGCAGGGTTTCTTCCGGTTGCATGTGCACGTGGGGCCATTCGACGTTGTAGGCGCCGGTTTCCATCAGGGTCAGGTCAAACGGGCCGAACTGTTCGCCGATGCGTTTGAAGCCGTCGAAGTAGCCGCTGTCACCGCTGAAGAAAATCCGTGTGTCGCCGTGGATGATCACCCAGGAAGCCCACAGGGTCTGGTTGCCATCGAACAGACCGCGACCGGAAAAATGCTGCGACGGGGTGGCGATGAAGCGGATGCCGGCGACTTCGGTGCCCTGCCACCAGTCGAACTGGTGGATCTTGTCGGCATCGATGCCCCATTTGATCAGGGTGTCGCCGACGCCCAGCGGGGTCAGGAAGACGTTGACCTTGTCGGCCAGTTTCAACACCGCTTCGTAGTCGAGGTGGTCGTAGTGGTTGTGCGACAGGATCACCGCTTCGATCGGCGGCAATTCGTCGATGCTGATCGGTGGTTGGTGAAAGCGTTTCGGCCCGGCCCATTGCACCGGCGAGGCACGCTCGGCGAACACCGGGTCGGTGATCCAGAATTTGTCTTGCAGTTTGAGCAGCAGGGTCGAGTGACCGAGGCGATAAACGCTGTGGTTGGGCGCCGCGATCAGGTCCGCGCGGGTCAGTGGCTGCACCGGAATGGCCGCGGCCGGCCGGGTGTTGCGCGGTTTGTGGAAGATCATGTTCCACATGATTCGTAGCATCTTGCGCACACCTTCACGCTGCACCGGCGCATGGTTGCGGAATACGCCTTCGGCTTGACGCGAAGGTTCAGGAGTTTGACTGCCCGCAGAAGCAATGGATTTGGCCATGACTGAATGACTCCGGAAACACCGCGCAATTCACGGATTCCCACGGTGGGACGATAATGGCCAAGGCACGCACGCATCAGCCGGACATCTGGTTTTAGGTTGCACCGATTAACGCAGCATTACACTGACCGGTGTACTTTCTAGGTTGCATCAATCCTGGTGACAAGTAAACTGCCGAGTGTAATTTCACCCTTTTCCTGCCGAATCGAATTTATGACAGCCCCCCAGCGCCTCACCGACCGTAAACGCGAAGCCATCATCCAGGCCGCGATCACCGAATTCCGTACCAACGGTTTCGAGGTCACTAGCATGGACAAGATTGCGGCCACTGCCGGGGTGTCGAAGCGCACGGTGTACAACCATTTCCCCAGCAAGGAAGAGCTGTTCGCCGAAATTCTCAACCAGTTGTGGGCACGGATCAGCACCGAGCAAGCCGTGTCGTACCAGCCCGACCAGCCATTGCGCGATCAATTGCGAACGATGCTGCTGGCCAAACTGCAGACGATGGCAGACGACAACTTCATGAACCTGGCCCGGGTCGCTATCGCCGCCGCGATCCACTCCCCCGAGCGCGCGCAAAACATGGTGGCGCGCATGGGCGAACGTGAGGAAAGCGTGACCGTGTGGATTCGTGCCGCCCAGGCCGACGGTCGGTTGAAACCGGTTGATCCGGAGTTCGCCGCGCATCAGGTGCAGGGTTTGTTGAAGGCGTTTGCATTCTGGCCGCAGATCTCCATGGGCCAGCCCTCACTCGACAGCACCACGCAAAATGCGGTGGTCGACTCTGCACTCGATATGTTTCTGGCCTGTTATCAGCTCTAGACAAGGACCTGCGCCACGGTAAATGGCTCATAAGGACACTGAATTTTCCCGCTGGAATAAATGACAATGTCTGCCTTTGGCCGATGAACGGTCTGTCTGAAGAATGACACTGCAAAGTGTTTCAGAATGAATCTGGCGCAGAACATCATGGAAAACCAACGCGGCAAAGGCTTGTCATTCGCCAAGCGCATTTACTTGCCACGGGCCATCGGGTTGGGCATCGGTTTTTTCAGTGTCAGTGCAGCGCTGTATCCATTGAACATGCCGGGCTGGCTCTGGGCGCTGTTGCTGTTCAACGGTTTTCTCTGGCCTCACGTGGCCTATCAATGGTCGACCCGCTCGGCTTTCCCCTATCGCGCCGAACGCCGCAACCTGCTTTATGACTCGGTTTGCGGCGGCTTCTGGACCGCGTGCTTCCAGTTCAATCCGCTGACCACAGTAACCATTCTGTCGATGATGACCATGAACAACGTGGCCGCCGGCGGCCAGCGCCTGTTCCTGCTCGGCGCCCTCGCTCAGGTGATCGGCGTGCTGCTGGGCTGGTCGGTGTTCGGCGTCCATTTCACCCTGACGGCCACGCCGATTCAGGTTTGGGCCTGCCTGCCAATGCTGACCCTTTATCCGTTGGCGCTGGGCATGGTCTGTTACCGGTTGGCGATCAAACTCGCCGAACACAAACGCACCCTGAGCGCCCGAAGCCGCACCGACAGCCTGACCGGACTGCTCAACCACGGCGCCTGGAAAGACCTGCTGCATCTCAAGTTCCAGCAGTGCCGACAACACAATTCCCAAGCCATTCTGGCGCTGATCGACATTGATCATTTCAAGTCGATCAACGACAGTTACGGGCACATCGTCGGCGATGCGGTGCTGCGGCAATTGAGTCGCGAGCTGAAATTCGTGCTCGACGAAAGCGAGCTGGCCGGGCGTTACGGCGGCGATGAATTCTGCGTGATCTTGCCCAACCTGCCACTGAACAAGGCCGAAGCACTCATGGAGCAATTGCGTCAGGGAATGGATCGTTATCGCCACCCCGACGTCGCCGAACTGCGCGTCAGCCTGAGCATCGGCCTCGCCCGCTATCAGACCTTCTACGCCGACGCCCTTGAGTGGTTCGACGATGCCGACAAGGCGCTATACACCGCCAAGCACGCGGGACGTAACACGATCAGCGTTGCGTTGAGCCGATCCAGCGCCTGAAAAACTTGTACAAAATTGAAAAAAATCGATTTCTTGTACAAGTTTATAAAGTTTTGTATAAGTGAACCCGCCAGCCTGGATGCTGGCACACTGCTGCCAGCCATCGACATGTCTGGCTGACTGACGCGGAAACAGGGAACCCACTATCAGCCCTATTTCCAGAGTGCCTCCAGCATGTTTTTCAATCGCCACAAGACCGTCCTCGCCGATCTCCAAAACACCATTACCGAACAGTCCAGTCTGCTGGAAGCGATCAACCGCTCCATGGCGGTGATCGAATTCGATCTCGACGGCGTCGTGCTCAGTGCCAACGACAATTTCCTGAAAACCATGGGCTACACGGCTGAACAGGCGATCGGCCAGCCCCATCGCCGCTTCTGCCCGCCAGCGTTTGCCAATGGCCATCAATACACCGAGTTGTGGTCGCGATTGAAAAGCGGCCAGTTTCAGTCCGGCACCTTTGAACGAATCGACAGCCAAGGCCGACCGATCTGGCTCGAGGCCAGCTACAACCCGATCAAGGATGCCTCGGGCCGGGTAGTGAAAGTGGTCAAATACGCCATGGACGTCACCACCAAAGTCCAGCAGGAAAGTGAAGCCAACGCCAAGTTGCAGGCCATTGATCGCGCCATGGCGGTGATCGAATTCGATCTCGACGGTAATATCCTCACTGCCAATCAGAATTTTCTGACGCGCATGGGTTACACACTCGCCGAGCTGAAGGGCAAGCATCATCGGCTGTTCTGCCCGGCGGATCTGGTCAACAGCAGCGACTATCAGGACTTCTGGCGCCGGTTGAACCAGGGCGAGTTGTTTCAGGGGCAGTTCGAACGCATCGACAAACGCGGCCAGACCGTGTGGCTGGAAGCCAACTACAACCCGGTCTACGACGCCGCCGGCCGCTTGTGCAAAGTCGTAAAATTCGCCTCCGACGTAACCGCCCGGGTCGAGCAGCATGAGCAGGATGCACGCAGCGCCAGTGCCGCTTATCACATCTCCGTCGCCACCCGAAAAGTCGCCGAGCAAGGCACGCAAGTGATCCAGCAAGCGGCCAGTGAAATGCGCGAAATCGCCGACGACATTGCCGAGTCATCCACACTGATTGCGCAACTGGGCGAGCGCTCCGAACAGATCACCGCCATCGTCAACACCATCCGCGCGATTGCCGACCAGACCAACCTTTTGGCCCTGAACGCCGCCATCGAAGCCGCCCGTGCGGGCGAGCAGGGTCGCGGCTTTGCGGTGGTGGCCGATGAAGTGCGGCAGTTGGCGGCGCGCACCAGCGGCTCGACAGCAGAGATTTCCAATATGATCGGCCTGATCCAGAGTGAAACCCGTCAGGCGATCAAGAGCATGGACGGCACCCGGGATCGCGCAGCGCAGGGTGTTGAACTGGCGGATCAGGCCGGCACGGTAATCCTGCAGATTCGTGACGGCGCCAGCGAGGCGGTGGAAGCCGTAAGCATGTTCGCCAATGAGCGGGCGCGAGGATGAAATCCGCCACCATCGGCTAGCCCCCGGCGCTGGCATCTCTTTCGGGAGCCAGCTGCCAGCGCTGGGCACAAGCTCCACGGCGCGGGACTATAGTGTCTTCAGTCCCAAGCGTCACCGAGCCCATCATGACTATCAAACATCCCGAATCGCCTTCCCCTGCCGCCGCCGATCACCTGCGCTTCCACCGCCCCCACGCCCATCTCAACACGACGTTCGGCAACGACAAGTTCGCCTTGCGCGCCGAGGCGTTTGCACGATTCTTCGGCACGCCGACCTTTCTCGGCGCACAGACTCTGATTGTGGTGCTCTGGATGGGGCTCAACGTCAGCGGCGTAACCGGGTTCGACGCTTACCCGTTCATCCTGTTGAATCTTGCGTTCAGTCTGCAGGCCGCCTATGCCGCCCCGCTGATTCTGCTGGCCCAGACCCGTCAGGCCGCACGGGACAAGGCGCAATCAGAGGCCGACGCACAGCATCGTGAGGCGCTGGCGGTGGCCAACAGCGAACGCCAGGCGGAGGCGGCGAAGAACACTGCGCAACTGCTCGAATTACTGCAGCAGAACACACACCTGACCGAGATGACCAAGGACCTGACCGAGCGCATCGAAATCCTCACACGCGAAGTTCATCAGCACATCCTGCAACAGGAACAACGCCCTTCGTCATGATTCCTCTTCAGGCCAGACGCAACGCCCGCCCCAATTCATCGAACAACGTGACCACCGAGCGCAATGCGCGGCAGTCCGGGCGGGTCAGCAACCACAGCGCGGTGTCATAACCGTGCAAGGGTTCGCTCAGGGCTTGCAGCCCTTCGTTGATGAGAAAGTCCGGCAACGCCGCCACGCCCAGTCCGGCGCGGACCAGTTCGGTCACAGACAGCATGCTGTTGCAGCGATAACTTGGCGTCACACCCGGCAACTGCTGACGGCGCCAGGCAACGGTCGGGTGATCGGGCAGAAAGTCGTCCGGGGCGATCCAGGTCAGCGCTGCCAGATCGGCCGCTTCAACCTTTTGTAGATAGCGCGGACTGGCGCAAACCCGGTAGGAAATCTTCGCCAGCTCCCGTCCGACCAGATGCTCCGGCGGTGTACGCGTCAGGCGCACGGCGATGTCGGCATCACGACGGCTGAGGTTGGCGAAATCGTTGGACGTGCTCAGCTCGATGGTCAGCGCCGGGTAGTTCGGCATGAACTGCGCCAGCGCCGGCAGCAACAGACTTTGCAACACCGAGTCGGTGCAGGTCAGGCGCACCTTGCCGCTGACCACTTCACCGCCCTGCTCCACACCAATACGCGCCGCTTCCAGCGCTTGTTCAGCACGTTCGGCCTGCTCGGCCAGGGTTTGCGCGAGGCTGGTGGGCAGGTAACCGGCGCGGCTTTTTTCGAACAGTTGCTGTCCCAGTGCGGCTTCCAGTCGGCGCACGGCGCGAAACACCGTCGACACATCGACCTTCAGCAGCTGCGCGGCCCGGGCCAGAGAGCCGCCGCGCACTAAAGCGAGGATCAGGGCCAGATCCGGGAAATCCAGTCGGTATTGCGTGGCTGCATTGATCACTTGGGCAAACGCCAATTTTGAGTGCGTGAACGCCAATCTATAGTGAGCGCCATCCCTCAACAAGCACAGCGAGTACTCATGGAATCCAGAGCCCTGCGCATCGCCCTGATCGGTGATTACGATCCGCAAGTCACCGCCCACCAGGCCATCCCGGTCGCCCTTGGTCTGGCGACGGAGCACCTTCGCCATCCGGTCGATTTCGAATGGTTGGCCACCGACCGAATCCTGCCCGGGACGCCGCTGGAAAATTTCGACGGTTTCTGGTGTGTGCCGGCCAGCCCCTACAAAAGCGAAGTCGGTGCACTGCGAGCCATTCGTTTTGCCCGCGAACAGCAGCGCCCTTTCCTCGGCACCTGCGGCGGTTTTCAGCATGCGGTGCTGGAGTTTTCCCGCAACGTACTGGGCTGGGCCGACGCCGAGCATGGCGAAACTTCACCTGACTCGAGCCGTGCGGTGCTCTCGCCCCTGACGTGTTCACTGGTGGAAGCGGTGGACAGCATCCATCTGGTGCCCGGTTCGTTGATCGCCAAGGCGTACGAAACGTCGGAGATTCGCGAAGGCTATCGCTGCCGCTATGGTGTGAATCCGCAGTTCGAACGGGAGTTGCTGATCCATGATCTGCACGCCGTGGGTCACGATTCGGCAGGTGATCTGCGCGCCATCGAACTGAAAAACCATGTGTTCTTTGTCGCGACGCTGTTCCAGCCGGAACGCGCAGCACTCAAGGGGCAATTGCCACCGCTGGTGCGGGCGTTTGTCGAAGCCTGCGCGGAGAAACCTCGATGAAACCGAACACTGAATGCTTCGCCGTGATCTTCACCTCGACCCGCACCGAGGGTGACAACGGCTACACCGAGGCCTCCGAGCGCATGATGCAATTGGTGGCCGAGCAACCGGGTTTTCTCGGTATCGATTCGATCCGGGGCGCGGACGGCGTGGGGATTACGGTTTCGTACTGGGCGAGTGAGGCGGCGATTCTGGCCTGGCGCGAGCATCCGGAGCACCGGGTGATTCAGGCGCGCGGGCGGGCGGAATGGTATTCGGCGTTTCATACGCGGGTGTGTCGGGTGGAGCGGGAGTATCGGTTTGCTCTGTGAGTATTGAGGCGTGCTCACTGGCTTCATCGCGGGCTTGCCCCGGGCGGCGTTCCGACGATGAAGCCAGAAAAGTCACAGCAGAACCTCAGCCCTTCACCAGACTGCGCACCGCCTCAATCTCCGGCACTTCACGCTTGCTCATGTAAACGCGCAACGGCTCGGTGATATTGATCCGGTCGTCGATGTGCTGATCGAGCAGCAATTGGATCAACTCGCGCTTCAACGTCATGGTCTGTTCGGTGGCCGGTGCCCAGACGAATTCGCTGGCGGGAATAATGCCGTCATCGGCCACGTCCATGCCGAACGAGTCCTCACTGAAGCGCACGATGTACTGGCCGGTCTTGCGGTTGAGGCCGACGAAGCCCTTGAGGTCGTCGGCCGCCTGGCAGATGAGTTGCGATGTGATGCGCATGGTAAACCTCACGAAAAGGATCGATGGTCTACACGCAGGGCAATGAGAGGCGCGCCCTCTGCCGGGGCGGTTGCCGTGGCCAAGCGTACTGCAAACGAACGCACAAAAGTGCGGAAATATTCGCTTTCAGTACGTTTATGTCGGTCTCGCGATAGCACGTTTTCGTTTGAGTTGCTAAAAAGTACATCTTCGAAAATACCTGCGAAAGGACCTCGACATGCCCGCCACGTTCACCAAAAGCGCACTGCTGCTGAGCCTGATGCTCGGCCTCGGCCAGGCTCATGCCGCCGCCCAGCCAAGCCCTGCTGCGCTCGCTGCCTCCGAGGGCATTCCGCGTCCGGCGGTGATCGCCCACCGTGGCGCGTCCTTCGATGCCCCGGAATCCACCGCCGCCTCCTACAAACTGGCCCGCGACCTGGGCGCCGATTACCTGGAAATGGACTTGCAGCGCAGCAAGGACGGCGTGCTATTCGCCCTGCACGATGACAATCTGCAGCGCACCACCGACGTCGCCACCAAGTTTCCGGAGCGCAAGGACAGCCCGGCCAATGCCTTCACCATGGCCGAACTGAAAACCCTCGACGCCGGCAGCTGGTACAACGCCAAATACCCGGATCGCGCGCGTCCTTCCTACGTTGGTCTGAAGATTCTGACCCTGGACGAAATCATCGACATCGCCCAGGCCAATCCGAAGCACAAGCCGGGTCTGTACATCGAAACCAAGGAGCCGAAACTGTTCCCGGGGATCGAGCATGACCTGAAGGAAAAACTCCAGGATCGCGGCTGGCTCAGCCCGGCCGGTTCGAAACTGGCGAAAAGTGCTCTCGGTGTCGGCCAGGGTAAAGGCAAGGTGATCCTGCAAACCTTCGAAAAGAGCAGCCTTGAAATGCTGCAGAAGGAAATGCCGCAGGTGCCAAAAATCCTGCTGCTGTGGGTGGGCGAAGGCAGCATCGAGCCGAAATCCAAAGTGACCTTTGCCGAATCCGGCGAGAAGGACAAGAACGCGTTCTACGGCAAGCAAGAGCCGAAATCCGAGGCCGAATTCAAGCAGTGGATCGACTACGCCAAGGCCCAGGGCGCCATCGGCACCGGCCCTTCGGCGAAGCTGACCCACGGCGGCGATCAGAGCTATTCGGACCTGGTGCAGCCATGGATGAACCAGTACACCCACGACAAGGGAATGCTGGTGCACGTCTACACCGTGGATGAGCCGGTGGACTTCGAGAAGGTCATGGACTCCGGCGTCGACGGCATCTTCACCAACCGCGCCAGCGAACTGTTGAAGTTCTATAAACGCCCGGCCGCCGCCAGTGTGGATCAGGTGTTGAAGAACAACGGCTTCTGATCTGCAAATCAGGGTGTCAGTACCGCGAGCAGGCTCGCTCCCTTGGGGAGTCCGGCCTGCTCGCTGCGTTTTAAGGGTGAATTAAGTTGCGGCGATTAACCTGAACTCACTTAAACGAATCACCCAAAGGAATAACTCATGAAAACCCTGACTGCCCTGTTTACCGCTGCCGCCCTGACCCTCACCGCTGGCCTGGCCCAGGCTGACGTTCGCGTCGACCAGATCCCGCAACTGGTCAAGGAAGGCAAGATCAAGTCGCTGGAGTCGATGAACGAACAAGCGCTGAAACTGCATCCGGGTGCGACCATTACCGACACGGATCTGGATAACCACTTCAATGGTTATGAGTACGAAGTTGAATTGCGTACGGCTGATGGCAAAGAGTTCGATGTGGACTTCGACGCAACGACCGGCAAGGTGCTGACCAACAAGCAAGACACTTGATTGGCTGATAAGACAAAGCCGCACGATTAATAAATCGTGCGGCTTTTCTGTGTCCGCAAATTATGCGGAGGTCGAAACAGACGTGATGCTGACCGTCTCCAATGCCGGTTATAGATGACCGGGCATCGGCGGCGGTCTGCACGAATTGAGATCGACTGTGTACCGACTCGGTAACCGAACCGGTACACAGTCACTGGCCGGTCAGACGCTCAGGCGCGCGGTGACGTCGTTCAGTTGGCCCGACAGGCCGTGCAGGTTCCGGCTGGCGCTTTCGGTGCGCTGCACGTTGTCGAGGTTGGTGCTGGCGATCGAGGTGATCTCGGTCAGGTTGCGAGAGATGTCTTCGGCCACCGAGGTCTGTTCTTCAGCCGCCGTGGCGATCTGGCGGTTCATGTCGCGGATCGCTTCCACCGCGTGGGTGATGCGCTCGAGCATGGCGCCGGCCTGGGTCACTTGCTCGACGCTTTCATCGCTGCGGGTCTGGCCGCTGTCGATGGCCTGGGCAGCGTCCACCGCACCGGTCTGCACGCTGTGGATGATCTGGTTGATCTCGATGATCGACTCCGCCGTGCGCTGCGCGAGGTTGCGCACTTCATCAGCGACCACCGCAAAACCACGCCCGGCTTCCCCGGCCCGGGCCGCTTCGATGGCGGCGTTGAGCGCCAGCAGGTTGGTCTGCTCGGCGATCCCGCGAATCACTTCCAGCACCTTGCCGATGCGGCCGCTGTCGGCTTCCAGACGCCGGATGACCGTGGCGGTGTTGGCGATTTCACCGCGCATCTGGGTGATGCTGTGGATGGTGCTCTGCATGACCTTCTCGCCCTGTTGCGCGGACTGGTCGGCATCGTCGGCAGCACGCGCTGCATCAGCCGCATGGCGGGCGACTTCCTGGGCGGTGGCGGACATTTCGTTCATCGCCGTGGCCACCTGATCGGTGCGGTTGAACTGCTCGTTGGTGCCGCCGGCCATCAGCGTGGCGATGGCGTTCAACTCGCCGCTGGCGCTGTCCAGATCCTTGGCGCTGTGTTGCAGGTGATTGAAGGTTTCGGCGAGGAAATCGCGCAGGGTGTTGGCGGCAGCCGCCAGGTTACCCAGCTCGTCCTGACGGTCGCTGGCCACGCGCTCGACCAGACGGCCCTTGCTCAACTGGGTGACGTAGTCGATGAGTTTGCGGATCGGTTCGACCAGATTGCGGTTGACCAGCCACAGGCTCAGCAAACCGATCAGCAGGCCCGACGCAAGCATCACCAGCAGCCCCAGCCAAACGGTGCGATCGGCACTGGCGCTGATCTGCGCCGATTGTTCGGTGCCCTGCTTGCGCAGCTCGGCCACCAGTTCACTCATCTGGTCGCTGGCGGCTCGGTCGACGCCTTTGACGGCGGCGTCGCCAGCGGTCGGATCGGCACCGGCGGCGACGTAGGCATCGCGGCCCTTCTGATACGCAGCACCGAGCTGACGATGTTCTTCGCGCAGACGTTCGATGCGGGTTTTCAGTGCAGGCTCAAGGCTTTTCTGATTCGCAAGCTCACCGAGGATGCCCTGCACATCGCGCTGACGGTCTTCGAACTGGCTCCAGTATTTGGCCAGATCCGCCGGTTGCTTGCCGCGCAGCAGAACGTTTTTCCACTCCTGGACCTGCACCTTGAATTGCAGGTTGGCTTCGTCGATCAGTTGCGAGGCGTGCAAGGGGCCGGCGATCAACTGGCTGTAACTCTGCACGCCGTTGGACAGGAAGTGAAAACAAGCCAGCGCGATCAACAGCATCGCCAGCAGGCTGCCGCTCAGCAGGGCAAGAATTTGCGCTCTCAGGGATTTTTGCAGCATCGCAGGTACTCGGGACAGGGATGAGGCACGTCCGGCAAGACGTGATTTTTTAACCGGACATCCCTGTCGGCGAACCTTGGCTCTTGGCCGAAGGCGCGCAACCTAACCCATGCGTGATCGGCGTGCCAGAGCCCTTCTTTAGAAATATCCGACCGCCGGTAACGCATTGATTTGACATCATTTTGCTGTCACACAAGTGTCATGTGACATTGCGATGATGCGGCTCAGGTGAATCTGCAAATCCCGCGACAGACGCCTCCTCGCAGCGAGCCTTCATGAACCACAGCCTCGATATCAGTCATCGTGATCCTGACCTGTTCGGCCTGCTTTACGGTTTTCGGTTTCGCCCCGGTGAACGCGGGCGCGAGGTGGATTCGGCGACCGCCCTGCGCTGCCTGCAAGACGACAGCGAGGGCGATGAATTTCTCTGGCTGCACCTGAACCTGGCCCACGCCGCGTGCGAGCGCTGGATGAAAAGCCATCTGCAATTGCCCGAAGAGTTTTTCGAAGCGCTGCACGAAGGCTCGCGCTCGACGCGCATCGAGCATGTCGATTCGGCTTTGCTGGCAGTGGTCAACGACGTGGTGTTCAACCTTAGCAGCATGGTGTCGTCGGACGTGTCGACGCTGTGGGTCTGCGTGCGCAGCAAACTGATCGTCAGTGCGCGCCTGCAACCGCTGCACTCGGTGGACAAGCTGCGTTCTTCGGTGAAGTCCGGCGAGTGCTTTCGTTCGCCGCTGGAACTGCTGGTGCATCTGCTGCGTGATCAGGGTGAAGTGCTGACCCAGATCGTGCGCAAGACCAGCATGAGCGTCGATCAGGTCGAAGACGAATTACTCTCCTCGCGACTCTCGACCAACCGCGCCGAACTCGGCGCCAACCGCCGGGTGCTGGTGCGCCTGCAACGATTGCTGGCGCTGGAGCCGGGTTCGCTGCTGCGCCTGCTCAACCGGCCGCCGCCGTGGTTGCAGAAGGAAGACGTGAAGGAGCTGCGCAAATCCACCGAGGAGTTCGCGCTGATCATCAACGACCTCACCGCCCTCGGCGAGCGGATCAAGCTGTTGCAGGAAGAGATCGCCGCCAACCTCAACGAACAGAGCAACCGCACCCTGTTTACCCTGACCGTGGTCACGGTACTGGCGCTGCCGATCAACATCATTGCCGGCTTTTTCGGCATGAACGTCGGCGGGGTGCCGCTGGCCACCGATCCCGAAGGGTTCTGGATTCTGGTGGCGCTGGTAGCAACGTTCACCGTGATCGCCGGGCGCTGGGCGTTTCGCAAGCGGCGGGATTATTAAGAGCCGATCTCCTTGTGCCGCTCGTTCCCACGCTCCGCGTGGGAATGCCGCCCGGGACGCTCCGCGTCCCTGTGACGCAGAGCGTCACCTTATGCATTCCCACGCGGAGCGTGGGAACGATCATCATCCTTCAGATCAGCGGTGAAGCTAAAAACCCAAATACTGATCTATCGCAGATTCTCTGTAATATTTAGCAACGATCATGGGCAACACTCCTTCCCCCGCTCAGGATTGTCCGCCCATGGCTACTCCCTCCCTGACCGCCAGCCCGGCCTCCGCTGCCAGTGGCAGACCGGTCCTCGACAAGAAAACCGGCCCGTTCACCTACGTGGTGTTTTTTGCGGTGCTGGCGATGGGGCTGCTGTTCACCGCCTACAGCCTGATGCACGACATGCACCAACTCGGCACGGTGGTCACCACCTGGACCCCTTTTCTGCTGCTCGGCGTGGCGCTGTTGATTGCGCTGGGCTTCGAGTTCGTCAACGGTTTCCACGACACCGCCAACGCCGTGGCCACGGTGATTTACACCCATTCGATGCCGCCGTATTTCGCGGTGGTCTGGTCGGGGTTCTTCAACTTCCTCGGCGTGTTGCTGTCGAGCGGCGCGGTGGCGTTCGGCATCATCGCGCTGCTGCCGGTGGAGCTGATTCTGCAGGTCGGTTCGTCCGCCGGGTTCGCGATGATCTTCGCCCTGCTGATCGCGGCGATCCTGTGGAACCTCGGCACCTGGTGGCTGGGCCTGCCGGCTTCGTCGTCGCACACGCTGATCGGTTCGATCATCGGCGTCGGCGTGGCCAACGCGTTGATGCATGGCCGCGACGGCACCAGCGGTGTGGACTGGGCCCAGGCGACCAAGATCGGTTACGCCCTGCTGCTGTCGCCGCTGGTGGGTTTCGGTTGTGCGGCGCTGTTGCTGCTGGCGTTGCGCGCGTTCGTGAAGAACCGTTCGCTGTACAAGGCACCGAAAGGCAACACCCCGCCGCCGTGGTGGATTCGCGGTCTGCTGATTGCGACCTGCACCGGCGTCTCGTTCGCCCACGGCTCCAACGACGGACAGAAAGGCATGGGCCTGATCATGCTGATTCTGGTCGGTACGCTGCCGATGGCTTATGCGCTGAACCGCACCATGCCTGCCGATCAGACGTTGCAGTTCGCGGCGGTGGCCGAGGTCACCCAGCAGGCGCTGGTGAAAAGCGCCCCGCTGCCGGCCCCGGCCGATCCGCGTCCGGTGCTCTCGGATTACGTACGCAGCAAGCAAGCCACGCCACAACTGATCCCGGCCCTTGCTTCCCTGACCGGACACATCGGTGAAGAAGTCAAAGGCTACGGCTCGCTGGCGAAAGTGCCAGCCGAGGCCATGGGCAACGTGCGTAACGACATGTACCTGGCCAGCGAAACCATCCGCCTGATGGACAAGAACAAGGTCGGTAACTTCGACGCCGATACCACCGGCAAGCTGCAACTGTTCAAGCAACAGATCGACAACGCCACGCGGTTTATTCCGTTGTGGGTGAAGATTGCCGTGGCGATCGCGTTAGGGCTGGGCACCATGGTCGGCTGGAAGCGGATTGTGGTCACGGTCGGCGAGAAGATCGGCAAGACCCACCTGACCTACGCCCAGGGCGCCTCGGCAGAAACGGTTGCGATGCTGACCATTGGCGCCGCCGACATGTTCGGTCTGCCGGTGTCGACCACTCATGTGCTGTCCTCGGGCGTGGCCGGGACCATGGTCGCCAACGGTGGCGGCCTGCAGATGAAGACCATCCGCAATCTGCTGATGGCGTGGGTGCTGACCTTGCCGGCGGCGATTGTGCTGTCGGGCAGTCTGTATTGGCTGTTTACCCGGATCTTTTGAACACTTCGGGCTTTTGTGGGAGCTGTTAAAGCGTTGAGCGAATCAAATCCCCCAACCAATCCATGAACACCCGAACCCGCAACGGCAGATGCCGCTGCCTCGCGTACAGCAGTGAAATACCCATCGCCGGCGCGGCGTATTGCGGCAGCACGGTGACGATCTCGCCGCTGTCCAGATAGGTGTTCATGCCGGTGCGCGGCACCTGAATCAGACCGAATCCTCCCAGGCACGCCGACTCGTAGGCATCGGTGCTGTTGACCGTCACGCTGCCGGCCATCGGCACGCGATGGACCTGCCCGTCCTGCTCGTAGACAAACCCTTCCGAACGCGAACCGAGCACACCGACGTAGTGCACCAGCCGATGCTGCGCCAGATCCTCAAGCGTTTGCGGCACGCCGTAACGCTCCAGATATGCAGGGCTGGCGCAGTTGATCATGCTGAAATCCCCCAGATGCCGCGCCACCACGGATTGATCCGGCTGCGCGCCGACGCGCAGCACGCAATCGAAACCTTCGGCGAGCAGGTCGACCCGGCGATCGGTGCTGCTGATTTCCAGTTCCAGATTCGGATGACGGGCCATGAACTCCGGCAGCTTCGGCATGATCAGCCGCCGCGACAGAATGTTCGGCATATCGACCCGAATCCGCCCGGTCAGCGACGCTTCGTCCTGACGGAACAGGTTCTCGATTTCGTCCATGTGCGACAGCAGATCCTTGCTGCGCTCGTACAGCGCCAGCCCGTCCTGAGTCGCCTGTACCCGGCGTGTGGTGCGCTGCAGCAGGCGCGTGCCGAGCAGGGTTTCCAGCGCCTGCACCTGTTCGGACACCGTCGAACGCGGCAACCCCAGACTCTCCCCCGCCTTCGTGAAACTCGACAATTCGCTGACCCGGACGAAGGTGCGCAGCAGTTCCAGTTTGTTCATGAGCCACCCATTGATTGTTCTGACAATCCGACCAGTGATTCCGGTTTCAGTCTGTTTATCACCTCACGGCGGATAAATAAACTTTGCCTCATCAACCGTCACCGCCAAACGAGGAAGACCCATGAACCGCAAAATCGCATTGATCACCGGTGCCAGCCGTGGCCTCGGCAAGAACGCCGCCCTGCACCTCGCCGCCCAAGGCGTGGACATCATCGGCACCTACAACAGCCGCGCCGATGAAGCGCAGTCGTTGGTCGCGGAACTGAAAAATCTCGGCGCCAACGCCGTGATGCTGCAACTGGATGTCGGCCGCAGCGAAGGCTTTGCCGATTTCGCCGTGCAAGTCGAACAGGCGCTGCAACAGCTCGATCGTCCGCGCTTCGATTTCCTGATCAACAACGCCGGGATTGGCGTGCATGCGTCCTTCGCCGACACCACGCCGGAGCAGTTCGACCTGTTGATGAACGTGCAGTTGAAAGGGCCGTTCTTCCTGACTCAGCAACTGCTGCCGCTGATCAACGATGGCGGGCGGATCATCAACATCTCCAGCGGTCTGGCCCGTTTCACCCTGCCGGGTTATGCCGCTTACGCGGCGATGAAAGGCGCGATGGAAGTGCTGACCCGCTATCAGGCCAAGGAGCTGGGCGCGCGGCAGATCGCCGTGAATATCCTGGCCCCGGGCGCCATCGAAACCGACTTCGGCGGCGGCGCGGTGCGCGACAATTCGGCGCTGAACGCGATGGTCGCCAGCAACACCGCGCTGGGCCGTGCCGGTCAGCCGGATGACATTGGCGGCGCGTTGGCGCTGCTGCTGTCGCCGGGGGCGCAGTGGATCAATGGTCAGCGGATTGAAGCGTCGGGCGGGATGTTTCTCTAAACCCTCAACAAAAACCGGACAAAAAAATCGCAGCCCTCTCAGGCTGCGATTTTTTGTTTCAGCTCTGGCAAGCGTTGCGCATCACCAGCCGCTCGCGCACCACGTCATAACCCCAGTGGTAGATGTAGGTGTACGGCAGGAAAAACAGCAGCACGCCGATGTCGAGCAGGAACGCCTGCCACAGACTGACCGACAGCCACCAGGCAATCAGCGGCACGCCCATCACGATCAACCCGCCCTCGAACAGCAGCGCGTGCGCCACCCGCACCCAGGCGTTGTGCGGGATGTTCCAGCGTTTGAGCATGCGATCGAAGAAGCCGTTGAACACCACGTTCCAACCCAGGGCCAAGAGCGCGATGGCAATGGTGACCGCACCCATTTCGACCAGCGGCTTGCCCATGATCAAGGCCAGCAACGGAGTACAGATCAGGATCGCCAAAAGTTCGAAACCGATGGCCTGGAAGATACGTTCAGTGATGGATTTGTTGGCAGTCATGGCGAACTCCTCTGTGAAGATGGTTGCCATGATCCAGCACCAAACCGATACTTCAAAACCAATAACCATCGATCAAGGCGATAGTTCATGGCCTCTCAGGAAGTGTTGCTGGCGTTTGTCCAGGCGGCGGCTCAAGGTTCTTTTTCGGCGGCGGCGCGCAAACTCGGGCGCAGTCAGTCGACGGTGAGTGCGGCGGTGGCCAGTCTTGAAATTGATCTGGACTTGATCCTGTTCGACCGCAGCAGCCGCAAACCGACGCTGACCCCGGCCGGCCACGTGATGCTGCAACGGGCCGAGGCGATTCTGGCGGCCACCAGCCGACTGGAAATGACCGCCCGGCAATTGGCTCAAGGCGTCGAACCGAAACTCACGGTGGCGATTTCCGACACGTATCAGTCCGACCGATTCGAAGCGGCACTGGTGGGGTTCGAGCAGCGGTATCCGGATCTGGAACTGGAATGCCTGATCGCCGAATGCGATGACCTGGTTGAACTGGTGCAGCGCGGTCGGGCGCACCTGGCGTTCGCCGAGATGCAGGACAACTACCCGCCGGATCTGGCGACTGCGACCGTCGCCGAACGCACTGAAATCGCCTTGTTCGCCGGTCGCAACCATTCGTTGGCAACGCAGGAATCCATCGATCAAACAGTCCTTGAACAACATCGCGAGCTGCGCCTGGCCACCATCGTCAATCCCTATGACAGTCGCGGCAAAGGCCGGGTGTGGTCGGCGCCGAGTTATCTGATGCTGCTGGAAATGGCGGAAAAAGGTTTCGGCTGGGCGCCACTGCCGCGCTGGCTGGTGGAGCGCTTCGGCAATGACTTGCTGGTTGAACTGAAGGTGCGCGGCTGGCCGAAACCGGTGTTCGTCGATGCACTGTGGTCGCGGCTGTACCCGCCGGGGCCGGCGGGCAGCTGGTTGCTCAGCAAAATGCTGGAATAGCTCAGGCCGCCTCGATGGCGGCCGGGCGATTGACCTGAAAATACTCGTGCAACCGGCGCATCGTCGGCAACTCCAGCGCCTGCGCCGCGTAACACAATCCCACCCGCCGGGTCGGCGCCGGCAGGTGCAGCGCACGCACGACGATACGCTCGTGCCCGCTGACCAGCGACTGCGGCAACATCGCCACGCCAACGCCCGCCGCCACCATGTGCAACGCCTGTTGCAGTGAACCGGCATGCCCCGCCACGGCTTCCGGCGACCGCCCATAAAGCGCCATCAAGCGCTGATGGGACGGATGTTGCGGACAGGTGATCCAGTCCTCGATCGGCGCCCAGCCGGCCTGCGCGTTGGCCATCGGATGATCAAGGGGCAGCGCCATCACATAGGATTCTTCCCACAGCGGCAGGAACAGTTCGTCCTCGCAGCACATTTCCTCGACCGCCAATCGACCATCGCCGTGACAACCCTCCTCCAGGGTCAGCAGCAGATTGGGCAACGCCTGATGGGCCATGCGCACGAAGGCTTCGATGTGGCTGGCGGCGATGTCGCCCTCGATGCCGAGGGTCAGCGGCGCGCGGTTTTCGCGGCCGCGAAACATCCGGCTCAGCGCCTCGGCTTCGGCCACCATCCGCCGCGCCTGCGGGTACAACAATCGCGCTTCGTCGCTGACCTCCACACCACGGGGCTGACGCACGAACAGCGGCGCGCCGAGTTCTTCTTCCAGTTGTTTGATGGTCACCGACAACGTGGGCTGGCTGATGAACAGCCGTTGCGCGGCAGCGGTGATATTGCGTTCCTCGAATACGGCGAGGAAGGCTTTGAGATGGCGGATATCCATAGGAGATTCCGATAGTAGACAGAGGAATAAGGCATTTTTCAGCCTCCAACGGGCTAAATATACTGCGCCACGAATCTGGTTATTTGTTTTTCTTATTTCAGGAGTTCAACCATGGGCAAGCCATTGATCATCATCACCGGTGCCAGCTCGGGCATCGGCGAAGCCACCGCTCGCCGCTTGAGCGCTGCCGGCCATCCACTGCTGTTGCTGGCCCGGCGCATCGAACGCCTGGAAGCACTGGCCCTGCCGAACACCCTCAGCCGCCGCGTCGACATCACCGACCGCGCCGCGTTGCTGGCCGCTGTTGCCGAGGCGCAAGCGCAGTTCGGCCCGGCCGATGCACTGATCAACAACGCCGGCGTGATGCTGCTGGGCGAGATGAGCAAACAGGACCCGGCGCAGTGGGACCAGATGCTCGACGTCAACGTGAAAGGTTTGCTCAACGGCGTACACGCGGTGGTGGCCGGGATGATCGAGCGCAAGCACGGCACCATCATCAACGTCAGCTCGGTGGCCGGGCGCAAGACCTTCCCCAACCATGTGGCGTACGTCGGCACCAAGTTTGCGGTGCACGGGTTGTCGGAAAACCTGCGTGAAGAGTTGTCGCCGCATAACGTACGCGTGATCACGATTGCGCCGGGTGCGGTGGAGACCGAATTGCTGAGCCACACCACGGATGAGGCGATCAAGACCGGGTATCAGGCGTGGAAGCAGGACATGGGCGGCACGGTGCTGAGCGCCGAAGATGTGGCGACGGCGATTGCCTATGCGTATGGGCAGCCGCAGGGGGTTTGTATTCGCGAGATTGTGATGGCTGCTACGCGTCAGCAGGCCTGATCCATTGTTACAGACCTAAATGGCCCCTTCGCGGGCAAGCCCGCTCCCACATTTGATCGCATTCCAATTGTGGGAGCGGGCTTGCCCGCGAAGAGGCCAATATTGCCAACGATCCTTTCGGATCAGTCCAGTGCTTTAAGCCGCCCCTCGATAAACCGCCGCTCCGGCTCCTGCCGCGTCAACTCCAGCGCCCGCGTATAAGCCGCCCGAGCCTCCTCGACCCGCCCCAACTGCCGACAAAACTCCGCCCGTGCCGAATGCGCCAGGTGGTAATCCTGCAGCTCCCCGCGCTGCAGAATCCCCTCGATCAAGGTCAACCCGGCCAGCGCCCCGTCGCGCTTGGCCACCGCCACCGCCCGGTTCAACTCGATCACCGGCGACGGCACCGCCCGCAGCAAAACGTTGTACAGCCCGACGATCTGTGCCCAGTCCGTCGCCTCTGCTGTCGGCGCCTCGGCGTGCACCGCCGCGATTGCCGCTTGCAGGCAATAAGGGCCGAAGCGTCCGGTGGTCAGAGCCCGCTCCACCAGATTGCAGCCCTCGGCAATCAGCTCGGCATTCCACGAACTACGATCCTGGTCATCCAGCAAAATCAACTCACCATCCGGAGAAGAGCGCGCCGACCGCCGCGACTCATGCAGCAGCATCAACGCCAGCAACCCCATGACTTCCGGGTCCGGCAACAACTCCAGCAACAACCGCCCGAGGCGAATCGCCTCGCGGGTCAAATCCTCGCGGGTCACCTGGGCGCCGCCGGACGCCGAGTAGCCTTCGTTGAACACCAGATAAATCACCCGCAACACGCTGTCGAGGCGTTCGGGCAACTCACTCAGACTCGGTACTTGATAAGGAATTTTCGCGTCGCGAATCTTCGCCTTGGCCCGCACGATGCGCTGGGCAATCGCCGCCGGGGCCGAGAGGAATGCGCGGGCGATTTCTTCGGTGGTGAGGTCGCAGACTTCACGCAGGGTCAGCGGCACTTGCGCGTCCGCCGCCAGCGCCGGATGACAGCAGGTGAAGATCAGGCGCAAGCGATCGTCTTCCACGTCTTCAGCGTGCCATTCGGCCTGTTCCAGTTCTTCCAGTTGCGCCAGCAACAATGGTTGCGAGGCCTTGAACCGGGCGCGACGGCGCAACACGTCGATGGCCTTGAAACGCCCGGTGGACACCAGCCAGGTCCGCGGATTGTCCGGCACGCCGTCACGCTGCCAGCGCTCGACCGCGACGAAGAACGCCTCGTGCAAGGCTTCTTCGGCGAGGTCGAAATCGCCGAGCAGGCGGATCAGGGTCGCGAGGATCCGCCGCGAGTCTTCGCGATAGACCTGCTCGACCCGCGCCCTGACTTCAGACATTCAACTGGCGCACAGGACGCACTTCGACGCTGCCGACCCGGGCCGCCGGAATGTTCCCGGCGACCTGAATCGCCTCGTTCAGATCCCGCGCGTCGATCAGGTAGAAACCGGCCAGCTGCTCCTTGGTCTCGGCGAACGGGCCGTCAGTGATCGACAGCTTGCCGTTGCGCATGCGTACCGTGGTGGCGGTCTGCACCGACTCCAGCGCTTCGGCGGCGACCATCCGCCCGCTGCCCTGGATCGACTCGGCATAGGCCCAGCACTCGGCGTCTTCCGGGCTGTCGGGCGATGAATGCAGCAGGCGCTCGTCGCTGTAGACCAGGCATAAATACTTCATGGCGTTCTCCTGAATCGGACGGATCAACTATGGCTTAAGATCAGGGTTTCGCATCGAACAGGGTCGCACCAGTCATCGGATCGAACGGTGCCGACCAGTGTTCGTGGGCAATTTTCCAGGCACCGCCGACCAGCCGATAGCAGGCAGTGGCGCGCATCCAGCAACTCTGGGTTTCGCCTTTTTCATTGGTCCCGCCGCAGTTGGCGACCCAGTGAGCGAAGGCGATGTTGTCGCCGGTCTCGATGGCGATTTCGTGGAATTCGAAGATGTGCGGGCCGGGGCACATTTCCATGCAGGCGATCCAGTGGGCGCGGTAGGCCTCCTTGCCCTTGAATTGCAGGGCCTTGATCGCATCGAACGAGAGGATGTCGTCGGCGTAAAGGGTCATGACCTTGTCCACGTCCTTGGTCATGACGGCCTGACGGTAGGTGTCGATCACGGCTTGAATCTGCGCTTGCGTACTCATGGGGTTTCTCCCTGGTTTTTGTTGTGAAGACACCCTTAGTCGTTCGGCGATTGGCCGGATCGACAACCGAAACAAAAAATTACCGAAGAAGCCAAAATCGCTAGAATCCGAGGCTCATCTTTGCAGGAAAAGGAAATTCCCGTGTCAGCCCGACTCGTACCTTACGAAAGCCTGAACGCCGCCCAACGCCAACAGGTCGAGGCCATTGAAATCCACCCCGAGCAGATCAAATTCTCCGGCGACATCCACGGCGCCCTGCACACGCTGCTGTCCAAACCCGGCCCAGGCGTGAAGGGATTCGCGCTTTTGGCCGAAGACGTGCCGGTGGCCTTCCTGCTGCTCAAGCGCCCGCCGGCGTTGCCGGAATGGGCCGATGAACACAGCGCCACCCTGCATGCGTTGCAGGTCGATCACCGCGCCCAGGGCAAGGGCTATGGCAAGGCCTGCCTGCTGGCGCTGCCAGAAGTTGCGCGCGAGGCATGGCCGGAAATCAAAGGGCTGGAACTGTCGGTGGACGCCGACAACGACGCCGCGATTGCGCTGTACGCCAAGTACGGCTTCGTCGACAGCGGCGAAGCGTACAAGGGCCGTATCGGTTACGAGCGGCGGATGGGGTTGTTCTTCTAATCGTCGGGGGAGCAACGATGATCGAGAGTAAGGCGCGGGTGCGCGACATGCTCTACCGACCCACCCGTTGATCGTTCCCGCGCTGCGTGAGAACGATCAGGTCAGGGGCTTCTCCTCAGAGGGTCAGGATCATCTCGTGCCACGCCATCCCGCCGTGGTCGGACTCGGACGGTTTGATATAGGCAAAACCGAATCCGGCGTACAGCGGGATGTGCCGCTCCTTGCACATCAGGTGAATCGTTGCCTTGCCCTGCTCGCGCATGCGTTCGATGAATTCACCCAGCAGACGCTTGGCCAGACCCTGGCCCTGATAGTCCGGGTGCACCACCACCGACATGATCACCACGTTAGGCCCGGCCGGGTCGTGGCCGATCAGTTCCTTGAACGCCTCGTCGGACATCTGCACATCGAACGCCGCGCCGGAGTTGATGAACCCGGCCACCTGCCCGTCCACCTCGGCGACGATGAACCCGTCCGGCCAGGTGGCGATGCGCGTGGCGATCTTCTCGCGGGTCGCGGCTTCGTCGCCTTCATAGGCGAGGGTTTCGATGGCGTAGCAGCGGTCCAGGTCGGCGGCGGTGACGTGGCGGATGACGGTGTTCATGGCGGCTCGAAATCAGTGGAAACAAGGCGGCCAAGGATAAAGGAATAAGGTGTTCATATCGATCCGCGCGGGGAGCGTAAAGCCTGCGTATAAGCGCTTTTCTTCGGATTCGGGACGGTCTATTTCTGACGCCTGTCTCTGATCACCCGAGGAGGGAACCGTTTATGAGCAGCGTGGAAATCGGTTTGTTGATGGTGTTGGGCATCAGTGTCTTCGGTTTCATCACCCTGGGCATCGACCTGTTGCGGGCACGACGGATCAAGGGCAAATAAGGCTCGACCGGCAGCGCGAAGCGGGTTCGCGCTGCCGGTTGTCGATCAGGTTTTCTTTTCGACCGGGACACAGATTTCCAGCTTGCCGGTATTGAGCTTCGGGTTGAAGTCGGCGCTGTAGCGCTCCAGCTCCGGGGCGTTGAGCCCTTTGTAATCAGACGCCGGCAGCCAGGTGTTGTAGATGTAGTCAATGGTCTGCGGCAGCTGATCCAGCGACCCCTTGTGTTCGAACACTGCGTACTGACGCGGCAGGATTTCGATCCACGGATACTTTTCCTGCGGGAAGTCATCCAGCTTCCTGATTTCGACCCCGGCCATGTAATCGAAACCGCCGTTACCGTCGAAATTGCTGCAAACGCCGTAGGTCACCTCGCCCTTTTGACCCGGAATGCTTCCGATGTGCGGGATCAGTTTTTCCCACAGCGCGGAGATGTCCTGAACGGTCTCTTTGGTAAAGCGATCGCGAAAACCTGCAATCAGCAGGAAGTGCCCATGTTCGAAGCGAGGTTCAGCCACTTCGACGCGTTTTTGCTCATCCATGACGCGACTCCTTGAACGAAAAAAATGGGTTCGGCTGGGAGTATAGAAGCCAAACCCGATTCGCACATTTACAGCGTATGCAGGGCCTCGGCGGCGCCTGAACCGACGAATTCGTTATAACCGGATACGATCACGTAGACCGCGAAATAGCAGAAGATCGCCGCAGATGCCAGGTAGGAATAGCGCAGCAGCTTGTCGCCGAGCAACTTGCCGCCGTGGCTCGCGGCGAAACACAGCCCCGCCGACCACAGCAGCCCGGCGCACAAGAAACCGCCGAGGAACAGCGCCGAGCTCAAAGGACCGCCGCCACCGGAGCGGGCGATCAAGGTGCCGCCGACGGCCGCGAACCAGAGGATGGCGCTCGGCGACGACATGGCGAGAAAAATCCCGCGAAAGAACTCCTTGCGATGGGAGTTCTGCCCGACTTCGGCGGTCGCCGCCAATTGCGCTTCGTGATGAATCGCCGAATGGATCATCTTCGCCGCGAAGTAGATCAACAACGCCGAACCGCCGATCCACAGCACCCAGCGCACGGTTTCGTATTGCAGCAGAACGGTCATCCCGGCCAGCGCCAGTACCGCGTAGATCAGGTCGCCGACGCAGGTGCCGAGGCCCAATGCGAAGCCCTGAAAATAGCCGCGCTGCATGGCCAAAGTGATCATGGCGATGTTGGCCACGCCGATATCCAGGCACAGCGAAAGGCTCAGCAAGAAGCCACTGGTGAATTCCATTAACCGTTTTCCTTGGGAAAAAATTGTTGTCGTGCACGCTGGACAGTCAGCCATTGCTGCCCTTATCTTCCGCCACAGGTCACCGCAGTGACCAGCGTCGCTCGGACGGTTCCGGGCGCTTACGTTATCCGAGGCAACAATGGCTGAACAAGGTTCGCCGCGCCGCTTTGCGCGCATTGATCGACTCCCCCCTTACGTTTTCAACATCACTGCCGAGCTGAAGATGGCCGCCCGACGTCGTGGCGAAGACATCATCGACTTGAGCATGGGCAACCCCGACGGCGCCACGCCGCCGCACATCGTTGAAAAACTGGTGCAGGTTGCACAACGCGAAGACACCCACGGTTATTCCACGTCCAAGGGCATTCCGCGCCTGCGTCGGGCGATTTCCAACTGGTACAAGGAACGCTACGAGGTCGAGATCGACCCGGAAAGCGAAGCCATCGTCACTATCGGTTCCAAGGAAGGCCTGGCGCATCTGATGCTGGCGACCCTGGACCAGGGCGACACCGTGCTGGTGCCGAACCCGAGCTACCCGATTCACATCTACGGTGCCGTGATTGCCGGCGCCCAGGTGCGGTCGGTGCCGCTGGTGCCGGGCGTGGACTTCTTCGCCGAACTGGAACGGGCGATTCGCGGCTCGATCCCGAAACCGAAGATGATGATCCTCGGCTTCCCGTCCAACCCGACCGCGCAATGTGTGGAACTGGATTTCTTCGAGCGGGTGATCGCCCTCGCCAAACAGTACGACGTGCTGGTGGTGCATGACCTGGCCTACGCCGATATCGTCTACGACGGCTGGAAAGCCCCGTCGATCATGCAGGTGCCGGGCGCCAAGGACATTGCGGTGGAGTTCTTCACCCTGTCCAAGAGCTACAACATGGCGGGCTGGCGCATCGGTTTCATGGTCGGCAACCCGGAACTGGTCAGCGCGCTGGCGCGGATCAAGAGCTACCACGATTACGGCACGTTCACCCCGCTGCAGGTGGCCGCGATTGCTGCGCTGGAAGGCGATCAACAGTGCGTGCGTGACATCGCCGAGCAGTATCGCCAGCGCCGCAACGTACTGGTCAAGGGCCTGCATGAACTGGGCTGGATGGTCGAGAACCCGAAAGCCTCGATGTACGTCTGGGCGAAGATTCCCGAAGCCTACGCGCACCTCGGTTCGCTGGAGTTCGCCAAGAAGCTGCTGGCCGAGGCCAAGGTCTGTGTCTCGCCGGGTGTCGGCTTTGGTGAGTACGGCGACGATCACGTGCGCTTCGCGCTGATCGAAAACCAGGACCGGATTCGTCAGGCGGTCCGCGGGATTCGCGGGATGTTCCGGGCGGATGGCCTGGGCACTAAGTAACTGCCTCCTCCCCACCTGATCGTTCCCACGCTCCGCGTGGGAATGCAGCCCGGGACGCTCCGCGTCCCTGCCGAAAGCGGACGCAGAGCGTCCATTGAGGCATTCCCACGCGGAGCGTGGGAACGATCACTCGCGAATTGCACCCACAAAAAAAACCGCATCGCTGCGGTTTTTTTGTGTCTGCGATTCGCCGTTAGACGAAAAGCGACAACAACAGGATAAAGCCCAGGCCAACCACCGACAGGATGGTTTCCATCGCCGTCCAGGTTTTGAAGGTCTCGGCCACAGTCATGTTGAAGTACTGCTTCACCAGCCAGAAACCGGCGTCGTTGACGTGGGACAGAATCAGCGAGCCGGCACCGGTGGCCAGCACCAGCAACTCACGATTCACGCCCGGAATCATCCCGACCACCGGCACCACAATGCCCGCGCCAGTGATGGTCGCCACGGTGGCCGAACCGGTCGCGATGCGGATCACCGCCGCCACCAGCCACGCCAGCAGGATCGGCGAGATTTGCGCGCTGACCGCCATGTGGCCGATCACGTCGCCCACGCCGCTGGTCACCAGCATCTGCTTGAAACCGCCGCCGGCACCGATGATCAGGATGATCGCGGCAGTCGGCGCCAGGCTCGCGTCGAGCCATTTGAGCATCTGCTGAGAACCGATGCCCTGCTTGTAGCCGAAGGTGTACAGCGACAGCAGCAACGCCAGCAGCAGTGCCGAGATCGGGTGACCGATCATGTCCATCCAGGTGCGGAAGAAATGACCCTCCGGCATCACCACATCAGCGAAGGTTTTCAGCAGCATCAGGAACACCGGCAACAGCACGGTGACCAGCGTGATGCCGAAACTTGGCAGATCCTGCGAGTCCGACTCACGGGCCAGTTGATCGACCAGTTCCTGATTCGGTGTACCGGGAATGTGCTTGGCGATGAACGTACCGAAGATCGGGCCAGCGATGATGGCGGTCGGCAGCGCGACGATCAGACCGTACAGAATGGTCTTGCCGATGTCGGCACCGAACACGCCGATGGCCAGCAGCGGGCCCGGGTGCGGTGGCACCAGACCATGCACGGCGGACAGGCCGGCGAGCAGCGGAATACCGATCTTGATGATCGACACACCGGTGCGGCGAGCCACGATGAACACCAGCGGAATCAGCAGCACGAAGCCGATTTCGAAGAACAGCGGAATGCCCACCAGGAACGCGGCGAACATCATCGCCCACTGAACCTTGTCCTTGCCGAACGCGCGGATCAGGGTCTGGGCGATCTGATCGGCACCGCCGGATTCGGCCATCATCTTGCCGAGCATGGTACCCAGCGCGAGGATGATGCCGACGAAACCGAGCACGCCACCGAAGCCGTCCTGGAACGCCTTGATGATGGTGCCGATCGGCATGCCGGACGTCAGGCCGAGGAACGCGGCGGCGATGGTCAGGGCAATGAAGGGGTGAATCTTGAACTTGGTGATCAGGACGATAAGCCCGATCACCGTGACCACTGCATCAAGCAGCAGGTAGGCGTCATGGGACATGCCAAACATTGGGGGTGTCTCCTGGTTTGTTGTTGTTATTAAAGCGGGTTAATCAGAAGCCGTAATGACAGCGCTATCTTCGCAATCACACTCATACCGCCTGTTTCAGGCCATGGGCCTGCCACCAGACGTGGGCTTGCGACGCCAGTTCTTCGACGCTGTGGATCGAAGCATTCAGGGCCAGGGTCAACGGCTCGCCTACCGGCGATTCGAGGGTGGCGAACTGGCTTTCGATCAAGGTGGCCGGCATGAAGTGGCCCGGGCGATGGGAAACGCGGTCGGCGGCGACTTCAGGCGTCAATTCAAGGAATACGAAGCCCAGGCCCGGCAAGGCGCTGCGCAGGCGTTCGCGGTAAATGTGCTTGAGGGCCGAGCAGGTCAGCACCGGGCGTTCGCCCAGGGCGTCGACGCGACGCAGTTCGTCGCACAGGCTGTCGAGCCAGCCGGCACGGTCTTCGTCGTTCAGGGGGATCCCCGCGCTCATCTTTTCGATGTTCGCGGCCGGATGGAAAGTATCGCCTTCAATGGCAGTGGCGCCGCTCAATTGGCACAGGGCCTGGCTGACGCACGTCTTGCCGCAACCGGCAACGCCCATGATGACCAGGGCGGTGATGGGATGATTCATGTAACACCTCAGCGCGCAGACAGCGCTACCTTTGCTAGCTATGACTCTAGTGCACAGGCAGAAGTTGCCGACGCCTTCTTGTCGTTTTTTTGGGTTGCAGCAGGTTTTGTCGGTACGCCAAAAAGCGAGGATCAGGCAGGACCTCGCTTACGCATTTGCAGCTGCATAAGGACAGCGCTACCTTAGTGCCTTGATTTTTGTTTGGCAAGCCGCCCGATGACCACCCCTAAAAACGATAAAAACACCCGCACCACCGGCCGTCCCACCCTCAACGAAGTCGCCCGTCTGGCCGGCGTCAGCCCGATTACCGCCTCGCGCGCCCTGCGCGGGGTCAGCACGGTTGCCACCGAACTGGTGGAAAAAGTCCAGAAAGCCGCGCTGGAACTCAACTACGTGGTCAACCCCGCCGCCCGCGCCCTGGCCTCGGCCCAGAGCCATTCGGTGGTGGTGCTGGTGCCTTCGCTATCCAACCTGTTGTTCATCGACACCCTCGAAGCCATTCATCGGGTGCTGACGCCCAAGGGCTTCGAAGTGCTGATCGGCAACTTCCACTACTCGCGCGATGAAGAAGAAAACCTGCTGCGCAACTACATGGCCTATCAGCCACGCGGCCTCCTGTTGACCGGTTTCGACCGCACCGAAAGTTCGCGGCGGATGATCGAGGCCAGCAACATTCCCTGCGTGTACATGATGGAGCTGGACAGCGCCGCCGGGGTGAATTGCGTCGGTTTCTCACAGCTCAGCGCCGGCGAAACGGCTGCCGAACATTTGTTGTCCCGTGGCCGCAAGCGTCTGGCGTACATCGGCGCGCAGCTCGATCAGCGCACATTGCTGCGTGGCGAAGGCTTTCGCAAAGCACTGCAAAAGGCTGGTCGTTACGACCCGGATCTGGAAGTGCTGACCCCGCGTTCATCGTCCGTGGGGCTGGGCGGCGAGTTGTTCCTGCAATTGCTGGCGGCGCATCCGGATGTCGATGCGATCTTCTTCGGCAACGACGACCTGGCTCAGGGCGCCCTGCTCGAGGCCCTGCGCAACGGAATCAGGATTCCCGAACAAGTGGCGATCCTCGGCTTCAACGATTTGCCGATGTCGGAGCACATGGTGCCGCGCCTGAGCAGCATCAACACCCCGCGTGAAGCCATCGGCCGGCGTGCGGCGGAACAGATGCTGACGCTGATGGCCGGCAACAGCGTGGCGCGGCCGGTCGAGGACATGGGCTTCGAATTGAAAATCCGCGAGAGCACCTGACCCCCGCACGGCAATAACCTGTTTGATCGTTCCCACGCTCTGCGTGGGAATGCCTCAACGGACGCTCCGCGTTCGGCTCTGGAAGGGACGCGGAGCGTCCTGGGCTGCATTCCCACGCGGAGCGTGGGAACGATCAAGAGCGTGGGAACGATCACCTCACTTCCCAAGCAAATCCACTAGCGCCAGCGCGCCCTTCTGCAACGGCTGGCTCTTGAGCCACACCGCATGCACCGGCAGCACCAGGCCGTTTTCGATGTTGCGGAAATTCAGCCGTTTCAATCGCCCGCTATCGAGCCACGGCTGCACCACCGACAACGGGAAATTGCCCCAGCCCAACCCCGCCTCGACCATCTCCAGCGCCGTCTCCAGGCTATCGGTGCGCCAGTGGGATTCAGCCACCAGCGGCCGTGTTTCGCTGATCGGCAAATCACGACTGCCGACCACGATCTGCCGCACATGCACCAGATCCTCGAGAAACAGATCCTGCCCCTGCAACAGCGGACTGTCCGCCGCCAGCGTCGCAATCATTCGCTCGCTGCCGACAAACTGAAAGCGCTCCAGCACGTTCACACTCAACCCGGCGAACGCCAGGCAAACGCTGACCCGGCCACTGTGAAGCATCGCCAGCACATCGTCCTGCGGCGCAGTCAGCACTTCGATGTCGAGCAGTGGATGACGCTCGCTGATCTCCCTGATGGCCGCCAACAACCGTCGACGATCAATATCCGCCGCCACGCCGATCGACAATTTGCTCTCCAGACCCAGCGACAACTGCACCGCATGCACCTGCAATTGCTTGAGCTGATCGGCGATCAATCGCGCGTGAGGCACCAGCGAAAGCGCCATGGCCGTGGGTTGCGGTTCGCGGTGACGGCGGTCGAACAACGCATAGCCGAGTTCGGCCTCCAGATTGCCGATAGCCATGCTCACCGCCGACGGGACTTTACCCAATGCTCTGGCAGCGGCGGAAAACGAGCCGCGCTCGATCACGGCGAGAAACAGTTCGATGCTTTCGCTGTTGAAATTCACTTCACACACCTATCAATAAAACTGAAAGCTACTTACTTTTTCTGTCACCTCAATTGAAGCTATCTTTCGTCGCCTTCGCCAGTCCCACTGGCAACAAGTCGAAAGAAAGAGGCAATTTCCCATGCAAGGCGTCAAACGCAAACTGGTCTATGTGTCGCTCTATGAAGTGATCGGCATGACCTTCTCGGCCCTCGGTCTGGCGCTGCTGTCCGGCACTTCGCCCGGCAGCACCGGCCCGCTGGCGGTGATCATTACCACCATCGCCGTGACCTGGAACTTCATCTACACCTCGCTGTTCGAGCGTTGGGAAAGCCGTCAGGTGTCACGCACCCGCACGGTGAAACGGCGCATTGCCCACGCCGTCGGCTTCCAGCTGACGCTGATCGTGTTCCTGATTCCGCTAATCGCGTGGTGGATGAACATCAGCCTTGTGCAGGCCTTTTTGCTGGATCTGGCGCTGATCGTGTTCATCCCTTGCTACACCTTCGCCTTCAACTGGCTGTTCGATAAAGTGTTCGGCCTTCCGGCCTCGGCATTGCCGGATCCGCAGCCCGCGACATAAATCGTTAATTGGTAAGCAGATATTGCAAGAAATCGGCGGTTTTTCCGCGCCAACCGCCGATATAAACAATCCTTGATTTCCGATAGCAGGCTAAGCTTTTCCATCAATAAAAAATGGATCAGCCCATGACTGCACACGCCCCCGCCGCACAACGCGACGGCATCGACCCGATACGCGCCGCACAGATTTCCGCCCGCATCGACCGCCTGCCGGCCGTCGCCACGATCTGGCGGCTGGTGGCGCTGCTGTCGATCGGTGGTTTCTTCGAACTCTACGACCTGTTCCAGACCGCCTACATCAGCCCCGGGCTGATCCGCGACGGCATCTTTGCCACCGGCAATCAGGGCGTGTTCGGTTTCTCCGATCAGGCCGCGTTCGCCTCGGCGACGTTCCTCGGCCTGTTTCTCGGCGCCAGTCTGCTCAGCCCCATGGCGGATCGGTTCGGGCGGCGGGCGATCTTCACGTTCGCGCTGGTCTGGTACACCGTCGCCACGGTGCTGATGGGCGTGCAGAGTTCGGCGCTGGGGATCATCTGCATGCGTTTTCTGGTGGGCATCGGCCTCGGCATCGAGCTGGTAACCATCGACGCCTACCTCTCGGAACTGGTGCCCAAACGCATGCGCAGTTCGGCATTTGCCTTCGCGTTTTTCGTGCAGTTCCTGTCGGTGCCGGCGGTGGCGCTGATGTCCTGGTGGCTGGTGCCGCAGGCGCCGTTCGGGGTGTCCGGCTGGCGTTGGGTGGTGCTGGCAAGTGCGGTGTTTGCGTTGTTCATCTGGTGGCTGCGCAAGCGTCTGCCGGAGTCGCCGCGCTGGCTGGCCCAGCATGGCCGCTTCGATGAAGCGAACCGGATTCTCGATGGCATCGAGGCACGCTGCGAGAAAGATCACCGTCAACCACTGGACGCACCGCAAGCCGTGCCCGTGGACGTCGAAGGCAAGGGCCGCTTCGCTGATATCTGGCAACCACCGTACCGGCGCCGCGCGCTGATGCTGATCGCCTTCCACATCTTCCAGGCCATCGGTTTCTTCGGCTTCGGCAACTGGCTGCCAGCGTTGCTTTCCGGTCAGGGTGTCAGCGTCACCCACAGTCTGATGTACGCGTTCATCATCACCCTCGCCTACCCGCTCGGGCCGTTGCTGTTCGTGAAATTCGCCAACCGCTTCGAGAACAAATGGCAGATCGTCGGCTCGGCGCTGGGCGCCATGACCTTCGGCACCTTGTTCGCCCTGCAGACCAGCGCCTTCGGCCTGATCTTCTGCGGGGTGATGATCACCTTCTGCAACGCCTGGCTCAGCTTCAGTTATCACTCCTATCAGAGCGAACTGTTCCCCACCAACATTCGCGCCCGGGCGGTGGGCTTCTGCTATTCATTCAGTCGTTTGTCGACGGTGTTCAGCAGCCTGTTGATCGGTCTGTTCCTCGACCACTTCGGCACACCGGGCGTGTTGGCGTTCATCGTTGTCAGCATGCTGATCGTGATGCTGACCATCGGCTATTTCGGCCCGCGCACCCGCAACCTGGCGCTGGAAAACATCGCCCATCGCTGACGGACAACGGTCATCCTCTGCCGCCCACCGGCAAGGGATGACCGCTTCATCGGGCCACGCCAGAACCCAAATCGCTGAAATAAAAGGACTTTCTCGAAAGGCACGGTATTTGCTGGCGTAGGACTGACAGTCATTACCTACAGGTCTATCCATCATGTTGGTCAGTGCAAAACAACAGCAAATCATCCATCTGCCCAAGCACCTGAATGATGATGCAACCACCACCGCCGCTGCCGGCCTGCAAGGCGGGTTGCATGGCGCAATGCTGCAAACCCTGCAAGCCCAGACACAGGCGCAAACCGCCGAAGCCACCGCCAAGGTGCAAGAGTCGGCCACCCAGCTCGCCACCCAGCAAGTCAGCGAAGCCACGCGCATCAGCGACAACGTCGACGAGGCATTCGCCAAGACCCGCGTCGCCCTGCAAACCTCCGATAACTCGCCGACCAAATCCTCAGGTTCATCGGCGCTGGACGAGTTCAAGGACTACATGAGCAAGACGCCGGAACAGCGTTTGCGCGACAGTATCCTCCAGGAAATGGGCCTGACCGAAGACGACATCAAAGCCATGCCGCCGGAGAAACAACTGGCCATCGGCAAAGAGATCGCCGAGCGCCTGCAGGACAAGATGAAGCTGGCCGAAGCCGAGAAGCAGAACAAGCAAGACGCCAATTCGGCGAAGATCAGCGACGAGTCGGCTGACAAGTTCCTCGCCGCACTCTGACTGCTGCCGGTTGAATCGGATTAAGCACTGACACCTGTGGGAGCGGGCTTGCCCGCTCCCACAGGTTTTTCGGATGTTGCGATCAGTCAGTTCAGCTGCAACGTCTCGTTGAACTGGCTGATCGCATCCACCACATGCCGCGAGCCCTGCTGAATCTCACGGATCGCGTCGCCCGCCTCGTTCGCCAGTTCCACCCCGAGCCCGGTGCGGCTCAGGCTCGACTGCATGCTCGACACCGCACTCAGTGACAACTCATGGTTCTTGCGCACCACATCGACGATCTCCAGGGTCGCCTGGCTGGTCCGCGCCGCGAGGCTGCGCACTTCGTCCGCCACCACCGCAAAACCGCGTCCGTGCTCACCCGCCCGCGCCGCTTCGATGGCCGCGTTGAGCGCCAGCAGGTTGGTCTGGTCGGCGATCCCGCGAATGGTCTGGACGATGGTGCCGATGATGTCCGACTGTTTGCTGACCGCATCGATGCTCAGCGCCGCTTCATTGAGATCGCGGGAAATGTCCTGAATGATCTGCACCGTTTGCTGCACGACCTGTGAGCCTTTTTGCGCGCAGGCGTCGTTTTGTACCGAGGTGCTGTGGGCCGATTCCGCAGCAGTCTGCAAGGTGGTCATCTGGTGGGTGATGTCGCTGGCGAACTTCACCACTTTGTACAACCGGCCCTTGGCGTCGAACAGCGGGTTGTACGAGGCTTCAAGGTAGACGGTCTGCCCGGACTTGTTCTTGCGCTCGAAACGGTGCGAGTGATATTCGCCGCGATTGAGCGAAGCCCAGAACGCTTTGTACTGCGCGGATTCGGCTTCGGCCCGGTGACAGAACAGACTGTGATGGTGGCCGACGATTTCGTTGAGCGAGTACTGCATGGTCTTGAGGAAGTTGTCGTTGGCCGAGATCACATTGCCTTCCGGGGTGAACTCGATCACCGCCATCGAACGGCCGATCGCGGCCAGCATGCTTTCCTCTTCCTTTTCCTTGTTCACGCGCGTCGTAATGTCCGACGCCACTTTGATCACACTGCGGACTTGTTTGTCCGGGCCATACACCGGCATGTAACTGGCTTCGAGCCAGATCTCCCGGCCACTCTTGTTCAAGCGCAGGAAAGTACCGCTGATGGGTTCGCCCCGGGCCAGGTCACGCCACAACTTGGCGTATTCCTCGCTGCGATAGAACTCTTCTTCACAAAAGATCCGGTGATGTTTGCCACGCACTTCTTCGGCACTGTAGCCCATGGTCTTGCAGAAGTTCTCATTGGCATCCAGCACGATGCCTTCGGGAGTGAATTCGATCATTGCCATCGAACGGCTGATCGCCGCCAACTTGGCGTTGGCTTCGGTCAGGGCACAACTGAAGCGTTCGATTTCCTGCAGGTCAGCCTTGTGATGTAGGTTGAACATGTCTCGATCACCTTGAGCGCAGTCTTTTGATTTGATGAAAGTTCAGGTCTTTCAGAATCCACCACTACGTTCCACGGAACAGGCACACGCATTCCTCCACAGGAGGAAGTTGTCAGGTGATAAACGATGATCAATCGGAGGGTCCATGCGGCGACGCTCTAATCAAGACATCCTTCTCTTGATAGCCCGGTGACGGGCCATTCCTAACATGCAGAAGAACTTCCCTTTAAAAACAGCTCCTTGTCGGTCAAATGTCGGTGCCTTGGATTGCGCACTCTGGCAGCTTTGAGATCGGTAACTGCTAGCGGTCGAACCACACTGAAGGCGTTCGGCATAGTTAGTTATGAATGAGCATAGACAGCGCAATGCTTTGCGCAAGGCCACTAGTCGGCCAGCATTGAGTGAATTCGGACAGGAAGCGGACGAGAAACGGTTCAGCGAATGTGTTTTGTTTGATCTACCACTTTCGCGGGCAGGCCCGTTCCCACAGGTTTTACGCGCTGTTCAAGTCAGCGTAATACCTGTGTGGGCTTGCCCGGGATGGCGACGGTGCAGCGCTACAGAAATTTCAGAAAAGAATTACAGACTCCCGCTCACCTTGCTCGCCACATCACCCGGCACCCAAGGCGTCCACACTTGCGGTTGATCGCGCAGAAACGCTTCGGCCACCTGGCGTGGTTGCTGGCGCTTTTCGCTCATCCCGGCCAGGGTCTGGTTCAGCAGATCAATCGGCAAATCGACTTTCTCAAAGAACGTCACCAGTTCCGGGTACTGCGTCTTGAACGGCGCCGACACGCCAATCGCCAGACTCGCCGGCATCGAGCGGGTACCTTTCGGGTTTGGGTTGCTGGCATCGGCCAGGGTTTTCCAGGCTTCGGCGTCGAACGGCGGTTCTTCCAGCTTCACCAGTTTGAAACGGCCGAGCAACGGCGTCGGCGACCAGTAATAGAACAGCACCGGCTTGCCGCGCTTGATCGACGACGCCACCTCGGCATCCAGCGCCGCGCCGGAACCGGTACGGAAGTTGACGAAGCTGTCGTTCAGCGCATACGCCTTGAGCTTCTGGCTGTTGACGATCTCCGAAGTCCAGCCGGTCGGGCTGTTGAGGAAACGCCCGCGGCTCGGGTCTTCCGGATCCTTGAACACATCCTTGTAGCGCGGCAGGTCGGCCACCGATTTCAGCTCCGGCGCCAGCGGTTTGATCCCGCGCTCGGGGTCGCCCTTGATCACGTATTCCGGCACCCACCAGCCTTCGGTGGCGCCCTTCACGGTGTCGCCAAGACCGAACACCTTACCTTCGGCAGCGGCCTTGACCCACGCCGGACTGCGCCCTGCCCACTCTTCACCGATCACTTGAATATCGTTTTTCGCCAGCGCCGCTTCCAGGCTGACGGTGCTGCCCGGCAGTGTGTCGGTCGGGTAGCCGTAGCCTTTCTCGACGATCAGGCGCAGCACTTCGGTGATGAAACTGCCGCTTTCCCAGGTGATGTCACCGAAGTGGATCGGCGCTCTCGTTTCCGCGGCGCCAACATGCCCGGTCGTCAGGGTCAGGGCCAGCAGCGAACTGCCGAGCAGGGTTTTGATCGATCTCATGCGGACCTCTTGTTCTGGGAGGAAATCAGGGTTTGATTGGCGCTGTGGCGGTTGCACAGCGCCTGGGAACGGGTCATGTACAGGCTCACCGAACGCTGGGAGATGCCCAGTTCGGCGGCGATTTGCGGGTAGGTCAGGCCGTCGATGCGCGCCAGCAGAAAGGTCGAACGGACTTTGCCCGGCAGGCGCTGGAGCGTCCGGTCCAGATGTTTGAGGCTCTGTGACAGGTCGGCCAGTTCCTCTGGGGACGGCCCGTGATCAAGGTCACTCTGTCGCAGTTGCTGGAGATGCCGACGCTCCAGATCGCCGCGCCGCCAGCGTTCGTACAGCAGGCGTCGGGCGATGGTGGTGAGCAAGGCGCGGGGTTCGCGGATGGCGGTCAGGTCCGGAGCTTCGAGCAGTTGCGCGAATGTTTCGGCGGCGATGTCTTCGGCCGTGGCCGCATCATTCAATTGCCGACGCAGACGCGTGCACAACCACGGGTAATGGTCGCGAAACAACGTGTTCACATGATTGCGATGGGATGAGTCGGCGCCGGACATGGGGGCTCCTTGGTCAAGGGTCGCTGAATGTCCGGTCGTCCGGTGGCGCGATCCTAGCAAGGTGCTTTATGCGTTAAAAATACTTAAAAAGAATTCTTATATTCCATTAGTGAATTAATCGAGGGCCCTAACGCAAGCGGCCATAACCCAGTTCTTCGGCCTCGCGCTGGTAATCCAGCAGGATGAGGTAATCGTTTTCGCTGGCAGGCAGGACTTCGGACAAGCCGAGGATGCGGGCCACCTCGGGCAGGTCTTGAAGGCTGCGGTTCATGGCTCGGCGCAAGCGTTCGATCTGCTGGTCCGACGTGCTGGCGGCGGTGATAAAGGGCAAGGTCGGGCTGAACGCACTGCGCGCCAACACCCGCAATCCAATGACCTCTTCAACGGCGTACTGCGCCAGGTACGCGAAGGTCACGCTGTCGATGGCCGCCAGATCGGCATGGTCCTCGCGCAACCAGCGCAGGCTTTCGCGATGGCCGCCACTGATGCCCACCGAAGCAAAAAACTGCCCGTCCCGCTGCAATGGCGCCAGACGCTGACGCAACAGGTTCATGCCGCTGTTGGAGTCTTCGCTGTTGATCACTCCGCGACTGTCGAAGAACTCCGCCAGATGTCGGCGCGGATCATCGGCGCGGGCAAGGATCAGGCTGCAATGATTGCCGGCCGTGGCGTCCGGCAATTCGTAGCGCGGACGGCCGACAATCCTCACCTGCCTGCGCAGTGCGGTCATCAGCGGGTAGCCGCAGGTCTGGGTCAGCAGCAGTTGCGGCGACAGCCAGAGCTCCGGCAGCGACAAACCTTCGGCACTGAGCCGCGAATAGCCCAAGTGCTCGAGAATCCGCGCCAGCCACTGTTCATTGGCCGCGCGGATCGGCGCGGGGGCGATGTACATCAACAGTTCTGCGTAACCTGACGTCATGCTGGCCTCAAATAAACGGATGCTGCGGGCTGTCGATCGGCTTGATGCCGTGCTGGCGCCACAGTTGCCCGTAACCTTGCACCAGAAATCCACCGCTGCGCGCCACCCATTGCTCCCGACGCATGCGGTAGGCCTCGGGCAAGTCGTACCACGAAAGCTTCGGCAAATCGTGGTGCACGAGGTGGAAATTCAGGTTCAGGAACAGCCAGCGCCAAGGCCACCCGGCTTCGTTGAGCACCGTGCGCTGTTCCGGTTGTGTGTGCGGCCGGTGTTCATAGTAAGAGCGAACCATCGCAATCGACAGCGCCGGCACGCTGATCAAAAACAGGTAATGCCAGACCGGCAACACGCTGTAGCGGGCGATGAAAAACAGCATCAGCACGGCCAGGGCGCCGTGGGTCAGCCACATCAGCCAGGCCTGGCGCTCGCGGCTTTTCAGTCGTTGCAGTTCTTCACCGGCTAGCGCCAGCAACGCCAGCGGCGCGCCAAGAATGAATCGGCCCAATACGGTTTTGTTCAGCCAGTGCAGGCTGCGTTCGAACAGCGAACTGCCCTGCCAGCGCTCGGCGCTCAGGTAGCGGCTTTCGGGGTCGAGGCCAGGAATCGTCAGGTCTTCATCGCGATGGTGCTGCAAATGGCTGTCGCGATAGAGCGTATAGGGATACCACACCGCAAACGGCGCATAGCCGAGGACTTTGTTGACGAAGCTCCAGCGCGTCGGATGACCGTGAAGCAACTCGTGCTGCACGGACAGCCACAGCACCAGCAATGGAATCAGCAGCAGCGTGCTCCACCAGACGCCAAGCCAATTGCTGCCCAGCATCAGGGCGAACCAGCCGGCATACACGCCAATCAGCAGCAACCAGGTCGGCCAGTCGGTACGGGCCGTGAAGCGTTGACGCAGGGTTTCGATCTGTTGGCGATGGGCATCGTCGAAATAGTGGGGCATGGCGTGGCTCGGAACGAAGGTCTGTTCGTTCTGTGCAACACCAACGGGAAATCTTGCAGATTATTTTTGCGAGCCGGGATCCTTATAATCCCGTCTCTTTTTGCACCGGCAGTCCGAGTGATGACCGATACCCGATATAGCCAGCTCGATGAATTGTCCTGGCCCTTGATGAACAAGTTCTACCGCCAGCATCAATCGTCGATGAAAGCGGTGCGCGAGGCGCAATTGTGGGTGGCGCGGCGTGAGGAAATCGTGGCTGCGCTGTGCCTGCGGCCGGTGTTCGGCGGGCATTGGCTGACCGGGTTGTTCGTTGATCCGGCCTGCCGCGAACAGGGCATAGCTGCGCAGCTGATCGCGGCGGCGGTGAACGATGTGGAGGCCCCGGTGTGGCTGTTCTGCCACCCGGACCTGCGTGGTTTCTATGAGCGGCGCGGCTTCACCTTCGACCCCGCCCTGCCCCAGGCCATGGCCGAGCGCCTGAGCCGTTATGCGCGGAGCAAGCCGATGATTGCCATGGAGCTGGCCCCGCGCACTGGCTGATCAGTCGTCAGCGTTGGGATCGAGATCCGGGAACATCACTTCGGTAAAACCGAACTTGCTGAAATCGGTGATGCGCGACGGGTACAACCGCCCGATCAGGTGATCGCATTCGTGCTGCACCACCCGCGCGTGGAAACCCGAAGCCACACGCACAATCGGCTCGCCCTTGGGATCGACGCCTTCGTAACGGATCTGCTGGTAACGATCCACCGCGCCACGCAGACCAGGTACCGACAGGCAGCCTTCAAACCCCTCTTCCATGAGCGGACTGAGTGGCGTGATCAGCGGATTGATCAGGATCGTCTGCGGCACGGCTTCGGCATCCGGGTACCGTTCGCTGTGCTCGAAGCCGAAGATCACCAGTTGCAGATCGACGCCGATCTGCGGCGCGGCCAAGCCGACACCGCCGACGCTTTCCATGGTCTGGAACATGTCGTCGATCAGTTGCCACAGCTCCGGGCTGTCTAGCATCTCGGCGGGCACTGGCGGGGCGATACGCAGCAGGCGTTCGTCGCCCATCTTCAGAATTTCACGAATCATGATCAGGCTTCGTCGGTGTTCGGCTTGAGCGAGTGATCGCGCCCGAGGCCGGAAACGTGTTGTTTGGGATGTTCATCGAGTTCGCCGGGGACTTTCTCGCCCGGATCCTTGCCCTCGTTGGACATGTGTTCGATCACCGCATTCATCTCCGCACCGAGCAGCAACACGGCGGACGAAATGTAGAAATACAGCAACAGCACGATGATCGCACCGATGCTGCCATACATGGCGTTGTAGTTGGCGAACGTCTTGACGTAGAACGCGAATCCCAACGACGCGATGATCCACACCACCACCGCCAGAACCGAGCCCGGCGTGATGAAGCGAAACTCCTGTTTGACGTCGGGCATCACGTAATAGATCAGCGCCACGGCCACCATCATCAGGATCACGATCACCGGCCAGCGGGCGATGGTCCACACCGTGACGATGAAATCTTCCAGCCCGACCTGCGCGGCGATCCAGCCCATCACCTGCGGGCCGAGCACCATCAGCGCGGCGGCCACCAGCAGCATGCCGGCGATGCCGACGGTGTAGACAATCGACAATGGAAAGCGCTTCCAGATCGGCCGACCCTCGACCACGTCGTAGGCCGCGTTCATCGCGCTCATCATCAGGCGCACGCCGGCGGACGCAGTGTACAGGGCGATGACGATACCGACCGACAGCAGGCCGCCCTTGGATTGCTGCAGTTGATCGATCACCGGGTTGACCTGCTCCAGCGCCTGAGGCGGCAGGACCAGTTCCGATTGCAGACGCAGCCAGGAGAAGAAGTCCGGCAGGTGCAGGAAACCGATCAGGGCAATCAGGAACAGAATGAACGGGAACAGCGAGAACAGCATCTGGTAGGCCAGTGCCGAGGCATAGGTCGACATCTCGTCGTCCATGAACTCGGTGACGGTGCGCACGATGACCCGGTGCAGGGGCAGGCCTTTCATGTCGGGGAAAATCATTCGCGTCTCCTTTCGCCGCAAAACAGGTTGAAGTCGTGGCGACTCAGGGGCCGTTTTTCTCTCATCAAAGTAGCTCACTTGGCGACTTTGAAACACTGTGATCCATGACCGCATGTGAACGGGATACAAAAACGGCCATCCTTGGATGGCCGCTTCGTTGTTTCGTTCAAGGCTCGATCAAGCCTTGTCGACGCCTTTCTTGACCGCGTCCTTGGCTTTGCCCACCGCTTGCTGGGCCTCGCCTTTCTTCTCTTGCAGTTTGCCTTCGGCTTGCAGCTTGGTGTTGTCGGTGGCTTTGCCGACACCTTGCTTGACGTTGCCGACCGCTTCGTTGGCCATGCCTTTCACTTTATCGCTCGTGCTGCCCATGGTGATTCTCCTTGGAACATTAACGGGGAAAGTCAGTACGTAATGATTGACAGGCCCGGTTTGCGCCAAGTTTCATTTATTTTCACGGCTTCATTTCGTCGCCATGCGCAGGTTGGGCTTTATGTTTGCGAGCGTAGCCCCGAGAATGCCCGGCATAAGGGCGCCAGGCGCCACAGAACCGATCCCGCAGGAATGTTATGAAACTCGATAAAAAGCAGGCCATCGCCCGTCGCAACCAGGAACTGGGCGGTGCCGTGCTCGGCACCAACAACTGCCACTTCGCCGAACTGAACCGCAACCGCAACATCTGGTGGTTCGACTTGCCGGTGTCGCGCCTGGCCATCGGTCAATACGAGTGGATTCACCTGTTGATGCACACCCCGGCCACTGACGAACTGCTGCACCTGAAAGTACCGACCGTGTTCCTGCGTGAAAAGCTCGAAGGCCTGGTCATCCGCAACGAAGGCAAACGCAAGGCAGCCCTGAGCCTGGAACTGAGCGCCGACAAGGACTCGTACCTGCAGGACATGCGCCCGGCAGGCACCAATGTGAACTTCGCGCCGTTCCGCCAATAAACCTTTTATGCTGACCGACGTGATCGTTCCCCTGCTCTGCGTGGGAATGATCATCTACAACAAAAAGCCCCGCATCTGCGGGGCTTTTCGTTTTATGCGGCGTTCTTCGCCTTGATCTTCTTCAGCTCTTCGTCGCGCAGTTCGCGACGCAGGATCTTGCCGACGTTGGTGGTCGGCAGCGCATCGCGGAACTCCACCGAACGCGGCACCTTGTAACCGGTGACGTTGGCGCGCATGTGCTCCATCACCTGTTCCTTGGTCAGGGTGACGCCCGGTTTGGCGACGATGAAGATCTTGATCGCCTCGCCGGATTTCTCGTCCGGAATGCCGATGGCCGCGCACTGCAACACGCCCGGCAGGGCCGCCAGCACGTCTTCCAGCTCGTTCGGGTACACGTTGAAACCCGAGACCAGAATCATGTCTTTCTTGCGATCGACAATGCGCATGTAGCCGTCCGGCTGGATCAGCGCGATGTCACCGGTCTTCAACCAGCCTTCGCTGTCGAGCATTTCATCGGTGGCTTCCTGACGCTGCCAGTAGCCCTTCATCACTTGCGGGCCCTTGACGCACAGCTCGCCGATTTCGCCCAGCGGCTGCTCGACGCCGGCATCGTCGACGACTTTGCACAGGGTCGACGGCACTGGAATGCCGATGGTGCCGATCTGGATGTTCTGGATCGGGTTGACCGTGGCCACCGGGCTGGTTTCGGTCATGCCGTAACCTTCGCAGATCGGGCAACCGGTGACCGCTTTCCAGCGCTCTGCCGCGGCCAGTTGCAGGGCCATGCCGCCGGACAGGGTAACTTTCAGCGCCGAGAAATCAAGCTTGCGGAAGCCTTCGTTGTTGCACAGGGCCACGAACAGCGTGTTGAGGCCGACGAAGCCGCTGAACTTCCACTTCGACAGTTCCTTGACCATCGCCGGCAGGTCGCGCGGGTTGCTGATCAGGATGTTGTGGTTGCCGATCAGCATCATCGCCATGCAATGAAAGGTGAACGCATAGATGTGGTACAGCGGCAACGGGGTGATCAGGATCTCGCAACCTTCATTGAGGTTGGAGCCCATCAGCGCCTTGCACTGCAGCATGTTGGCGACGAGGTTGCGATGGGTGAGCATCGCGCCCTTGGCCACGCCGGTGGTGCCGCCGGTGTATTGCAGCACCGCGACGTCGCCACTGTCAGGGTTGGCTTCGGCGACCGGCTGGCCCTGGCCCTTGCTCAGTACGTCATTGAACTTGACGGCTTTGGGCAGGTGATAGGCCGGCACCATTTTCTTCACGTACTTGATGACGCTGTTGATCAGCAGGCGCTTGATCGGCGGCAGCAGATCCGCGACTTCAGTGACGATGACGTGCTTGACGCCGGTTTTCGGCACCACGGCTTCGGCCAGGTGCGCCATGTTCGCCAGGCACACCAGCGCCTTGGCACCGGAGTCGTTGAATTGGTGTTCCATTTCCCGCGCGGTGTACAGCGGGTTGGTGTTGACCACGATCAGCCCGGCACGGATGGCACCGAAGACGGCGACCGGGTACTGCAACACGTTGGGCAGTTGCACGGCGATTCGATCACCTGGCTGCAAATCGGTATGCTGTTGCAGATAAGCGGCAAACGCACCGGACAATTCGTACAGTTCACCGTAGGTGATGGTCTTGCCCAGGTTGCTGAACGCCGGTTTGTCGGCGAAGCGTTGGCAGGATTGCTTCAACACTGCCTGAATATTCGGGTACTCGTCTGGATTGATGTCGGCAGCAATTCCAGCGGGGTACTTATCCTTCCAAAAGTCTTCGATCATGGAAGCCCACTCCTCAGCAACGCGAATTCAGCACCGCATTTGATGCGATTATTATTGGTGTTTGTTTATTGGTGAGTCTGGCTTTTTACAAGGCCGAGAAGTCACAAAGCGCGCCGAGAGTAGCAGCTTTGCCAAGGGTCGACTAGAGCCAAAAGCGGCCCCTACAGTCATTTTCATGACTCAAGAACTACTGGCAGTCATTTTAGAGCAAAAATCCTATAACCCCTTGAAAGTCCCTGTTTTCGGGGACAACGTCGGGGATAAAAAGCAAAAGATCGCAGCCTGCAGCAGCTTGAGGAAGCCGCCAGAGGCTGCGATCTTTCAGTTTCAACGGTGCGCGTCATCGATCAGGCGATATCGCGCAACTCCCGCCGCAGAATTTTCCCGACAGGCGTCATCGGCAACGACTCACGCAGCACGATGTGTTTCGGCACCTTGTACGCCGTGAAATTCTCTTTGCAGTAGGCCTTCAGCTCTTCCAGGCTCACGCCGGTTTCCCGCGCCACCACGAACAGCTTCACCGCCTCCCCGGAGCGTTCGTCCGGTACGCCGATCACTGCGCAGTTGGCGACTTTCGGGTGAGCCATCACCACGTCTTCGATCTCGTTCGGGTACACGTTGAAACCGGAGACGATGATCATGTCTTTCTTGCGGTCGACGATGCGCACGAACCCGTCCGGATCGATCACCGCGATGTCGCCGGACTTGAACCAGCCCTCCGCGTCCAGCACCTCGGCGGTAGCCTCGGGTTTCTGCCAGTAGCCCTTCATGATCTGCGGACCCTTGATGCAGAGTTCGCCGCGTTCGCCCAACGGCTGTTCGACGCCGTCGTCATTGATGACTTTCAACCGGGTGCCCGGCACTGGCAGGCCGACCGTGCCGATGCGAGACAGCTCGCCGTACGGGTTGGTACAGGCTACCGGCGAGGTTTCGGTCAGGCCGTAGCCTTCGGTGATGCGGCAACCGGTGATCTTCTCCCAACGTTCGGCGGTGGCCTTGACCAGCGCAGTGCCGCCGGAGTTGGTGAGCTTGAGCGTGGAGAAATCCAGGGTCTTGAAGTCCGGATGATCCATCAACGCAACGAACAGTGTGTTGAGCCCCAGCAGCGCCGAGAACTTCCAGTTCTTCAGCTCCTTGATGAAGCCGCCGATGTCACGCGGGTTGGTGATCAGTACGTTGTGGTTGCCCGACACCATCATGCACATGCAATTCGCGGTGAACGCATAGATGTGGTACAGCGGCAGCGGCGCGATCATCACCTCCTGCCCTTCGCGCAACAGCGGCTGGCCGTCGCTGCCGAACTGACCGAGACAGGCGCGCACCTGCTGCATGTTCGCCACCAGATTGCCGTGGGTCAGCATCGCGCCCTTGGCCAGGCCGGTGGTGCCGCCGGTGTATTGCAGCACGGCGATGTCATCCAGACCGACCTTCAGCGGCTTGATGCCCAGGCCCCGGCCCATGCGCAACGCGCTCTTGAAGGAAATCGCCTGGGGCAGCGAATATGCCGGGACCATTTTCTTCACTTTGCTGACCACGGTGTTGACCAGCCAGCCCTTGGCGGTGGGCATCAGGTCGCCCATCTTCGCTTCGATCAGATATTGAATGTCGGTGTCCGGGAGCACTTCCTGGACTTTCTGGCCGAACATGTTCAGGTACACCAGCGCCCGGGCGCCGGAGTCCTTAAACTGATGACGCATCTCGCGCGCGGTGTACAGCGGGTTGGTGTTGACCACGATCAGCCCGGCGCGCAACGCGCCGAACACGGCAATCGGATAATGCAGGACGTTGGGCATCTGCACCGCGATGCGATCCCCCGGTGCCAGATCGGTGTGGGTTTGCAGATAACCGGCGAACGCGGCGCTCTGGCGCTCCAGCTCGGCGTAGGTCAGGGTCACGCCCATGTTGCTGAACGCCGGGCGATCAGCGAATTTCTTGCAGGAACGCTCGAACACCTCGATCACCGACTTGAATTCACCCGCGTCGATGTCCAGGGGTACGCCCGCCGGGCGTTTGTCATTCCAGAAATCAGGTTGCATTGTTCTTGTCCTCTTTACCTGAGCCGATCCGGGGCCGCTTCGCTGTCATTTTTGTCTGTCCCTGAAAAAGCCGAGAGCAAAAAGCGGGGCTTCACGGACACTAGCAGCTATGGTCAATCAGGCAAATATGGGCAAGGTCGTCATTGATCGTGTGAATCTTCCTGCCGTGGCGAGAGCTGATCGGACGCGCTATACAATGCAACCTCTGCAAGACGCATCAGCAACATTCAGCAATATCAGGCCGCAAAAGGAATCGCCATGATCCACGACACCTTCTGGCTGGACGCGAGTGACCGCAGCCGCCTCTACGTCAACCTGTGGCTGCCGAACACGCCGCTGAAGGCGCTGATTCTGCTGGCCCACGGCATGGCGGAACACAGTGGCCGCTACGCACGCCTGGCAGAGGCCTTCTGTGCCGAGGGCTACGGTGTGTATGCACCCGATCAGCGTGGCCATGGCAAAACCGCCGATCATGGGACGCTCGGGCATTTCGCCGATGATGATGGCTGGTGCAAGGTGGTTGGCGATATCGCCAGCCTCAACCAGTTCCTCGGCCAGCGTCATCCGGGGGTGCCGATCGTGCTGCTCGGGCACAGCATGGGCAGCTACATTGCCCAAGCGTATCTGCTGCATCACAGCGCCAGCCTGCACGGCGCGATTCTCAGCGGATCGAATTTCCAGCCGGTCGCGCTGTACCGCGCGGCCCGACAGATCGCCCGGTTCGAAAAACTGCGCCAGGGCCCCAAGGGCCGCAGCGCGTTGATCGAATGGCTGTCGTTCGGCTCGTTCAACAAGGCATTCAAACCGGCACGCACGCCTTTCGACTGGCTCAGCCGCGATCCGGCCGAGGTCGACAAGTACGCCACCGATCCGCTGTGCGGCTTTCGTTGCACCAATCAGTTGTGGATCGACCTGCTCGGCGGGTTGCAGCAAATCAGCAAAGCGTCCAATCTCGCCCAGATCGATCCGGGCCTCCCGCTGCTGGTAATCGGCGGCGAATGTGATCCGGTGAGCGAAGGCAAGCGTCTGACTGATCTGGCCAACGCCTTGCGCGCGGCCGGCAGCCAGAACCTGCAACTCAAGATCTACCCGCAGGCGCGGCACGAATTGTTCAACGAGAGCAACCGCGAGGAAGTGACCGCCGATGTGCTGACCTGGATCGACCAGGCCCTGAGCCATCGCCGGCCGCACCGCAGCGAATAATTTTTTGTGGATTCATTTCATCCGTCACAGGAATTCAGCCCCATGACCCAGGTTACCAACATCCCTTATGAAGCCCTCGAAGTGGGCCAGACCGCGACCTATAGCAAGACCGTCGAGGAACGCGACATTCAGCTGTTCGCCGCGATGTCCGGTGACCACAACCCGGTGCACCTGGACGCCGAGTTCGCCGCCGCCAGCATGTTCAAGGAGCGCATCGCCCATGGCATGTTCAGCGGCGCGCTGATCAGTGCCGCATTCGCTTGCGAGCTGCCTGGGCCGGGGACCATTTATATCGGCCAGCAGATGAGCTTCCAGAAGCCGGTGAAGATCGGCGACACCCTGACCGTGCGTCTGGAAATCCTCGAGAAACTGCCGAAATTCCGCGTGCGCATTGCCACCCGTGTTTTCAATCAGCGTGATGAGCTGGTGGTGGACGGCGAGGCCGAAATTCTGGCGCCGCGCAAACAACAGACCGTTACCCTGCCGACGTTGCCGGCTATCAGCATCGGCTGATCATCCTCGGTTTGATCCGGACACAAAAAAAACGCCAGACCCGCTGGCGTTTTTTGTTGGCCTCGAACGCTTACGAGCGTGCGCGGGCCTGGTCACGCAACACTTTCACCTGATCGTGATTGCGTTGCACACCGTGGTACTGCTTTTCGACCAGGTCAAAAATTTTTGTCAGGCCGTGATCTTTAATCTTGGTAAGCTTATCGATCGCTTCACGATAAGCCTTCAGGGCGTGGTCTTCACCGCGCTCGGCTTCGTTGAGCACCGCTTCTTCATCCTTGCCGGTGAACATCGCTTTGACGTCGACCCAACGACGGTGCAAGTCACCGCTCACGCTGGTCGAGGTTTCCGGATCGCCACCCATCGAACGCACCGCAGCTTGCAGCTCGGCCGCAGCCGTTGCGCAATCGGCGGAGCGTTTCACGAACAGCGTTTTCAGCTCTGGATGCTTGATGTCTTCAGCGCAGGTCTTGAACCCTTCCTGACCGTCCTTGCTGGTTTCGATCAGGTCGTTGAGGACGGAGATGGCTTCTTTATTCATGTCAGTCATTTTTCAATTCCTTGCGTGGGTTAAAGATGCAAGGAGTGTTGCAGCAGCCGTGCCAGATTCTATTAAAGAATTTAATCGTTATTTTTCAATAAGTTATAGATAAAGCAAAAATCTGTATGCCTGTTATTTGCATGATCTGTCATTTGGCCTGCATGCAGAATGCCTGTATTTTCCAAAGTGTTTTCAAAGCCAGACGACTCCAACGATGAACCCTGAAAAGCTCGAACTGCTGATCACCCGCGAAATGCCCTTCGGCAAGTACAAGGGCCGGATCATTGCCGACCTGCCGGGCCCTTACCTGAACTGGTTTGCCCGGGAAGGATTTCCCCATGGCGAACTGGGCGGGCTGTTGGCGTTGATGCAGGAAATCGACCACAACGGCCTGTCGGAACTGCTCGAACCGCTGCGCGCCAAACACGGCAAACCCGCCCCGCGCCACTGAGGCGTCACCCTGATCCGAGTCGAGTCGACCATGCCCGATAACACCCGCCGCGCCCGAGACGAAGCTTTCTGGCAAACCTTCGCCGACCGTTACGACCGCCACCCTGGCCCCGTGAATCTGGAGAACGGCTATTTCGGGCGCATGTCGCGCACCGTGGTCGAGGAGTACCAGCGCAACATCGAGCTGATCAACAACAGCAACTCGATCTACGTGCGCCAGCGTTTCGAACAGCACGACAGTTTCGACATCCGCGCGCAACTGGCCGAGTTGATCGGCGTGCGCGCGCAAAGCGTGGCGTTCACCCACAACGCCACTGCCGGCCTGCAATCGCTGATCCGCAACTACAATCGCCTGCAGCCAGGCGACCAGGTGTTGATCTGCGATCTGGAGTACGACACTGTCAAGGGCGCCATGCGCTGGCTGGCGCAGTATCGCGGAGTCGAGGTGATCGAAATCGAGCACGCCCACCCCGCCACCTTCGACAGCCTGCTGGCCACGTACCGCGAAGCCTTTATCCGCCATCCAAAGCTCAAGCTGATGGCCCTGACCCACGTCACCCACCGTACCGGGCTAGTGATGCCGGTGCAGGCCATTGCCTCGCTGGCCAGGGAGTACGGCGTCGATATCATCCTCGATGGCGCCCATGCCCTTGGCCAGATCGAGTTCAATCTTGAAGCGCTGGGCATCGCCTTTGCCGGGTACAACCTGCACAAGTGGATCGGCTCGCCGCTGACCCTCGGTTTTATCTACATCGCACCGCAGCGCCTAGCCGACATCGACCCGGACATGGGCGAGATGCATTTTCCGGCTGGCGATATCCGCTCACGCACGCCCCACAGCACGCCGAACATTCCGGCACTGATGACCCTGCCTCTGGTGTTCGAGGAGCACCGCTCACTGGGTGGCGCGGCGGCCAAAGGTGCACGGATGAATTACCTGCGCAACCTGTGGGTCAGCGCCGTGCGCAACCTGCCAGGCATCGAAGTCACGACCCCGGACGATCCGCGCCTGTATTGCGGCATCACCTCGATGCGTTTTACTCGCCATACCGACCAGCAGGCGATGGTCGAACGCCTGCTCAACGACTACAACCTGTTCACTGTCGTGCGCAACGGCGCAGCCTGCGGACCGTGCATCCGTATCACGCCGTCGCTGACCACGACGGCGGCGGAGATTCAGTCGCTGATTCTGGCGCTGAATGAGCTGCGTTAAACCGTGTACTTGTCGAAATCCTCGGGCTTGATCTGCGACGACACCGCAAAGGTGTCGATGCCGATCGTGAGGTGGCCGAAGTAACCGTCCTCGTGTGACTCGCGACCGATCGGCCACACCGTCAGGGTCGACTCTTCACCGCCCATGTTGGCGAAGTAGGGATCGTCTGCGTTGCACACCGGCAGCGAGCTGCGCCCGCGATAGGCCTTGGCATTGAGCACGCCACGGGAAACCACCTCCGGAAAATACAACTGCCCGACCCAGGCCACATTGCGCTCCTCCAGGTATTCGGTGCCGGCGACGATGCGCACCGCCACATGAATATGCAGGGCACGGCCGGCGTAGAACCCCGGATAGATCGTGGTGAAGCGCACCCTGCCCTTGTGGTCGCTGAACTGGCCACCGCGCAGATAAGTGTCGTCGTCGGTTCGCGGAATCGAGCCGATGTCCTCGACGTCGACTTCCAGATCCGGGTTCACCCGACTCCAGCCGGAATAGGCGCCGCGTGCGTTGCAATGCCAGATATCCACCAGCGCACCGCTGACCGGCTCGGCAGTCATGGCGTCGACGATGGTCAGGCGCAGCAGCAGCGGCAGGCCTTCGGCACCTTCGCTGATGTTGCGGCGCAACAGTTTGGGATTGCGAAAATACGGCCCGGCGACTTGCTCGGGGGCCAGTTGATATACCGGGGGTGCTGAAGGCTGGTTATCCATGACGCGCTCTCTCTTCCATAAGATGAACGCAGGTTAACGCCACACGCGAAGCCAGGTGCGGTAACTATGTATCTCCAGATAACGTATCTCCAGATAACGAAGTTTTTCGCGGGCAAAAAAAAACGGTGCACCGACCAAGCGCACCGTAAAGCCGTAGAACACACAACGAAGTGTAGGGTTGAACCAATCAGTCCAGCAGCGCCAACGCCTCGGCAGTGCATTCCTGAATGCGGGCCCAGTCGCCGTTCTTGATCCACTCAGGATCAAGCATCCAGCTACCGCCCACGCACATGACGTTTTTCAGCGCCATGTAGCTCTTGATGTTGGCAGGGCCGACGCCGCCGGTCGGGCAGAATTTCACTTCGCCGAACGGGCCGCCAAGGGCCTTGATCGCCGCCACGCCGCCGCTGACTTCAGCCGGGAACAGCTTGAAGCGGCGATAACCCAGGCCATAGCCTTCCATGATGCCGGAGGCATTGCTGATGCCCGGCAGCAGCGGGATCGGGCTTTCGACGCTGGCTTCCAGCAGATCACGAGTGATCCCCGGGGTGACGATGAATTGCGAACCGGCGGCTTCGGCCGCAGCCAGCATGTTACGGTCGAGCACGGTGCCGGCACCGGTCACCAGTTCCGGGCGCTGCTCGCGCAGGATCTGGATCGCCTTGAGGCCGAACTGCGAACGCAGGGTCACTTCCAGCGCGGTCAGACCACCGGCAGCCAGGGCGTCGGCCAGCGGCAGCACGTCCTGTTCACGGGCGATGGTGATCACCGGCAGAATCCGCGCCTTGGCGCAGAGGCTGTCGATCAGGGCAACTTTGTCCGCCATGGAAACGGTCGGGGATGGGGTTGTCATAGCGGCTGTTCCTTGGCTCATGGGCACCAGTAAATCTCTAACGTAGGTTGCAGAAACGCGCGAACCGGCATGGCGGCGACGTCGTTGGATGCCACTGCGGCATTCAGGGTGGTCAGTTTCGACTGACCGGAAATCGACAGAATCTTGTGCTTCGCGGAGGCCAGCAGTGCGCGGCTCATGGTCAGGCGCTGACGCGGCACGCTTGGCGCGAGCATCGGCCAGCAGCGGCGAGTGCCGTCAGCTTGCAGGGCTTCAGCCAGGTTCGGGCTGTCCGGGAACAGCGACGCGGTGTGACCGTCATCGCCCATGCCCAGCACCAGCACGTCGATGGGCGGCAACTCGGCGAGCAAACGATCGGCCTGCTCCGCAGCCTGATCGACGTTGGCCGCCGCGCTGTAAAGGCTGAGGAACTGCGCCTTTGCCGCCGGGCCCTTGAGCAGATACTGCTTGAGCAGACCGGCGTTGCTGTCGGCATGTTCGACCGGTACCCAGCGTTCGTCAGCGAGGGTCACGACGACCTTCGACCAGTCCAGTTCCTGCTTGGCCAGGTGCTGGAAAAACGCCACCGGGCTACGACCGCCGGACACCACCAGCACAGCGTTGCCGCGCGCTGCCAGTGCTTCGCTCAACTGTTTGGCGACGTTCAGCGCCAAACCTTCGGCGAGCAACACCGGGCTCTTGAATTCACGGGCATTCACGCCCTCGGGCAGTTTCACATCAGATATCGCCATACCACGACCTCCCGTCCCGCGTGATCAATGCAATGGAGCTCATCGGCCCCCATGACCCGGCCGCATACGGCTTGGGCGCGTCACCGGATTTTTTCCACCCGGCGATCAGCTGGTCACACCATTTCCACGCGGCTTCAATTTCATCTTTACGGACAAACAGGTTCTGATTGCCGTTCATCACTTCCAGCAACAACCGCTCGTAGGCATCGGGGATTCGAGCGCTGCGCCAGGTGTCGGAAAAATTCAGTTGCAGCGGGCCGCTGCGCAGTTGCATGCCCTTGTCCAGGCCTTGTTCCTTGGTCATCACGCGCAAGGAAATGCCTTCGTCCGGCTGCAGGCGGATGATCAGTTTGTTGCTGATCTGCAGGCGCTGCTCGGGGGCGAAGATGTAGTGCGACGGTTCCTTGAAGTGGATGACGATCTGCGACAGTTTCTGCGGCATGCGCTTGCCGGTACGCAGGTAGAACGGCACGCCGGCCCAGCGCCAGTTGCGGATGTCGGCACGCAGGGCAACGAAGGTTTCAGTGTCGCTCTGGGCGTTGGAATTCGGTTCTTCGAGGTAGCCCGGCACGGACTTGCCCTCGCTGTGCCCGGCGATGTACTGGCCGCGCACCACTTGGGTGGTCAGGCCTTCCGGACTGATCGGCGCCAGGGCCTTGAGCACCTTGACCTTTTCGTCGCGGATGCTGTCGGCGGACAGGTCGGCCGGCGGATCCATGGCGATCAGGCAGAGCAGTTGCAGCAGGTGGTTCTGAATCATGTCCCGCAGCTGACCGGCCTTGTCGAAGTAGCCCCAGCGGCCTTCGATACCGACCTTCTCGGCCACGGTGATTTCCACGTGGGAGATGTAGTTCTGGTTCCACTGAGTTTCGAACAGGCTGTTGGCGAAACGCAGGGCGATCAGGTTCTGGACGGTCTCTTTGCCCAGGTAGTGGTCGATGCGGTAGGTGCGGTTCTCCGGGAAGAATTGCGCCACGGCGTCGTTGACCTTGCGCGAGGATTCCAGGTCCGAACCGATCGGTTTTTCCAGTACCACGCGGGTGTTTTCTGCCAGACCGACATTCGCGAGGTTCTCGCAGATCGCGCCATACACCGCCGCCGGAGTGGCGAAGTAGGCAATCATGCGTTGTGTGTTGCCGGCCAATTCTGCCAGCGCCACGTAATCTTCAGCCTTGAGGAAGTCGACGTGCAGGTAGGTCAGGCGCGCCAGAAAGCGCTCGGCCACGGCCTCGTCCAGCTCTTTGCCCACATAACGGCGCAGCTCGGCGGCGATGAACGCCAGGTGCTGCTGCTCGGTACCCGCCTCACGGGCCAGTGCGATAATGCGCGTGTCCTCGTGCAGCAGGCCGGCGCCGTCAAGGTGATAAAGGGCAGGAAACAGCTTGCGCAGGGCCAGATCGCCCAAGGCGCCGAACAAGGCGAAGGTGCACGGTTCAACCGTAATCGAAGGCATGATGTTTGTTCTTTTATCAAGTTAAGCTACAAATACCTTTTTTCAAGGCATCACTCAAGGGAAAATGTAGTAATAACCACAACATTTTCGCAAAATACAGATTCCGAGTGGTGGTCGGTCGGAGCCATCAGTAGGATAGGCCACCGTCACGGGCCACATCAAAGGCCCAATTTGCATAGCCGCGCGCTTATCGGCGCCGGTGAATCTAGGAATTCTTATGGACCGCGTGCGAAATTTACTGGAACAGATCCAGAGTCGCCTTGAAGAGCTGAACAAGGCCGAACGCAAAGTCGCCGAAGTGATCCTGCTCAACCCACAGCAGGCCACCCGCTTCAGCATCGCCGCCCTCGCCCAGGCAGCGTCGGTCAGTGAACCGACGGTCAACCGTTTCTGCCGTTCGTTCGGCGTCAGCGGCTACCCCGAACTCAAGTTGCAACTGGCCCAGAGCCTGGCCAGCGGCGCGGCCTATGTCAGCCGCGCAGTAGAAGCCGACGACAATCCCGAGGCCTACACGCAGAAGATTTTCGGCAGCGCCATCGCCTCGCTGGACAGCGCCTGCCAGGCATTGGACCCGAACCTGATCAGCCGCGCCGTCGACCTGTTGATCCAGGCCCGGCAGATCCACTTCTTCGGCCTCGGAGCTTCGGCTCCGGTGGCTTTGGATGCGCAGCACAAGTTCTTCCGCTTCAACCTGGCGGTGACCGCCCACGCCGATGTGCTGATGCAACGCATGATTGCTTCGGTGGCGCACACCGGCGAGCTGTTCGTGATCATCTCCTACACCGGGCGCACCCGCGAGCTGGTGGAAGTGGCGCGCATCGCCCGGGAGAACGGCGCGTCGGTGCTGGGTCTGACGGCAGAAAACTCGCCGCTGGCCAAGGCCAGTACGCTGAGCCTGAACATTCCGTTGCCGGAAGACACCGACATCTATATGCCGATGACTTCGCGGATCATTCAGTTGACGGTGCTGGATGTGCTGGCGACGGGAATGACGTTGCGTCGCGGGGTGGATTTCCAGCCGCATCTGCGCAAGATCAAAGAGAGCCTGAACGCGAGCCGGTATCCGGTTGGCGATGAGTTCAACTAGTTCGCGCTGATCGCCCCCACGCTCTGCGTGGGAATGCCTCAAGGGACGCTCTGCGTCCAGTAACGCGGAGCGTCACGGGCTGCATTCCCACGCGGAGCGTGGGAACGATCAGCGCTCTGCGTCGGAACGATCATCGCTAGGCGCCAGCCCAAGCCTGCAAACTCAAATGCGCCTTCTCCCCCGGCGCCAGATGCAGGCTGTCGGTGCCCCCCGCCGCCGCTTCAACACAGACAAATTCCGAGATCTCGTCCCAGCTCACGCCCAGCAACGGCCGTGCTCCCGGATGCCACACCACGGTGTCCGCGCTGTCACCGGTATCGATGCACAATTCGCGTTGCCAGGCGTGATCCTTGAGCTGCAATTCGCCGTCGTGCTGGAACACTCGCTGACAGCCACCATCGACCCGTAACTCGCCCTCCTGCTGGCAGACCTCACGGTTCAACTGATCATAACCCTGCGCGCCTTCGAGCCCAGACAGCGCTATCTCACTCACATCGCCAATACGCCAGTAAGCGTGCAAAGCCTGGCTCAACTGGCACGGCATGTCGTCCTGATGCTCGGTGCTCAGGCGCAATTCCATGCGTTCGCCCAGGTGCGCGTGCAGGTCCACCTGCCAGTCGCACAGTTGCAATTGCCAGTGCAGGCGCACGCCGTCATCGGCGCTGCTGCTGTCGAGCAGTTTCCAGTCCAGCAGTCGCGCCCAGCCATGGGACGGCCACGCGTTTTCGCTCGGGTGACGGCCATACCACGGCCAGCACACCGGCACGCCGCCGCGAATCGCGCCGACATGCGGCCACTTCGCCGCGCACCACAACCACGGTTTCTGACCTCGCGGCTGAAAATGCAGCAATTGCGCGCCCTGACGACTGAACACCGCCTGACACAGTGGATGATCGATCACCAGCACATCGCGCATCTGATAGCGCTCCCAGGCGAACACCGGTCGTTCGCGCAGGGATTTGAAGAAGCGTTGCAGCGGATGCTCATGCATGGGCCACGGTTCCAGATTCAACTTTCATGGGCTGCGACACCCCTTTCCAAAAAAAAGCGGACAGCCTTGGCCGTCCGCAAATATGCGCACATAGAGAGGAGCTTATCGCAGACGCGTCAGAACGTAGACTGAATTTTCAGGCCAGCGACCAAAGCGTTATCCACTTCATCCACACCGCCCGGATGAGTGATGTATTGCAGGTTCGGGCGTACGGTCAGCCAGTTGGTGACGTGGAAGCCGTAGTTGATCTCGTAGTTGTATTCGGTTTCACGAATCGGCGAGAACACCGGATTGTCGTAGTCCGAAACACCGTTGGAGACGTTCAGCAGTTCAGCGTTCTTCTTCACGTCATCGTTGACATGAATTCGTGCCGCACCGATACCGAAGTCATCTTTCGGACGCGCGTCGAACGGACCTTTGTACACAAACATCACGGACTGGTAGTTGTCGATGAAGTTGGTGTCCTTGTCGTGGAACGTGGCGTTGGCAGCGATGCTCAGGCCACGGCTCTTGTCACCGTTGTGGCTGGTGAGTTGCTGTTGCGCAACGAACCAGTAACCGTGCTTGCTGCTGTGGGTGCGGTAGGCATCACCGGTGGTCGCCGCGTCGAAACCGTTGACGTCTTCGCGAACGTCGTCGGCATCGGCCGTGCTCTTGTAGTAACCGACACGGTATTCGCCCGGCAGGCCGCTCGGGTTAGGCGACCAGACCAGTTCCACTGGCAACACGGTGCCTTTGGTACCGCTGCCGCTCAGCTTGAAGCCGTTGCCGTGTTCCAGTTGCGACGGGTTCTGGTTGTACGCACCGATCTGCGCATACAGCTCGTCGTTGATGTTGTACTTGACGCGAATGGCCGCCTGGCTGACCGGCCAGTTGTACCAGATGTTGGTCGCCCAGTTGCCCACTTGCGAACCGCAGAACGCCAGGTTCTGGAAGTCGCACGGGAAGGTGTTGAAGTCTTCGCCTTCGCCGAAGTAACCGGCCTTGACGTCGAGTTTGTTGTCGAAGAACTGGTGTTTGATCCACAACTGGGTCAGACGCACCATGTGGCCACGACCGTAGACTTCCTGCGAGGAGCTGAGTGTGCCGGCACGCGGATCGCCAACACGGTCGTTGGAAATGTTTTCGCCATTACGGTTGGTCAGCTGGATCTTGGCCTGGGTGTTGTCCCAGCCCCACAGTTTTTGCAGGTCCAGCGCCACGCCCAGACCGAACTGGTCGGAGTAACGCGCCGTCTTGTCGTTGTTGTAGCCGCCGTGCAGGTTGCCGCCCACCTCACCGACGTAGTCCATCTTGATGTCGATACCCTGCTCGATCAGCTTGGTACGTTCGCCACCCCAGTCCCCGGTCATCCACTCCGAATCGGAGCTGAACGCGTCAGCCGCGTGGACGCTACCGGCCAGCATCATTGCCGCAATCGCCGACAACTGGCCGATACGCTGAGCGTTGTTGTTCTTCTTCATCCCTACATCCTCGTTTTATTGTTATTAACTGTTCTTCTTATCTAACGCGGTTTACATCTGATGCGGCGCGCGACAGGCCACGCACCGCGTGCTCCCTGCGGAAACGGGCGAGCCCGCTCCCGCATTTGTTGATCAGCGCCCCTTGAACTGGGCCACGTTTGCGCTGTGCGACTCGGTTTTCGGCAGGCCCGCAACCCCAAGGCGCTCACCGGACTTGGCGTCGAACAGCAGCACTTTCGACGGATCGAATTGCAACGTCAGGGTTTCGCCCACCTGCGGCGCCACGTCCGGCGCCAGACGGCAGCAGACCTTGGTGTCGTTGAGGTTGACGAACACCAGGGTGTCCGGACCGGTCGGCTCGGTGACCTGCACTTCAGCCTTGATGCTCGGCAGGCCATTGCCCTCGCCGTTCGCCAGAGCGATCTGCTCCGGACGCAGGCCGAGGATCACTTCGCGATCTTCGAGACCGGCGTCCTGCATCGCCATCGGCAACTCGCAACGGGCCTGGCCGCTGTCGAGCAGCGCCACCAGACGGCCGTCCTTGCGTTGCAGGCGCAGCGGGATGAAGTTCATCGGCGGCGAACCGATGAAGCTCGCAACGAACAGGTTGGCCGGGTCGTTGTAGATCTCCTTCGGCGTACCGAACTGCTGGATGATCCCGTCCTTCATCACCGCCACTTTGTCGCCCAGGGTCATTGCTTCGATCTGGTCGTGGGTCACGTAGACCGTGGTGGTTTTCAGACGCTGATGCATCAGTTTCATTTCGGTGCGCATCTCGACGCGCAGCTTGGCGTCGAGGTTGGACAGCGGCTCGTCGAACAGATAAATCTTCGGGCGACGCGCCAGGGCGCGGCCCATCGCCACGCGCTGTTGCTGACCGCCCGAGAGCTGGCCCGGCTTGCGATTGAGCAGGTGCTCGATCTGCAACAGCTTGGCCACGCGGGCGACTTCTTCGTCGATGGCCGATTGAGGCATCTTGCGAATCTTCAGACCGAATTCGATGTTCTCGCGCACGCTCATGGTCGGGTACAGCGCGTAGGACTGGAACACCATCGCGATGTCGCGATCTTTCGGGCTCATGCCGCTGACGTCCTGGTCACCGATCATGATCGCGCCGCCGGTGATGGTTTCCAGGCCGGCGATGCAGTTCATCAGGGTCGACTTGCCGCAGCCCGAAGGCCCGACGAGGATCAGGAATTCACCGTCCTTGATCGACAGTTCGATGTTCTTCAGTGTGTCCGGCAGGCCGGTACCGTAGGTCTTGTTTACATTGCGAAGTTCAAGCGTAGCCATGATTACCCCTTGACTGCGCCGGCCGTCAGCCCGCGCACGAAATACTTGCCTGCGACCACATAGACCAGCAGGGTCGGCAGCCCGGCGATCATCGCCGCCGCCATATCCACGTTGTATTCCTTGGCCCCGGTGCTGGTGTTGACCAGGTTGTTCAGCGCCACCGTGATCGGTTGCGAATCACCGCTGGAGAACACCACGCCGAACAGGAAGTCGTTCCAGATCTGGGTGAACTGCCAGATCAGACAGACCATGATGATCGGGGTGGACATCGGCAGGATGATCTGGCGGAAGATCGTGAAGAACCCCGCGCCATCGAGACGCGCCGCCTTGATCAGCGCATCCGGAATGCTCACGTAGTAGTTACGGAAAAACAGCGTGGTGAACGCCAGGCCGTAGACCACATGGATGAACACAAGGCCCGTGGTAGTGCTTGCCAGGCCCATCTTGCCGAGGGTGAACGACGCCGGCAGCAGCACGGTCTGGAACGGCAGGAAGCAGCCGAACAACAGCAGACCGAAGAACAGCTGCGAACCTCGGAAGCGCCAGAACGACAGTACATAACCGTTCAATGCACCGATGGCGGTGGAGATGATCACGGCCGGAACGGTGATCTTGATCGAGTTCCAGAAGTAGCCGTCAACGGTGGCCCAGGCTTTCACCCAGCCGATGCCGCTGACCACGGTCGGCCAGCTCAGCAGGTTGCCGGTGGAGATGTCTTCCGGGGTCTTGAAGCTGGTCAGCAGCATGACCACCAGCGGTACCAGATACAGCAGGACCGCGAGGATCAGCACCGCGTAGATCGCGATGCGACTCAGGCTGATGGCCGGTTTGGAGGCGAGACTAGTCATGACGCTTGGTCCTCAGCTCGGAGTACAGGTAAGGCACGATGATCGCGAGGATCGCGCCGAGCATCAGGATTGCACTGGCCGAGCCCATGCCCATCTGTCCACGGCTGAAGGTGAACGAGTACATGAACATCGCCGGCAGATCGGAGGAATAACCCGGGCCGCCGGCCGTCATGGCCGCCACCAGGTCGAAGCTCTTGATCGCGATGTGCGCCAGGATCATCACTGCACTGAAGAACACCGGACGCAGGCTTGGCAGCACCACTTTCCAGTAGATGCGCGGCATGCTCGCGCCGTCGATCTGGGCGGCACGAATGATCGACTGATCAACGCCACGCAGACCGGCGAGGAACATCGCCATGATGAAGCCCGAAGCTTGCCAGACCGCCGCAATCACCAGGCAATACACCACGCGATCCGGGTCGATCAGCCAGTCGAGACGGAAGCCTTCCCAGCCCCAGTCCCGCAGCAATTTGTCCAGGCCCATGCCCGGGTTGAGCAGCCATTTCCACGCAGTACCGGTGACGATCATCGAGAGCGCCATCGGGTACAGGTAAATGGTGCGGATAAAGCCTTCGCGGCGGATTTTCTGGTCGAGAAAAATCGCCAGTGTCACGCCGATCACCAGGGTGATGCCGATGAACATGCCGCCGAACACGGCCAGGTTCTTGCTCGCTACCCACCAGCGGTCGTTGTCGAACAGCCGCGCGTATTGCGCCAGGCCTGCCCACTTGTAGTTCGGCAGGAAGGTCGACGTGGTGAACGACAGGACAAACGTCCAGAGGATATAGCCATAGAAGCCCACCAGAACGATGAACATGCTCGGCGCCAGCACCAGTTTCGGTAGCCAGCGCTGCAATGCGTCGAACGGCGAGGCCTTGCTGAACACAGCAACAGAACTCATGGGAAGATCCAGTAAAGAAAATGAAGGACCGCTGCAAGCTGCAGGCTTGAGGCCGATGCGCGACCTCAAGCTTGCAGCTGCTCTACGCTGACGTTACTTGGCAGCCTTGATGGCGGTGCCGAGTTTTTTGGCAGCGTCGGCCGGGTCGGCTTTCGGGTCGTTGATGTAGTTGGTCACGACATCAAAGAACGCACCCTGCACCGCCAGCGTGGTCGCCATGTTGTGCGCCATGCTCGGCTGCAGGCCGCCATTCTTGGAATCTGCCAGGAAATCCTTGGCAGCGGTCTGGGCGCACGAGTCGAAACCGTACTTGCCCATGTCGGCGAGCATGTCGTTACGCACCGGGATCGAGCCCTTGTTGATGCTGAAGACTTTCTGGAAGTTTTCACCCAGCACGACTTTGGCGATGTCCTGCTGACCGGCCGCGGTGCCCGCGTCCTTCTGCTTGAACACGGCCAGCGAGTCGATGTTGTAGGTGAACGCCTTGTCGGTGCCCGGGAAAGCTACGCACTCGTAGTCCTTGCCGGCGACTTTCTTGGCGGCGGTCCATTCGGACTTGGCCCAGTCACCCATGATCTGCATGCCGGCCTTGCCGTTGATGACCTTGGCCGCTTCCAGGTTCCAGTCCTGACCTTTGCCGTCGACGTCCATGTAGGTCGCGACTTTCTTCAGCTCGGTCAGGGCCTTGACCATTTCCGGGCCGGTCAGGGCAGCGTTGTCCAGGTCGACCAGGGCTTTCTTGTAACCATCAACGCCCATCACCGACAGCACGACCGCTTCGAACACGGTGCTGTCCTGCCATGGCTGACCACCGTGAGCCAGCGGGATGAAGCCCGCCGCTTTCAGCTTGTCGCCGGCGGCGTAGAACTCTTCGAGGGTGGTCGGGGCTTTTTCGATACCGGCTTTCTTGAAGACTTCCGGGTTGATCCACAGCCAGTTCACCCGGTGAATGTTCACCGGCACGGCCACGTAATCACCTTCGTACTTCACGGTGTCGGAGACTTTCTTGTCGAGCAGGCTGTCCCACTTCTCGGACTTGGAAACGTCCTTCAGCACGTCAGTGTCGAGCAGACCGGTCGACGCCCATTCCTGGATGTCCGGGCCTTTGATCTGGGCAACGCCCGGCGGGTTGCCGGCTACCGCGCGGCTTTTCAGCACGGTCATGGCAGTCGCACCGCCACCGCCGGCGACAGCGCCGTCTTTCCAGGTGAAGCCGTCTTTCTCGACTTGAGCCTTGAGCACATCGACGGCGGCTTTTTCGCCACCGGACGTCCACCAATGCACGACTTCCACCGAACCTTTGGATTCGGCAGCGGAAACACTCAGGGGCAGCACAGCGAGCGGGAACAGGGAGGCGACAGAAATGACAGTAGCGAGGCGAGAAATCGCATTCATCTGAGATGTACCTTTCTTGTTGTTATGCATGCAAGTCTGGTGCTTGCGCTGCACACGAGTTTAAACAGAGCGTTTCCCCTCGCAGGTAACGAAGGGACGCGCGAATGTCACCACATGGTTACACAGGAACGCTTCGTGAAAGCTGTGCCAGAGCACTGGCCATGCTTGGCGCCAGCGGCAGACGCGGAATCAGAACCGCCTGCCAGGCGTGGTACAGATCCGGTTTGCCCGCCCAGATATCGGCACTTGGACGGTTTTGCGGGTCGAGTTCGTGATGCCAGCTGCCGTCGCAGCGGTCGATGAAACGGGTTTCGCAAAATTCCCAGAACAGGCGATACCAGGTTTCGTACTGCGCATCGCCGGTGCGCTTGAGCAAGGCACTGGCGGCAGCGCTGGCCTCGGCGTGAGTCCAGTGCAGGCGATGGCGCACCACCGCTTTGTTGTTCCAGTCGAGGGTGTAAACGATGCCCGGCGCACCGTCGACGTCCCAGCCATGGCGGCAGTTTTGTTCGAACAGTTTTTGCGCGTCGGTGGCCAGCCAGCCGGGGGTCAGCATGCCAGCCTGGACCCGCGCCGCTTCAAGGTGCAGCAACAGCCGCGCCCACTCGAAACCGTGGCCCGGCGTGGTGCCGTAGGGACGGAAACCGTCGGCGGGATTGTCCTGGTTGTATTCGCGCAGTGGCTGCCAGTCGCGGTCGAAATGCTCGATCACCAGGTAATCGTTGGCAGCGGCGTGACCGTGAATCACCCGTTCGACGATGCGCTGCGCACGCACCAGCCAGCGCGGATCTTCTGTGGCATCGGCCAGCGCCAGGAAGGCTTCAGTGGCGTGCATGTTGCTGTTGGCGCCGCGATAGGCTTCCTCTTCGCGCCAGTCGCGATTGAAGAACTCGCGCATGGCGCCCTCTTCTTCGCTCCAGAAATAGGTGTCGATGATGTCGATGGCGTCATCCAGCAACGCCTGTGCGCCGGGGCGTTGCGCGACCACTGCGGAACTCGCCGCCAGAGCGACGAAAGCATGCAGATAAGCGTTCTTGCCGGTGTTGCCGTCACGGTGTTCAGCGACGGCGAACCAGCCGCCGTGCAGCGCATCGCGCAACGGACCGCGCAGGGCCGCAATGCCGTGATCGACCAGCTCGGCAAAGCCCGGCAGGCCCTGAATGTGGGCCATGGCGAAACTGTGGGTCATGCGCGCAGTGTTCATGGTTTCGGCTTGCGCGCCGGCCTGGAGCTGGCCGCGCTCATCAAGATTGCCGAAGCCTTCGGGCAATCGTGAAGCCTTGGCAAATGCCAGCAGGCGCAGGCCTTCGTCGGCAAGCCATTGCTGGTGGGCAGGGGCGTTCAGCCAACTGCTGAAGTCCGGATTGAAGTGATCCATGGGTGGCCTTTTTTTGTTGTTATGACTGCGGGCAGTCTAAACAACGGGCCGAGGTGGACTTGTAACGAAGGGGGCGGGTTTTGTCACCGATCGGTGACATTCAGATCAATCCGCCGAACGCGGCAATTGCAGGGTCACCCGCAATCCGCCCTCACGCAGATTCTGCAACGTCACTTCACCGCCATGGCTATGAGCAATGTTGCGGGCGATCCCTAACCCGAGCCCATACCCCTGCTGCTGCCCCGCCAACCGGAAGTGCGGCTCGAACACCTGCTCCAGCCGCTGCTCCGGCACGCCAGGCCCTTCGTCATCGACGTGCAGCACGAAGGCGCTTTCGTCGTCATCGATATGCAAATGCGCGTTCTGTCCGTACTTCAACGCATTGTCGATCAGGTTGCCGATGCAGCGCTTGAGCGCCAACGGCTTGCCCGGATAAGCCGCCAGCGCCCGTCCCTGCTGGGTCACACGACCGTTGCCGTTGGGCGCCAGATACGGTTCCACCAGACAGTCGAGCACATGGTTCAGATCCACCGGCTCAATGTTTTCGTGGATGTCGGTGTCTTTGACGCATTGCAGCGCACCCTTGACCAGCAGCTCCAGCTCATCCAGATCGCGGCCGAACTTGGTTTGCAGCGTTTCATCTTCCAGCAGTTCGACGCGCAATCGCAGACGGGTAATCGGCGTGCGCAGGTCATGGGAAATCGCGCTGAACAACTGACTGCGCTCGGTCAGGTAACGGCTGATCCGCTCGCGCATGGTGTTGAACGCGCGGCCCACTTCCACCACTTCACTGCCACCGCCCTCGGCCACCGGCTCGACGTCGGCGCCCAGCGACAAGTCCCGCGCCGCCCGCGCCAGGCGCTTGAGCGGCCGACTCTGCCAGTGCACCAGCAGGCCGATGAACAACAACAGGAAACCGCTGGTGAAGACGATGAACCACACCTGCTGAGTCGGCAGGCCCTGCTCTTCCAGACTGGTGTAGGGTTCGGGCAACAGCGAGGCAATGTACAGCCATTCACCGGGCGCCAACTGAATCTGCGTGACTAGCACCGGCGGATTCACCGGTTCCAGCGTCAAGGCGTAATGCGCCCACGAACGTGGCAACTCATCGAGCTTCAATCCGGCGTTGAAAATCCGCAGATCATCGGGGCTGACGAAGGTCACCAGAATGTCGGTGTCCTGGCCCAGCGACTGACGCAGCACCTCATCCACCGCTTGAAGCACCGCTGCCTTGCGCGGTGTAACCGGCAACACTTCCATGCCCAGCGGTTTGTCGTTCAGCGTCACCACAAATCGGGTGCCGCCCATGCTGCGCAACTGATCGAGCACCAAAGGCCGGTAAGCCACCGGCAACGAGCGGAAATAACTGACGCTGGCGGTCATCGAATGGGCGAGGCTGCGGGCGCTGGTGACCAGGCCTTCGAGCTGGGTCGCACGCAACTGGGACACCCAGATCACGCTGGACAGGGTCTGGGCGAACAACACCGCGAGCAACGTCAGCAGCAACATCCGCCCAAGCAGCGAACGCGGCATCGGCACTTTGCGTGCAGTGTTGCGCAGGAACTCAGTGACCATTGCCGGCAACCACGTTGGCTGCCAGTTGGTAGCCGCTGCCACGTACGGTGCGGATCAGCCGTGGCGGCTTTTCGGTGTCGCGCAGACGCTGGCGCAAGCGGCTGACGGCCATGTCGACGATACGATCGAGGGGCATCAGATCGCGGCCGCGGGTGGCGTTGCCGATGGTGTCGCGGTCGAGGATTTCCTGCGGGTGATCAAGGAACAGCTTGAGCAGGGCGAAGTCGGCGCCGGACAGAATCACTTCCTCGCCGTCGGTGTGAAACAGTCGATGGCTGACCATATCCAGCCGCCACTCGTCGAACGCCAGCACTTCACTGCCGCCGCGCTCCTGACCGAACTGGGCGCGACGCAGCAGGGCCTTGATCCGGGCTTGCAGTTCGCGGGGGCTGAAAGGTTTGCCGAGGTAATCGTCGGCGCCGAGTTCCAGGCCGATGACCCGGTCGGCTTCGTCGGAACTGGCGGTGAGCATGATGATCGGCACCTGAGCCTGACGCGGATGCTGGCGCACCCAGCGGCACAGGCTGAAGCCGTCTTCATCGGGCAGCATCACATCGAGGATCACCAGATCGCTCGGCGCTTCGTTCAGCGCCTGACGAAAACCGGCGCCATCCGCCGTGGCCCGTACCTGAAAACCCGCGCGGGTCAGGTAGGTTTCCAGCAACTCGCGTATCTCCTGGTCGTCATCGACCAACAAAATCGACTTGTTGACTGAGCTCACTTCGAAGGCATCCTTGTTGTTGGAATTGGGCGGATTATGCCTGATGTGTAGACCGATCGTTCCCACGCTCTGCGTGGGAATGTATCAAGGGACGCTCCGCGTCCAGTGACGCAGAGCGTCACGGGCTGCATTCCCACGCGGACGGTTCGACGCCTCGACGTGGGAACGATCTTCAGCCTTCCTGTTCGAGCGCCACTCCTGCACCGACAAGCCCCGAGTACGGCGCCGTCACCAGCCACACCGGAATGCCCTTGAAGTAATCGCTCATGCAGCCCTTGTCGGCGAAACTGCGGGCGAAACCGCTTTCGAGGAAGAAATCGGCGAAACGCGGAATCACGCCGCCCACGATGTACACCCCGCCACGGCCGCCAACGGTCAGCACGTTGTTGCCGGCCACGCGACCAAGCCAGCAGCAGAATTGCTCCAGCACTTCCAGGGCAATCGGGTCGCCCGCAAGGCCTGCCGCAGTGATGGCTTCCGGCGTGTCGAGTTTCGGTTCATGCCCGTCCACCGCGCAGATCGCCCGGTACACCCGCGGCAAGCCGCCGCCGCTCAACGCGGTTTCCGCGCTGACGTGGCCGATTTCGTTGTAGATGTGCTGCCAGAGCTGGGTTTCGCGCGGGCTGCTCAGCGGCAGATCGACGTGACCGCCCTCTCCCGGCAACGCGGCGAACCGCCCTTCACCGAGATCAAGCAACGTGCCGACGCCCAGACCGGTGCCCGGGCCGATGACCACTGCCGGGCGCAATGGCTCCGGCTCGCCTTCGCAGACCACGCGGAATTCGCCGGGCTGCAAACGGGTCATGCCCAGCGCCATGGCCGAGAAGTCGTTGACCAGCAACAACTGCTCAACCTGCAGGGTCTGGCAGAACGCCTTGCGACTCAGGCGCCAGTGGTTGTTGGTGAACTTGAATTCATCACCGCTCACCGGCCCCGCCACCGACAGGCACACCGAACCGATGGCACCCGGCGCCAGACCCAGCCCGCTCAGGTAGAGGCTGATCGCCTCTTCCGGGCTGGCATGGTCGGCGGTGGCCAGCACCTGAACCGATTCGAGCTGCTGATCTTTCCACAACGCAAACCGCGCGTTGGTGCCTCCGATGTCACCGACCAAAGCCAGTTTCAATTAAGCGTCTCCAGGGCAGAAGTGAAGGCGCTGGCGCCCTGCTCCGCCGAGCTGAAGGCCAAACGCATGAAGCCAAACAGTTCGCGACCGCTGCCGATGTTGTTGCCCAACAGGCCTTTGGCGGGTTCGCGCGCTGCGAATTCAGCGGCGTCCACCTTGAGTTCCAAAGTGCCTTTGACGCCATCGACGCGGATGATATCGCCCTCTTGCACGCGCGCCAAAGCGCCACCCACATAAGCTTCCGGACTGACGTGGATCGCCGCCGGGATTTTCCCCGAGGCGCCGGACATGCGTCCGTCGGTCACCAGCGCAACCTTGAAGCCGCGATCCTGCAGCACGCCGAGAAACGGCGTCATCTTGTGCAGTTCCGGCATGCCGTTGGAGCGCGGGCCCTGGAAGCGCATCACCGCGACGAAATCCTTCTCCAGAAGACCGGCCTTGAAGGCGTCGGCCAGGTCCTGTTGATCCTGGAACACCATGGCCGGAGCTTCGACGATCTGGTTTTCCAGCGCGACGGCGGACACCTTCATCACCCCGCGACCGAGGTTCCCTTCCATCACCCGCAAGCCACCCTCTGCCGAGAACGCACGAGCCACCGGACGCAGGATGTTTTCGTCGAGACTTTCGGTCGGGCCTTCGCGCCACACCAGCTTGCCGTTATCGAGGAACGGCTCTTTGGTGTACTGGCTCAAACCGTGGCCGAGCACGGTGTTGACGTCTTCGTGCAGCAGGCCGGCTTCGAGCAGTTCGCGGATCAGGAACGACATGCCGCCGGCGGCCTGGAAGTGGTTGATGTCAGCCTTGCCGTTCGGATAGACGTGGCTCAGGGTCGGCACGACTTCGGAGAGGTCGGCCATGTCCTGCCAGGTCAGTTGAATGCCCGCCGCCATGGCGATGGCCGGCATGTGCAGGGTGTGGTTGGTCGAACCGCCGGTGGCGTGCAACGCGACGATCGAGTTGACCAGCGCCTTCTCGTCGACGATTTCGCCGATCGGCAGGAAGTTGCCGTTCTGCTTGGTCAGACGGGTGACCTGATGCGCGGCTTCGCGGGTCAGGGCTTCACGCAGCGGCGTGTTCGGGTTGACGAAGGAGGCGCCCGGCAAGTGCAGGCCCATGACTTCCATCAGCAACTGGTTGGTGTTGGCGGTGCCGTAGAACGTGCAGGTGCCCGGGCTGTGGTAGGACTTCATTTCCGATTCCAGCAGCTCTTCGCGGGTCGCCTTGCCTTCGGCGTACTTCTGCCGCACGTCGGCTTTTTCCTTGTTGGAAATCCCCGAGACCATCGGCCCGCCCGGAACGAAAATCGTCGGCAGGTGACCGAAACGCAGCGAGCCCATCATCAGGCCCGGCACGATCTTGTCGCAGATGCCGAGCATCAGCGCGCCGTCGAACATGTTGTGGGACAGCGCCACCGCCGTCGACATGGCGATCACTTCGCGGCTCGGCAGGCTCAGTTCCATGCCGGGCTCGCCCTGGGTCACGCCGTCGCACATCGCAGGCGTGCCGCCGGCGAACTGGCCGACCGAGCCGATTTCGCGCAGGGCGTTCTTGATCTGTTCCGGGAAGACTTCATACGGCTGGTGCGCCGAGAGCATGTCGTTATATGACGAAACAATTGCGATGTTTGCCGAGTTCATCATCCGCAGGCTGTGCTTGTCTTCGCTGCCACATCCGGCCACGCCGTGGGCGAAGTTGGCGCATTGCAGCTTGCCGCGCATCGGCCCGTCAGTTGCAGCGCCGCGAATCAGCGCAAGGTAAGCCTGACGCGTGGCGCGGCTGCGGGCGATAAGCCGTTCGGTGACCTCAAGAACGCGGGGATGCATGTTTAGAACTCCAGGCTAACGGATGTGGCGACCTGATTGTCTATGCTGATCAAGGAGCCCGCACGCATGGGATGACGGGCGGTTTTCTTGATCATTCGGACCAGTTGATTCAGGTCACTCGTTGTAGATAAAACAAAATATTGCCACTAAAAAGGCTTGTTTTCTATTTTTATGCGAATAATCTTGTAATTCCAACAACAAAACGACGGCGGCGCTGCTCAATGACTCTTCGAATCGCAATCAATGGTTTTGGCCGCATCGGCCGTAATGTCCTGCGTGCACTGTATACCCAGGGCTATCGTCAGGATTTGCAGATCGTCGCCATCAACGATCTGGGCGACAGCGCGATCAATGCGCATCTGCTCAAGTACGACACCGTTCATGGCACATTCGACGCCGAAGTTGCTCATGACAACGAGAGCCTGACCGTCAACGGCGACCGCATTTCGGTCAGCGCCATCCGCAACCCGGCCGACCTGCCATGGGCCGCGGAAAAGATTGATGTGGTGTTCGAATGCACCGGTCTGTTCACCGACCGGGCCAAAGCCGCCGCGCATATTACCGCCGGCGCACGCAAAGTGATTATCTCGGCCCCGGCCAAAGGCGCCGATGCCACCGTCGTTTATGGTGTGAACCACGACATTCTGCGCCAGTCGCACCAGATCATTTCCAACGCGTCTTGCACCACCAACTGCCTGGCGCCGGTGGCCCAGGTGCTGCACCGCGAACTGGGCATCGAAAGCGGTCTGATGACCACGATTCACGCCTACACCAACGACCAGAACCTGACCGACGTCTATCACACCGACCCGTACCGCGCGCGCTCCGCCACCCAGAACATGATCCCGAGCAAGACCGGCGCTGCCGAAGCTGTGGGCCTGGTGCTGCCGGAACTGGCGGGCAAACTGACCGGCATGGCCGTGCGCGTACCGGTGATCAATGTGTCGCTGGTTGACCTGACCGTGCAGTTGAAGCGCGAAGCCTCGGCCGATGAAGTCAATGCACTGATGAAAGCCGCGAGCCAGCATTCGAAGATCCTCGGCTACAACACCCTGCCGCTGGTCTCGAGCGATTTCAATCACAACCCGCTGTCGTCGATCTTCGATGCCAACCACACCAAATCCAGCGGCAAGCTGCTGAAAGTGCTGGCCTGGTACGACAACGAGTGGGGCTTCTCCAACCGCATGCTCGATAACTGCCTGGCGCTGTGCAACGCGGAATAAACAGCTATCCACCAGCGGGAACGAGCTTGTTCGCGAAAGCGGCAGGTCAGTCGACGTTTAATTGCCTGACACGACGCCTTCGCGAGCAAATCCCCTCCCACAGGTTTTTGATCTCAATCTGAAATCAACACTTGACCACTCCGACGGATGATAAGCATTATCATTCGCTCAAAACGGATCAGGTCCTCCCGTGAGTCATTCGCAGTTCAATCACGTTTTCCTCGCCCAGCGCACCTCACTGCTGCGAACGCTGGAACGCATGGTCAACAACCACAGCACCGCCGAAGACCTGTTGCAGGAAACCTACCTGCGCGTCACCCGGGCGCTGAGCGAGCGGGACATCGATCACCTTGAACCCTTTGTTTTCCAGACCGCGCGCAATCTGGCGCTGGACCATTTGCGTGCGCGCAAGATTCAATCGCGAACCATGGTCGACGACGTGCCGCAGGACGTGGTGCACAGCGTCGCCGCCCCCGCCAGCAGCGCCGAAGACGCCGCCCACGCCGAACAATTGCTGGAGCGCCTGAACGTGAGCCTCGGTGAACTCAGCCCCCGCCAGCAGCAAATCTTCATCCTCAGCCGCCTGCATGGGCGCAGCTATCAGGAAATCGCCGAAGAACTGAGCGTTTCCCTCAGCACGGTGCAGAAAGAACTCAAACTGATCATGACCATCTGCATCGGTGTCGCCGAACGCTTGAACGGCGACTGATCGGCAGCCTTGTCGGTATTGGACAGGATCGACTGCACTGATCATCGGGCTTTGTTACCCTTGCCCGACTTTTACGCTTCACCAAAAAAACAGCCGTGCACAGACACTGCCGAGGAAACACCGTGACGGACATCCACCGCTCCCCTTCGCCTGCATCGGCGCAGGACGCCGCAAGTGCAATGGACCAGGCGCTGGACTGGCTCATCGTGCTCGGCAGTCCGGACGAGGAGCAGACCCGGCAATTCCATGCCTGGCTGGCGGCCGATCCGTTGAATGGCGAGGCGTTCGCCAAGGCCCAAGCGATCTGGGACGGTCCGCAGATCGCCCAGTGCGCGAAGGACCTCGCAGCCAAACCGAAGAAAGTCCCCGTCCTCACTCGTTTGCGTCCGCACTGGAAACCGCTGGCGACCGCCGCCGTGCTGCTGCTCGGCCTGTTCAATTTCAGCAACCTGCCGATGCGTTTGCAGGCCGATCACCTGACCGTGGTCGGCGAACGTCAGCGCTTGCAGCTTGAGGACGGCTCGAAAGTCCTGCTCAACACCAATTCCGCGTTCTCCAGCACGATCAACGATCAGCAGCGAGTCGCGCGGCTGTATCAGGGCGAAGCGTTTTTCGAGATCCCGGCCAGCCGCAGCCAGCCGCTGGAAATCGATGCCGGCCCGGTGAAAGCCAGCGTGCGCGACACCGCATTCGCCGTGCGTTATCTGGACGGCGTGGCGCAGGTGCGCGTGCAGCGCGGCGATGTCGATCTGCGGGCTACCCGCGATGATGCGCGGGTTCGGTTGTCTGCCGGGGAAAGCATCCGCATCGGTCCCAACGGTTTCGACCGTCCGGCCAAGGTCGACGCCGCCACCGATCTGGCCTGGGTACAGGGTCGGCTGATCTTCGAGAACTGCCCGCTGAGCCAAGTGCTGGCGGAACTGCGCCGCTACTATCCGGGCTTCATCATCAACACCAGCGAACGGTTGGCCGACGTCGCCGTCACCGGCAATTACCGCCTCGACCAGCCGCTGGACGCAGTGCGTTCGCTCGCTCACATCACCTCGGCCAAGCTTCAGGAATTCCCGGCGCTGGTGATTTTGAACTAAATGAGAATTATTTTTACTCGATAGCCGAAGCTCGTTCGTCTCGTTATAGCCAATGCAATTGATTCGCATCTCGCGAGTTCAATCAGCACCTATAAAGATTCGTGCGACACGGAGCGCTATCGATGTCCTCACGCCTTACCCGCCAGACTTCTTCCCCTTCCCGCGTGCTGTCGCTGCTGACCGCCGCCATCCTGATGGCCGGCACCGCGCCGCTGATGGCCGCCACCGAACAACCGACGCGCAACATGGGCGATTACTCGTTCGCCATTGCCCAGCAGCCGTTGGTGTCGGCGCTCAATGCGTTCACCGCCGTCACGGGCTGGCAGGTCGGTTTGCCGGCGCAACTGGGTCAGGACGTATCGTCGCCGGGCGTGCGCGGTTCGCTGCCACCGGAAAAAGCCCTGGAGCGTCTGTTGGTGGGGACCAACCTGAGCTTCCGCAAACTGAGCAACAACAACGTCGTGCTGGAGAAACGCGTCAGCAGCGGCGCACTTAACCTCGATCAGGTGACCATCAGCGCCACCCGTCAGGAACAGTCGATCAACAGCGTGCCGACCACCGTCACCGTGCAGACCCGTCAGGATCTGGACCGCAACAACGTCAACACCATCAAGGATCTGGTGCGCTACGAGCCGGGCGTGTCCGTGGGCGGCGCCGGCCAGCGTGGAGGGATCAGCGGCTACAACATTCGCGGCATCGACGGCGACCGCATCCTGACTCAGGTCGACGGCGTCGAAGTGCCGGACGGTTTCTTCAACGGCCCCTACGCCAAGACCCAACGCAACTACGTCGACCCGGAAATCATCAAACGCGTCGAAATCCTCCGTGGCCCGGCCTCCGTGCTGTACGGCAGCAACGCCATCGGCGGCGCCGTCAGCTACTACACCCTCGACCCGGACGACATCATCAAGCCCGGCAAAGACGTCGGTGCCCGCCTGAAAACCGGCTACAGCTCCGCCGATGAGAGCTGGCTGAAATCCGCCACCGTCGCCGGTCGCGCCGACCAGTTCGACGGTTTGCTGCACTACAGCCAGCGCGACGGCCACGAAACCGATTCCTACGGCAGCAACAACGGCACCGGCCTGGAGCGCACCGCCGCCAACCCGGAGGACGTCAAAGCCACCAACGTGCTGGCCAAGATCGGCTGGAACTACAACGAAGGTTCGCGCCTGGGCCTGACCTATGAAAAGTACAAGGATGATCGCGACACCGATCAGAAAAGCGCCTACGGCGGACCGTACTTCAACGGTGCCCCGACGATCCCGAACAGCGTGCTGCCCGGCGGCATGTACCAGTGGCGTACCGGCAACGACACCATCACCCGCGAGCGTTTCGGTCTGGAGCACAGCTTCGAGCTCGACAGCCTGCTGGCGGACAACGTGAAGTGGAGCCTCAACCACCAGACCGCCAAGACCGACCAGAGCACCGACGAGTTCTACTACCCCATCACCCGTAAAGTGCTGCGTACCCGTGACACGATCTACGAGGAGAAACAGTGGGTCTTCGACGCGCAACTGGACAAAGCATTCGCCATCGGTGACACCGATCATGTGCTGACTTACGGCACCACCCTCAAGCAGCAGAAAGTCACCGGCTCGCGCAGCGGCGACGGCAAGTGCCTGTCGGTCGGTCGCGGCTGCACCGCCATCGGCGCTACCAGCGCGGCTGACGTACTGAAGAAGTCCAGCGACTTCCCGGACCCGACCATCAACACCTACAGCCTGTTCGCCCAGGATCAGATCAGCTGGAACAACTGGACCTTCCTGCCGGGCCTGCGCTACGACTACACCCGGCTCAAGCCGCACATCACCCAGGAATTCCTCAACACCGTGGCCGCCGACGGCAACGGCACGGTCAGCGACGAAAACAAGACCTGGCATAAAGTCTCGCCCAAATTCGGCCTGACCTACGCCCTGACCGACAACTACACCTGGTACGGTCAGTACGCCGAAGGCTTCCGCACCCCGACCGCAAAAGCGCTCTACGGCCGCTTCGAAAACAGCACCACCGGCTACAACGTGGCGCCGAACCCGGACTTGGAACCGGAAAAGAGCAAAAGCTATGAAACCGGCCTGCGCGGCAACTTCGAGCAAGGCTCGTTCGACGTGGCGGTGTTCTATAACAAGTACCGCGATTTCATCAACGAAGACGCCGTCACTCCGGGCTACGACGAGCTGACCTTCCAGTCGAGCAACATCAAGCACGCCACCATCAAGGGCGCCGAAGTCAAAGGGCGTCTGAATCTCGACGCGTTCGGCGCGCCGCAAGGCCTGTACACCCAGGGCTCGATTGCCTATGCCTACGGTCGCAACAACGACACCGGCGAACCGCTCAACAGCGTCAACCCGCTGACCGGAGTGTTCGGTCTGGGTTACGACCAGGACAACTACGGCGGCCTGCTGAGCTGGACCGTGGTCAAGAAGAAGGATCGCGTCGACGACAGCAACTTCAAGTCGCCGGACGGTGTCAGCAGCCAGTTCAAGTCGCCGGGCTTCGGCATTCTCGATCTGACCGGGTTCTACAAAGTCACTGACGACGTCACCGTCAGCGGCGGCATTTACAACCTGACCGACAAGAAATACTGGCTATGGGACGACGTGCGCGGTTACGACAGTGTCGGCGAAGCCTCGGTGACACAACCGGCCAACCTCGATCGCCTGACCCAGCCGGGTCGCAACTTCGCGATCAATCTCGTCTGGGATATCTGATCCGGATGACCTCACGGCACGCGTGCATTGCCGCGCCGTGAGGTTTTTTTACTGTCCGGCGCTTGCCCGTACGTCTCGTTATCAAGCGCCTCTTCTTTTCAAGGACATCTCATGAGCACCCAGGAAAAAGCCCTGCGTTCGCAACGCTTGAACCAGATCACCCACGAGCCGCACAGCAAGCTCGATGCACTGGTCAAGGCCCACGCGCCGTTCGAGAACCGCGCCAACTTCGCCCGCTTCGTGGTCGCGCAGTACCTGTTCCAGTCGGAACTGGTGTCGCTGTACAACGATGCCGAACTGACCGCCATCATCCCTGACCTGCCGACCCGCTGCCGCGCCGAAGCGGCCAGGGCAGACCTCGCGGACCTCGACACCGAAGTGCCTGTACCCGTCGCCGGTGCGCTGAAAAACCCGAGCAAGGCCCGCGCCCTGGGTTGGATCTTCGTGTCTGAAGGCTCCAAGCTCGGCGCTGCGTTTCTGATCAAGCGCGCCGTTGCCCTGGACCTGAGTGAAACCTTCGGCGCCCGTCACCTGGGCGAGCCTGAAGGTGGTCGCGCCGAAGGCTGGAAGCGCTTCGTGCGCACCCTCGATTCGCTGCAATTCAGCGCTGAAGAAGAAGCCGAAGTGGAGCAGGGCGCGATCGATGCGTTCAACCGCTTCACGGTGTTGCTGGAACAGGCTTACGCCACAGAAGCCGAACCGGCCTAAAGCGACACCGACCGCCCATTGTGGGAGCGAGCTTGCTCGCGAAGAGGCCGTCAGATTCAACATCATCGTTGACTGACGTACCGCTTTCGTCGGAGCGCCGCCCGGAGCAAGCTCGCTCCCACAGGGAACTGCACAAGTCTGTAAGATTGCCATTTCGCCTCACGCATTCCCCCCGAGCCCATGCCCCAACCCGCCTCTTCTCGACTCGCCCGCCTGCTGTTTGGCCTGCTCGCCTATGTCAGCCTCGGTATCGGCCTGATCGCCATCGTCGTGCCCGGCCTGCCGACCACCGAGTTCATCCTGCTCGCCGCCTGGGCCGCGACCCGCAGCTCGCCGCGCCTGAGTGCCTGGCTGGAAAACCATCGGCTGTTCGGGCCGATCCTGAGCAACTGGCGCAACGGCAAGATCATCGCCCGCAAGGCCAAGGTCAGCGCCACCGTCAGCATGCTGCTGTGCGCGACCCTGATGCTGGTGATGCTCGATCACGGCTGGCCGATTTATCTGGCGATTGCAGGGATGACGATGGGCAACCTGTGGATCTGGTCGCGACCGGAAACGCTGCCGAAGATTTCCTGATTTTTCCCTTGTTTTCAGGGCTTTTACCCACGCAAACGTTTAGTCATGACCGTTCGTCGGCATGTCGCTCATGCACTCTCGCCTCGCGCCGATGAGCATTGAATGGCGCTGAATGGATTTGGCGATCCGGGCTCCTCCCTGCCCCGCAGCCAACAGTTCATTCATTCGCGAGAACGTCCCATGTTCGACTCTCTGTCCATACGCCTGAAAATCGTCCTGCTGTCCGGCCTGTGCCTGCTCGGTGTGGTTGCGCTGATCGTCGGCATCAATATCTACCAGACCAACCAGAACGATGAACTGGTCAGCCAGTCGAGCAGCAGGATGCTCACCGCCAGCGTGCAGAACCTGCTGCAGGCCAAGGCTGCCGAACAGGCGGTGCAGGTACAGAAAACCTTCGGCGAAAGCCTGCTGGTGATTACCGCGCTGGCCGACCAGATCAAGGACATGCGCGTCATGGCCGCCAAGCGTTCGCTGGACGCCGGCGCCCTGCGTGAAGAGTTGAACCTGAGCCTGAAGACCGCGTTCGAGCGCAACAGCAAGGTGCTCGGCATCTGGCTGGCCTTCGAACCCAATGGCCTCGACGGCAAGGACAGCGAGTTCGTCAATGACGCCGCGCGCCAGTCCAACGAAGCCGGGCGCTTCGCCACCTACTGGAGCCGCGCCGCCGGTTCTGCGCTGAACACGATCATGGTCGAAGACGACATGAACAAGACCACCCTCAGTGTCAGCGGCACGCCTTACAACAGCTGGTACACCTGCCCTCGCGACAACAAGCGCACCTGCCTGCTCGACCCTTACGCCGACACCGTGGGCGGCAAGGAAATGCTCATGACCACCATTGCCGTGCCGCTGCTGGTGGATGGCAAGGCTATCGGCGTGGTCGGCGTCGACATCGCCCTTGATGCACTGCAAGCGGCGGCCGTGGGTTCCCAGCGCGAACTGTTCAACGGTGCCGGGCACATGCTGATTGTCTCCGGCAGCGGCGTGTTGGGCGCCTACAGCACCGACGCGACCAAGGTCGGCAAAGGCATCGCCGAAACCCTCGGCACCGAAGGCAAGGACATCCTGCAACTGCTGAGCGCCGGCACGCCGAAGATTCTGGAACAGGGCGATCTGATCCGCGCCGTTTACCCGGTCGATCCGATCGGCAATTCCCGCGCCTGGGGCGTGGTCATCGACTTGCCGAAACAAGTGCTGCTGGCCGACTCGGTCAAACTGCAAGCGGTGCTCGACGACGCTCAGCAAACCGGCCTGATGACCGCGCTGACGGTGGCCGTGATCGCCGGTCTGATCGGCCTGGTACTGATCTGGCTCACCGCCTCGGGCGTGACCCGTCCGATCAACAGCGTCGCCGAAATGCTGAAAAACATCGCCAGCGGCGAAGGCGACCTGACTCAGCGCCTGAACTACACCAAGAAAGATGAACTGGGCGAACTGGTGAACTGGTTCAACCGCTTCCTCGACAAGCTGCAACCGACCATCGCCCAGATCAAACAGAGCATCACCGAGGCCCGTGGCACCGCCGATCAATCGTCGGAGATCGCTCGCCAGACCAGCGAAGGCATGCAGGTGCAGTTCCGCGAGATCGATCAGGTGGCGACCGCGTCCAACGAAATGAGCGCCACCGCCCACGACGTCGCCAACAGCGCTTCGAATGCCGCCAACGCGGCGAAAGGCGCCGACCAGTCGGCCAAGGACGGGATGTCGATCATCGAGCGCAGCACCCGTGACATCAATCAACTGGCCGACGAAGTCAGCAAAGCGGTCACCGAGGTCGAAGAGCTGGCGGTCAACAGCGAGCAGATCGGTTCGGTGCTGGAAGTGATCCGCAGCATCGCCGAACAGACCAACCTGCTGGCGCTGAACGCCGCGATCGAAGCGGCCCGTGCCGGTGAAAGCGGTCGTGGTTTCGCGGTGGTGGCGGACGAAGTCCGTAACCTGGCCAAGCGCACCCAGGATTCGGTGGAAGAAATCCGCGTGGTGATCGAACGCATCCAGACCGGCACCCGTGGCGTGGTCGCGACCATGCACTCGAGCCAGACCCAGGCCCACAACAACGCCGGGCAGATCCGCCAGGCCGTGGACGCCCTCGGCAAGATCAGCGATGCAGTCACTGTGATCAGCGACATGAACCTGCAAATCGCCAGCGCCGCCGAACAGCAGAGCGCCGTGGCCGAAGAGGTCAACCGCAACGTCTCGGCGATCCGTACCGTCACCGAAACCCTGACCGAACAGGCCACCGAATCGGCGGCGATCAGCAGCCAGCTCAACGCCCTCGCCAGCCAGCAGATGAAATTGATGGATCAATTCCGCGTGTAATCGCTCGCCCTGACTCCCACAGGGGACAGAGTGTTTCATCGAGGTCGATAGTGTTTTGCACTATTCTGCCCTCTCGTTCCGGAGGGCCTTCGATGACCGATCTGCTCACGTCCATTCAAGCCGCACTCGGCTTGTCCCCCACGCCGATTGCATTTACCGCCGAGGGCGCCCTGCCCTCGGTGTTTGCCGTCACCGACCTTGCCTGCGCCAGTATTGCCGCTGCCGGGCAAGCGGTTGCCGAACTCCTTCAGCAGCAGACCGGCGACTTGCCCACTGTAGAAGTCGACCGACGTCTCGCGTCGTTCTGGTTCGCCACCTCGCTGCGACCGATCGGCTGGGCAGTGCCGCCCCTGTGGGATCCGGTGGCCGGCGACTACGCGACCAAAGACGGCTGGATCCGCCTGCACACCAACGCCCCGCATCACCGCGCCGCCGCTGAAAGCGTGCTCGGCGCTTGCGCCGACCGGGCGGCGATGGCGGCGAAAGTCGCGCAATGGGCCAGTGCCGATCTGGAGCAAGCGGTGGTCAATGCCAAGGGTTGTGCTGCCGAAATGCGCAATTGGGCGCAGTGGCAAAAACATCCGCAGGGGTTGGCGGTGAATGCCGAACCCTTGGTGCATTTCAGTGACGGGAAAGACGAAAGTCATCAACCCTGGCAAGGCTCGGTGGCGCAACCATTGGCCGGGCTCAAGGTGCTCGATCTGACTCGCGTACTCGCCGGGCCGACTGCCAGCCGTTTTCTTGCAGGGCTCGGCGCCAATGTGTTGCGCATCGACCCGCCGACCTGGAACGAACCCGGCGTGGTGCCGGAAATGACCCTCGGCAAACGTTGTGCGCGGCTGGATCTCCATCAACCGGCGGATCGTGCGGTGTTTGAAGGGTTACTTCAGGACGCTGACATTCTGTTGCACGGCTATCGCGCCGACGCTCTTGAACATCTCGGCTTCGGCGTCGAACGTCGCCGGCAACTGGCGCCGGGTCTGATCGATGTCTGCCTCAATGCCTACGGCTGGAGCGGCCCGTGGCAGAACCGTCGGGGGTTCGACAGTCTGGTGCAGATGAGCAGCGGCATCGCCGAGGCCGGGCAGCGCTGGAAGCAGGCAGACAAACCGACACCGCTGCCGGTACAGGCGCTGGATCATGCGACGGGGTATCTGATGGCGGCGAGTGTGATTCGGTTGCTGGCTGAACGGTTACGCAGTGGTCGAGGTGGCTCGGGGCGGTTGTCGCTGGCGCGGACAGCGAAGCTGTTGATCGAACATGGGCCGGGGACGGACGAAGTGCTGCGTCCGGAGGATGCAAAGGATCAGAGTTTGCAAATGGAACAGACGCCGTGGGGGCCGGCGCATCGGCTGCAAACGCCGCTTCGTATTGCTGGAACGCCGTTGCAGTGGGCTTTGCCGGCAACCGAGTTGGGCTCACATCCAGCGCAATGGTTTTGAAGGAGTGCGGATATCAATCCGCACGACTCAAGGTTGTCCACAGCACCTGCGCCGCATCCCGCCGGAGTCGCAATCTCACAGTGACAACACGCCGCTGTACAACCCGTAGGCCGCAAGCCCGGCCCCGGCGATGACGCAGGTGAAAATCCCTTTCTCGAGCGTGGTGAACAGTGGCTCGCCCTGCTCACGTTTGGCCTTGGCGAACAGGATCACCCCCGGCGCATACAGCAGCGCCGACAGCAGCAGGTATTTCACCCCGCCGGCATACAACAGCCACACCGCATAACACAGCGCGATGCCGCCGATCAGCAGATCCTTGGTGCGTTCGGCGGAGGCATGTTCATAGGTTTCACCCCGTCCGCTGAGCAACACGGCGTAGGCCGCCGACCACAGATACGGCACCAGAATCATCGACGAGGCGAGGTAGATCAGGCTGGTGTAAGTGCCGGCGGAAAACAGCGTGATCAGCAGGAAAATCTGGATCATCACGTTGGTCAGCCACAACGCGTTGACCGGCACATGGTTGGCGTTTTCCTTTTTCAGGAACGCCGGCATCGTATTGTCCCTGGCGGTGGCGAACAGGATCTCCGCGCACAACAGCGCCCACGACAACAACGCACCGAGCAACGAAATGGCCAGGCCCACGCTGATCAGCAACGCGCCCCATGGTCCGACGATGTGTTCCAGCACGGCGGCCAGCGACGGGTTCTGCAAGATCGCCAGTTCCGGCTGACTCATGATCCCCAGCGACAACACATTGACCAGCACCAGCAGCGCCAGCACACCGAGGAAACCGATCACCGTGGCGCGGCCGACGTCCGTGCGTTTCTCCGCCCGCGCCGAGTAAACGCTCGCGCCTTCGATACCGATAAATACAAACACGGTGACCAGCATCATGTTGCGCACCTGATCCATCACGCCGCCGAAATTCGGATTGCTGCGGCCCCAGATATCGCGGGTAAAAACGTCGGCCTTGAACGCCACGGCGGCGATGATCACAAACATGATCAACGGAATGATCTTGGCCACGGTGGTCAACTGATTGATCAGCGCTGCTTCCTTGATCCCGCGCATCACCAGAAAGTGCACGGCCCACAGCAACACCGAGGCACAACCGATGGCGATTGGCGTGTTGCCCTGGCCGAACACCGGAAAGAAGTAGCCGAGGGTGCTGAACAGCAACACGAAATACCCGACGTTGCCCAGCCAGGCGCTGATCCAGTAACCCCACGCCGAAGAAAAGCCCATGTAATCGCCGAACCCGGCCTTGGCGTAGGCATAGACGCCGGAGTCCAGTTCCGGTTTGCGGTTGGCCAGGGTCTGGAACACGAAGGCCAGGGTGAGCATGCCGATCGCCGTGATCCCCCAGCCGATCAGGATGGCCCCGGCATCGGCCCGGGCCGCCATGTTCTGCGGCAGGGAGAAGATCCCCCCGCCAATCATCGACCCCACCACCAGGGCGATCAGTGCGCCAAGGCGCAGCTTTTGCGTCGGTTGCGACATTCCAGCGTCTCCAAGTTCCAGAGCGGCAACTGCCGCGAAACCGTTATGCAACCGGCTTTTAACTAAATGGATAAAGCGTAATGACGTTTATTGAATAACGCCAATCAACACCCGTTATATATAGCCATCGGCACTAACGCATAGCACGTTCAGTTAGTTTTGTGCGCGAATCCTGATAAATCAATTCTGTACTGAAAACAGCGATGAAAAATTTGCCAAAACCTGAAAAGGAACTAGCGTGATAATTCGAAAGTAATAGGATCCATTCTTAACCACTCCGGACAAAGGCCTCTAGGACGGGCCTTCCAGAAAATAGCCTTATGCCTCCAGACGTTTCATAAGTCATTCATTAACAATGGAATGTGACTATGCACTGATCTAAGTCAGCTGTTTGAAAAGCCAACAGAACTACGCTGTGAACTCTTCTCTCCTGCAATGGAGTCATGCAATGTCTGAAGCTCCCGGAAAACTACGACTAGGTGCACTGGTTGCATTGGTAGTCGGTTCAATGATCGGTGGCGGGATATTCTCTTTGCCACAAAACATGGCCGCCAGCGCCGACGTCGGCGCGGTATTGATTGGCTGGGCCATCACTGCCGTCGGCATGCTCACCCTCGCTTTTGTCTTCCAGACCCTCGCCAACCGAAAGCCTGACCTTGATGGCGGTGTCTACGCCTACGCCAAGGCCGGTTTCGGCGACTACATGGGTTTCTCTTCGGCCTGGGGCTACTGGATCAGTGCCTGGCTGGGTAACGTCGGTTATTTCGTTCTGCTGTTCAGTACCCTCGGTTATTTTTTTCCGATTTTCGGGGAAGGCAACACTGTTGCCGCCGTGATCGGCGCCTCTGTCCTGTTATGGGCCGTGCACTTTCTGGTGCTGCGCGGGATCAAGGAAGCGGCGTTCATCAACCTCGTGACCACTGTCGCCAAGGTCGTGCCGCTGCTGCTGTTCGTCTTGATCGCGCTCTTCGCCTTCAAACTGGACATCTTCACCGCCGACATCTGGGGTGCGAAGAACCCGGACCTGGGCAGCGTGATGAACCAGGTGCGCAACATGATGCTGGTCACCGTGTGGGTGTTCATCGGCATCGAAGGCGCGAGCATCTTCTCGGCCCGGGCGGAAAAACGTTCGGACGTCGGCAAGGCGACCGTGCTCGGCTTCATCACCGTGTTGCTGTTCCTGGTGCTGGTGAACGTGCTGTCGCTGGGCATCATGACTCAGCCGGAACTGGCCAAACTGCAGAACCCGTCGATGGCCGCCGTGCTGGAACATGTGGTCGGTCACTGGGGCGCGGTGCTGATCAGCGTCGGTCTGGTCATCTCGCTGCTGGGAGCGTTGCTGTCGTGGGTGCTGTTGTGTGCGGAGATCATGTTCGCCGCCGCCAAGGACCACACCATGCCGGAGTTCCTGCGCAAGGAGAACGCCAACCAAGTGCCGGTCAACGCCCTGTGGCTGACCAACGCGATGGTGCAGCTGTTCCTGATCATCACCCTGTTCTCGGCCAGCACTTACCTGTCGCTGATCTACCTCGCCACTTCGATGATTCTGGTGCCGTACCTGTGGTCGGCGGCCTACGCCCTGCTACTGGCGGTGCGCGGCGAAAGCTACGAAGGCTTCGCGGCCGAACGGCGCAAGGATCTGATCATCGGCGCCATCGCCCTGATCTACGCGATCTGGCTGCTCTACGCCGGCGGCGTGAAGTACCTGCTGCTGTCGGCCCTGCTCTATGCCCCGGGCGCGATCCTGTTCGCCAAGGCCAAGCTCGAACTCAATCAACCGGTTTTCACCAACGTCGAGAAGCTGATTTTCGCCGCAGTGGTCGTGGGTGCCCTCGTGGCCGCCTACGGACTGTACGACGGCTTCCTGACTCTGTAATTGCCCAACGTTTTCTCTCTGGAGGATCACTGAAATGACCACGGAAAAAGTTAAGTACGGCGTCCACTCCGAAGCCGGCAAACTGCGCAAAGTCATGGTTTGCTCCCCAGGTCTGGCCCATCAGCGGCTGACCCCGAGCAACTGCGACGAACTGCTGTTCGACGACGTCATCTGGGTCAATCAGGCCAAGCGCGACCACTTCGACTTCGTCACCAAAATGCGCGAGCGCGGGATCGAAGTGCTGGAAATGCACAACCTGCTGACCGACATCGTCGGCAACCCCGAAGCGCTGAAATGGATTCTGGATCGCAAGATCACCCCCGATACCGTCGGCGTCGGCCTGACCAACGAAGTGCGCAGCTGGCTCGAAGGCCTGGAGCCACGCAAGCTCGCCGAGTTCCTGATTGGTGGCGTGGCCGGCGAGGATCTGCCGGACAGCGAAGGCGCCAGCGTGATCAAGATGTACCGCGACTACCTGGGCCATTCCAGCTTCCTGCTCGACCCGCTGCCCAACACCCAGTTCACCCGCGACACCACTTGCTGGATCTACGGCGGCGTGACGCTCAACCCGATGTACTGGCCGGCCCGTCGCCAGGAAACTCTGTTGACCACCGCCATCTACAAGTTTCACCCCGACTTCACCGGTGCCGACTTCGAAGTCTGGTACGGCGATCCGGACAAGGACCACGGCAAAGCCACTCTCGAGGGCGGCGACGTGATGCCGATCGGCAACGGCGTGGTGTTGATCGGCATGGGCGAGCGCTCCTCGCGCCAGGCCATCGGTCAACTGGCCCAATCGCTGTTCGCCAAAGGCGCGGCCGACAAAGTCGTGGTCGCCGGCCTGCCGAAATCCCGCGCGGCAATGCACCTGGATACCGTGTTCAGCTTCTGCGACCGCGACCTGGTGACGGTCTTCCCGGAAGTGGTCAAGGAAATCGTGCCGTTCATCATCCGTCCTGACGAAAGCAAACCTTACGGTCTGGACGTACGACGGGAGAACAAATCGTTCCTCGAAGTCGTGGCCAACTCGCTGAACCTGCCGAACCTGCGCGTCGTGGAAACCGGCGGCAACAGCTTCGCCGCCGAGCGCGAGCAATGGGATGACGGCAACAACGTGGTGGCTCTGGAGCCCGGGGTCGTTATCGGCTACGACCGCAACACCTACACCAACACCCTGCTGCGCAAGGCCGGGGTCGAGGTCATCACCATCAGCGCCGGCGAACTGGGCCGTGGCCGTGGCGGCGGCCACTGCATGACCTGCCCGATCGTGCGCGACCCAATCGACTACTAAACGACCATCTCCCCGGCCGCACTGACCCTGTCGCGGCCGGGCCGATTACCGAATCCAAGGAGAATCATCATGGCGTTCAACATTCACAACCGTAACCTGCTCAGCCTGGAACACCACACCCCACGTGAGCTGCGCTACCTGCTCGACCTGTCCCGCGACCTCAAGCGCGCCAAGTACACCGGCACCGAGCAGCAACACCTCAAGGGCAACAACATTGCCCTGATCTTCGAAAAAACCTCGACCCGCACCCGCTGCGCGTTCGAAGTCGCCGCCTATGACCAGGGCGCCAACGTCACCTACATCGATCCGAACTCTTCGCAGATCGGCCACAAGGAAAGCATGAAGGACACAGCCCGCGTGCTGGGTCGCATGTACGACGCCATCGAGTACCGTGGCTTCAAGCAGGAAATCGTCGAAGAACTGGCCAAGTTCGCCGGCGTGCCGGTGTTCAACGGCCTGACCGATGAATATCACCCGACCCAGATGATCGCCGACGTGCTGACCATGCGTGAGCACGCCGACAAGCCGATCCACGAAATCAGCTATGCCTACCTGGGCGACGCGCGCAACAACATGGGCAACTCGCTGCTGCTGGTCGGCTCCAAACTGGGTATGGACGTGCGCATCTGCGCGCCGAAAGCCCTGTGGCCGCACGATGACCTGGTCGATCGCTGCAAGCAATACGCAGAGGAAAGCGGCGCTCGCATCACCCTGACCGAAGACCCGAAAGCGGCGGTCAAGGGCGTGGATTTCATCCACACCGACGTCTGGGTATCGATGGGCGAGCCGGTTGAAGCCTGGGCCGAGCGGATCAAGCAACTGCTGCCGTATCAGGTCAACGCCGAGCTGATGAAAGCCACCGGCAACCCGCGCACCAAGTTCATGCACTGCCTGCCGGCGTTCCATAACAGCGATACCAAGGTCGGCAAACAGATCGCCGAGCAGTATCCGCACCTGGCCAACGGCATCGAAGTGACCGACGACGTGTTCGAGTCGCCTGCCTGCATCGCCTTCGAGCAAGCGGAAAACCGCATGCACACCATCAAGGCGATTCTGGTGTCGACTCTGGCTGATCTGTAACCCGGCTTTGGCACTGATCGTTCCCACGCTCCGCGTCCGCTGTGACGCAGAGCGTCACGGGATGCATTCCCACGCGGGAGCGTGGGAACGATCAGCGATCAACACGAAAAGGACATGCACCATGCGTATCGTCGTAGCTCTGGGCGGTAACGCCCTGCTCCGCCGTGGTGAGCCGATGACCGCTGACAACCAGCGCGCCAACATCCGCATCGCCACCGAGCAAATCGCCAAGATTCACTCCGGCAATCAACTGGTCATCGCCCACGGCAATGGCCCGCAAGTCGGCCTGCTGTCGCTGCAGGGCCTCTCCTATAAACCCGATGAAGCCTACCCTCTGGACGTGCTCGGTGCCGAAACCGAAGGCATGATCGGTTACATCATCGAACAGGAACTGGGCAATCTGCTGGACTTCGAAGTGCCGTTCGCCACCCTGCTCACCCAGGTCGAAGTCGATCCCAAAGATCCGGCCTTCAAAGACCCGACCAAATTCATCGGCCCGGTCTACGCCAAAGAAGAAGCCGAGCGCCTGGCCAAAGAGAAAGGTTGGGTGGTCAAGGCCGACGGTGACAAATACCGTCGCGTGGTGGCCAGCCCGAAACCCAAGCGCATCTTCGAGATCCGCCCGATCAAATGGCTGCTGGACAAGGGCAGCATCGTGATCTGCGCCGGCGGTGGCGGCATTCCGACCATGTATGGCGCTCATGGCAAGCTGCAAGGCATCGAAGCGGTGATCGACAAGGACCTGTGCTCGGCGCTGCTGGCCGAACAATTGGAGGCGGACTTGCTGGTGATCGCCACCGACGTCAACGCGGCGTACGTCGACTTCAAGAAACCGACCGAGAAAGCCATCGCCCAGGCCCATCCGGACGAACTCGACCGCCTGGGTTTCGCCGCCGGTTCCATGGGGCCGAAGGTGCAGGCAGCTTGCGAATTTGCGCGCCATACTGGCAAGGTCGCGGTGATCGGTTCGCTCTCGGACATCGAAGCCATCGTCCAGGGCACCGCCGGTACGCGGGTCAGCACGGCAGCGCCGGGCATCACCTATCGATAAAAAGAGACTCCGGGGGCAGACCTCAGGTCTGCCCTTCTCCCATGCCTTGAAAGGAGAAAACCATGGCCCAGTTCGAACCCGGTCATTTGCATATTGAGCGGCATGCGTTGACTGACGATGACGTCAATTACAACGTGCACCTCGACTATGAAGTGTTCACCGACCCTCAGAAAGGCAAAGGGATACAGTTCACCCTTCACGGCAGCATGCAGGGCAAAGAGGTCAACGAACCGTTCTTTCTGCCCAAGGAGGAAGCCTACAACTTCGCTCGCAACGTGACGCAGATTGCTGAAAAGTACGGCATCCCCAAGAGCCACAGCCAGCTCGGCTCGGTGCACAAGCATTACGACCTGATGTTTGAAGACATCCGCAAGCAGTTGAACATGCAATCCGGGGATCCGGTCAATCTCGAGCATTTCGAGTAACTCGAACTCACCCCATACCCCCTGTGGGAGCGAGCTTGCTCGCGAAAGCGCTCTGTCAGTCCATATCTTCATTGCTGATACACCGCATTCGCGAGCAAGCTCGCTCCCACAAGGGTATGTAGCCAGCGGAAGAACGCGCCCGGTTTCACCATTTCCCCGCCCCAAGGCATACTTGCCACCCTCCGCACTCCAGAACCCAGAACCACCCCATGCGTATCCACGTCAGCTTCATCGACCGCGTCGGCATCACCCAGGAAGTCCTGGCGATCCTCGGCGGACGCAATCTCAATCTGGATGCGGTGGAGATGATCCCGCCCAACGTCTACATCGACGCCCCGACCTTGAGCCCGCAAGTGCTCGAAGAACTGAAAGATGCGCTGTTTCGCGTGCGTGGCGTAGAAGCAGTGACCGTGGTCGACATTCTCCCCGGCCAGCGCCGGCACTTGCAGCTCGACGCCTTGCTCGCGGCAATGACCGACCCGGTACTGGCACTGGACAGCGCCGGCAAGGTGCTGCTGGCCAACCCGGCGCTGATCGCCTTGTACGGCCGCGAGCCGGCAGGCGAAAGCGTTTCGGAACTGTTCAATGATCCGCTCCTGCTGGAAACGTTGCTGGAGCAGGGCTTCCGCCTGCCGCTGCGGGAAATCACCGTCAACGGCCAGACCCTGTTGCTGGACGCCACGCCGATCACCGACGCCGGCGCCCTGCTCACCCTGTATCAGCCGAACCGCATCGGCGAACAACTCTCGGCGCTGCACCACGACCATGCCGAAGGTTTCGATGCGCTGCTCGGCGAATCCCCGCCGATCCGTACCCTCAAGGCCCGCGCGCAACGCGTCGCGGCCCTCGATGCACCGCTGCTGATCCAGGGCGAAACCGGTACCGGCAAGGAACTGGTGGCCCGCGCCTGTCACGCCATCAGCGCCCGGCACAACGCACCGTTTCTGGCGCTGAACTGCGCGGCCCTGCCGGAGAACCTCGCCGAGAGCGAACTGTTCGGCTACGCCCCCGGTGCCTTCACTGGTGCACAACGCGGCGGTAAACCGGGGCTGATGGAACTGGCCAACCAGGGCACGGTATTCCTCGATGAGATCGGCGAGATGTCGCCGTACTTGCAGGCCAAGCTGCTGCGCTTCCTCAATGACGGCAGCTTCCGCCGGGTCGGCGGTGATCGCGAAGTAAAGGTCAACGTGCGGATTCTCAGCGCGACCCATCGCGACCTGGAAAAAATGGTCAGCGAAGGCCTGTTCCGCGAAGACCTTTTCTACCGCCTCAACGTGCTCAACGTCGAAGTGCCGCCGCTGCGCGAACGCGGCCAGGACATTCTCCTGCTGGCGCGCTATTTCATGCAGCAGGCCTGCGCGCAGATCCAGCGCCCGGTCTGCCGCCTCGCCCCGGGCACTTACCCGGCGCTGCTCGGCAACCGCTGGCCGGGCAACGTGCGGCAATTGCAGAACGTGATCTTCCGCGCGGCGGCCATCTGCGAAAGCAGTCTGGTGGACATCGGCGACCTCGACATCGCCGGCACCTCCGTGGCGCGTCAGACCGACAGCGACGTCGACAGCCTGGAAGAAGCCGTGGAAGCATTCGAGAAATCCTTGCTGGAAAAGCTCTACGTCAGCTACCCCTCGACCCGCCAACTGGCCAGCCGCCTGCAGACCTCGCACACCGCGATCGCCCACCGATTGCGCAAATACGGCATTCCCAACAAACCCTGATCTGACCGCAAATCCCCTGTGGGAGCGAGCTTGCTCACGATGGCGGTGCGACATCCAAAAAGCTGTCGACTGACACGCCCTCATCGCGAGCAAGCTCGCTCCCACAGGGTTTTCCATCTAGCCGGCTCTCCATCCAGTTGAGGGTCCCAGCCCAAAAGCGACCTCCATCTGTACTGAAAGCGCTACAGCGGAACGATATCGCTACACCCTTCTCCGATCACCGCCGTGCAAGGCTTTGATCCGCTTCAGCTTTTTTCTTCGCCCCGAGCTGTAGCGATTTCGCTACAAGCCCCACCCTCAAAGCCTATCGGAAAAATATCAACTCATTGATTTATAACGATATTTTTACGTTGGCCGCGTTCTTGCTAAGTAACCGCTCATAAAATCAGGGCATTGCCGCCCGAGTATTCCACCGCGTCCACCAGACGAGTCTGGCCCCTAGGAGATTCCATGAGCGAGTTGCGTTTTACTGAAGATCACGAATGGCTGCGCGCCGAAGCCGATGGCTCTGTCACCGTTGGCATCACCGCTTTCGCGCAGAACGCCTTGGGCGACGTGGTGTTCGTGCAACTGCCTGAATTGCAGGCGTACGAGAAAGGCGCCGAAGCCGCCACCGTGGAATCGGTAAAAGCCGCCAGCGGCGTTTACATGCCACTGGACGGCGAAGTCCTGGCCACCAATCCGGCCCTGGAAGACAGCCCTGAACTGGTCAACGAAGATCCGCTGGGCGAAGGCTGGTTCTTCCGTTTCAAGCCGGCCGACGCATCGGCCGTCGCCAAGCTGCTGGATCAGGACGCCTACGACCGCCTGATCAAAGCCCAAGCCGAAGCCTGAGGAACCTGACATGACCCAAGTTAATCTCGGCACCGCCAACGAATTCATCACCCGTCACATCGGCCCGCGCGCCGGTGACGAGCAAGCCATGCTCAACAGCCTCGGCTTCGACTCGCTCGAAGCCCTGAGCGCCAGCGTCATCCCGGAAAGCATCAAGGGCACCAGCGTGCTCGGCCTCGACGACGGCCTGAGCGAAGCCGACGCCCTGGCAATGATCAAAGGCATCGCCGGCAAGAACCAGTTGTTCAAGACCTACATCGGTCAGGGCTACTACAACTGCCACACGCCGTCGCCGATCCTGCGCAACCTGCTGGAAAACCCGGCCTGGTACACCGCTTACACCCCGTATCAGCCAGAAATTTCCCAGGGCCGTCTCGAAGCGCTGCTGAACTTCCAGACCCTGATCAGCGACCTGACCGGTCTGCCGATCGCCAACGCTTCCCTGCTCGACGAAGCCACCGCTGCTGCCGAAGCCATGACCTTCTGCAAACGCCTGAGCAAGAACAAGGGCAGCAACCAGTTCTTCGCCTCGATCCACAGCCACCCGCAAACCCTCGACGTGCTGCGCACCCGTGCCGAGCCGCTGGGCATCGACGTGGTCGTGGGCGATGAGCGTGAACTGACCGACGTGACGCCTTTCTTCGGCGCGCTGCTGCAATACCCGGCCAGCAACGGTGATGTGTTCGACTACCGCGAACTGACCGAGCGCTTCCACGCCGCCAACGCTCTGGTGGCCGTGGCTGCCGACCTGCTGGCCCTGACCCTGCTGACTCCACCGGGCGAATTCGGCGCGGACGTGGCCATCGGCAGCGCCCAACGCTTCGGCGTACCGCTGGGCTTCGGCGGCCCGCACGCTGCTTACTTCTCCACCAAGGATGCGTTCAAGCGCGACATGCCGGGCCGTCTGGTCGGTGTCTCGGTTGACCGCTTCGGCAAGCCGGCCCTGCGTCTGGCGATGCAGACCCGCGAGCAACATATCCGCCGCGAGAAGGCCACGTCGAACATCTGCACCGCACAAGTGCTGCTGGCCAACATCGCCAGCATGTACGCCGTGTACCACGGCCCGAAAGGCTTGACCCAGATCGCCAACCGCGTGCATCACCTGACCGCGATCCTGGCCAAGGGCCTGAGCGCCCTGGGCGTGACCGTCGAGCAAGTCAGCTTCTTCGACACACTGACCCTGGCCACCGGCGCGCAAACTGCTGCGTTGCACGACAAGGCTCGCGCTCAACAGATCAACCTGCGCGTGATCGATGCCCAGCGTCTTGGCCTGTCGGTCGACGAAACCACCACCCAGGCTGATATCGAAACCCTGTGGGGCCTGTTCGCCGACGGCAAGACCCTGCCGGACTTCGCTGCTCTGGCCGCTGCCGCGCAATGCACCATTCCTGCCGCGCTGGTTCGCCAGTCACCGATCCTCAGCCACCCTGTGTTCAACCGTTATCACTCGGAAACCGAGCTGATGCGCTACCTGCGCAAGCTGGCGGACAAGGACCTGGCCCTCGATCGCACCATGATCCCGCTGGGCTCGTGCACCATGAAACTCAACGCCGCCAGCGAAATGATTCCGGTGACCTGGGCCGAGTTCGGCGCCCTGCACCCGTTCGCCCCGGCCGAGCAAAGCGCCGGTTACCAGCAACTGACCGACGAACTGGAAGCGATGCTCTGCGCCGCCACCGGTTACGACTCGATCTCCCTGCAACCGAACGCCGGTTCCCAGGGTGAGTACGCAGGTCTGCTGGCAATCCGCGCCTACCACCAGAGCCGTGGCGAAGACCGTCGCGACATCTGCCTGATCCCGTCGTCCGCTCACGGCACCAACCCGGCGACCGCCAACATGGCCGGCATGCGCGTGGTCGTGACCGCCTGCGACGCCCGTGGCAACGTGGACATCGAAGACCTGCGCGCCAAGGCCATCGAGCACCGCGAACACCTCGCCGCGCTGATGATCACTTACCCGTCGACTCACGGCGTATTCGAAGAAGGCATCCGCGAAATCTGCGGCATCATTCATGACAACGGCGGCCAGGTGTACATCGACGGCGCCAACATGAACGCGATGGTCGGCCTCTGCGCACCGGGCAAGTTCGGCGGCGACGTGTCGCACCTGAACCTGCACAAAACCTTCTGCATCCCGCACGGCGGTGGCGGTCCGGGCGTCGGCCCGATCGGCGTGAAATCGCACCTGACTCCGTTCCTGCCGGGCCACGGCCACATGGAACGCAAGGAAGGCGCGGTCTGCGCAGCACCGTTCGGCAGCGCGAGCATTCTGCCGATCACCTGGATGTACATTCGCATGATGGGTGGCGCAGGTCTCAAGCGCGCTTCGCAACTGGCGATCCTCAATGCCAACTACATTTCCCGTCGCCTGGAAGAGCACTACCCGGTGCTGTACACCGGCAGCAACGGTCTGGTGGCGCACGAGTGCATCCTGGATCTGCGTCCATTGAAAGACAGCAGCGGCATCAGCGTCGATGACGTCGCCAAGCGCCTGATCGACTTCGGCTTCCACGCCCCGACCATGTCGTTCCCGGTGGCCGGCACGCTGATGATCGAGCCGACCGAAAGTGAATCCAAGGAAGAACTGGATCGCTTCTGCGATGCCATGATCCGCATCCGCGAAGAAATCCGCGCAGTGGAAAACGGCACTCTGGACAAGGACGACAACCCGCTGAAGAACGCTCCGCACACGGCTGCCGAGCTGGTCGGCGAGTGGACTCATCCGTACAGCCGCGAACAAGCGGTGTACCCGGTGGCGTCGTTGATCGAAGGCAAGTACTGGCCGCCGGTCGGTCGCGTCGACAACGTGTTCGGCGACCGTAACCTGGTCTGCGCCTGCCCGTCGATCGAAAGCTACGCTTGACCTGTGAGGGGGCGGGTTCGCCCGCCCCTTTCATGCGTGCCTGATGTGCCTATAACAAGAAACCGGAGAACAACCATGTCGTTAAGCGTGTTCGACCTGTTCAAGATTGGCATCGGCCCCTCCAGCTCCCACACCGTCGGCCCGATGCGCGCAGCTGCGCGTTTCGTCGAAGGCCTGCGTCGGGAAAACCTGTTGTCGGCCACTACCAGCGTCAGGGTCGAGTTGTATGGATCCCTCGGCGCCACCGGCAAGGGTCACGGCAGCGACAAGGCCGTGCTGCTGGGCCTGGAAGGTGAACACCCGGACACCGTGGATACTGAAACCGTCGCCGGCCGTCTCTCGGAGATTCGTGGCAACGGGCGTTTGAACCTGCTCGGCGAACACAGCATTGCGTTCAACGAGAAAGAACACCTGGCAATGATCCGCAAGCCGTTGGCCTATCATCCCAACGGCATGATTTTCCGTGCCTTCGATGCGGCGGGATTGCAGATCCGCAGCCGCGAGTACTACTCGGTCGGCGGTGGTTTTGTGGTCGACGAAGATGCGGCCGGTGCCGACCGCATCGTCGAGGACGCCACCCCGCTGACCTTCCCGTTCAAAAGTGCCAAGGACTTGCTCGGTCACTGCACCACCTATGGCCTGTCGATCAGCCAGGTGATGCTGACCAACGAAAGCGCCTGGCGCCCGGAAGCGGAAACCCGCGCCGGTCTGCTGAAGATCTGGCAAGTGATGCAGGACTGCGTGGCTGCCGGCTGTCGCAACGAAGGCATCCTGCCAGGCGGCCTGAAGGTCAAGCGGAGGGCGGCGGCGCTGCACCGGCAACTGTGCAAGAACCCGGAATCGTCGCTGCGCGACCCGCTGTCGGTGCTGGACTGGGTCAACCTCTACGCCCTCGCCGTCAACGAAGAAAACGCCAATGGCGGGCGCGTGGTTACGGCACCGACCAACGGCGCGGCGGGGATTATTCCCGCCGTATTGCATTACTACATGCGCTTCATTCCCGGCGCGAACGATGACGGCGTGGTGCGTTTCCTGCTGACTGCGGCGGCCATCGGCATTCTATACAAGGAAAACGCCTCGATTTCCGGCGCCGAAGTCGGCTGTCAGGGCGAGGTCGGTGTGGCCTGTTCGATGGCGGCCGGCGCGTTGTGCGAAGTGCTCGGCGGCAGCGTGCAGCAAGTGGAAAACGCTGCCGAAATCGGCATGGAACACAACCTCGGCCTGACCTGCGACCCGATTGGCGGACTGGTGCAAGTGCCGTGTATCGAGCGCAACGCCATGGGCTCGGTCAAGGCGATCAATGCCGTGCGCATGGCCATGCGCGGAGACGGGCAGCACTTCGTCTCCCTCGACAAGGTCATCCGCACCATGCGCCAGACCGGCGCCGACATGAAAAGCAAATACAAGGAGACCGCCCGTGGCGGTCTGGCGGTCAACATTATCGAGTGCTGACAGACGCCCTCTCCCTATGGGAAAGGGATGAATAAATTTCCTCTCCCGACGGGAGAGGGTCGTAATGAGCTCCCTCTCCCTCCGGGATAGGGTTGGTGTGAATCAAGGAGTCACGCATGTCCACCGAACAACTGTCGAAAACCCCGCTGCACGCTCTGCACATCGAACTCGGCGCCCGCATGGTGCCGTTTGCCGGCTACGACATGCCGGTGCAATACCCGCTGGGCGTGATGAAAGAACACCAGCACACCCGTGAGCAGGCCGGGCTGTTCGATGTCTCGCACATGGGCCAGATCCGCCTGACCGGCGCCAATGCCGCCAAAGCTCTGGAGACCCTGGTACCGGTGGACATCATCGACCTGCCAGTGGGCATGCAGCGCTACGCGATGTTCACCAACGAAACCGGCGGCATCCTCGACGACCTGATGGTTGCCAATCTGGGCAATGACGAACTGTTCCTGGTGGTCAACGCCGCGTGCAAGGATCAGGACCTGGCCCATCTGCAAAAACACATCGGCGATCAATGCACCATTACCGAGCTCTTCGAAGCACGCGCCCTGCTCGCCCTGCAAGGCCCGGCCGCCGTGACCGTACTGGCACGCCTGGCGCCGCAAGTGGCGAAAATGACTTTCATGCAATTCGCCCGCGTGACTCTGCTGGGTGTGGATTGCTTTGTCAGCCGTTCGGGCTACACCGGTGAAGACGGTTTCGAAATCTCGGTTCCGGCAGCCGACGCGGAAAAACTCGCCCGCGCCCTGCTGGCCGAACCGGAAGTCGCCGCCATCGGCCTCGGCGCCCGTGACTCGCTGCGCCTGGAAGCCGGTCTGTGCCTGTACGGCCACGACATGAACACCGAGACCACCCCGATCGAAGCCAGCCTGCTGTGGGCAATCTCCAAGCCTCGGCGTGCCGACGGTGCGCGCGCCGGTGGTTTCCCCGGCGCGGAGCAAGTCTTCGCTCAACAGCACAATGGTGTTCAGCGCAAACGTGTCGGCCTGCTGCCGCAAGAGCGTACGCCGGTCCGTGAAGGTGCAGAGATCGTCAACGAAGCGGGCGAGATCGTCGGCAGCGTGTGCAGCGGCGGCTTCGGCCCGACCTTGGGCGGCCCGTTGGCCATGGGTTACCTGGACAGCGCCTACGTTGCACTCGATACGCCAGTTTGGGCAATTGTTCGTGGGAAAAAGGTGCCATTGCTTGTAAGCAAAATGCCATTTGTTCCACAACGCTACTATCGCGGTTGATTGACTGTTTCTATAAGTAACGCGATTGCGTTATGCGTGCACTAATGTGTAACGCAATCGCCATAAAACAGTGCACTCAGTTTACTTTCGTTTCGAATATGAACTTGGTTTATAACGTTCGAAAACAATTGAACGAGCTAATCGTATAAGCCGGTCTAGTGGACCTACCAAAGTGCCGGCAAGCGCAGGAAACTCGGGGTCTTCACGGGGCTTGTTTTTCCTCCCGTAGTTGGCGTAGAGTTTGTCCACTGTGTTTGCATGGGTCAGCTTGGAATCGTGACCTGGGCAGTAGCCTACAAGTTAGCTACATCCCGTTCGACGTCTTCTTACTCTCCTGCAACCAGCCCCAGTACTCTTTCATGAGGAAGAGACTGTCATCAATTTTTGCGTCAAAGGAAATAAGAAATGTCCCAACGTCAGAGCGGTACCGTCAAGTGGTTTAACGACGAGAAAGGTTTTGGTTTTATCACTCCAGAAAGCGGTCCGGATCTGTTCGTGCATTTCCGTGCCATTCAGGGCAACGGCTTCAAGAGCCTGAAAGAAGGCCAGAAAGTGACCTTCGTTGCAGTGCAAGGCCAGAAAGGCATGCAGGCTGACGAAGTTATCGCAGAAGCCTGATTTTCTGTTACGAAAAAGCCCCTGATATTGATATCAGGGGCTTTTTTGTGGGCGCAAATCCGTAAAATGGCGCTTCACTTTCCGTCCAGAGGCTGCCATGTCGAAACACCTGCTCACTCCCCAGGGCGATTTCCCCACCGTCGGCCTGGGTCGTCGTCTGGCAGCGATGTTCTATGACTTTCTGTTGTGCACCGCCCTGCTGATCGTGACGGGTGGCGTCTACAAGATGATTCAGGCGGCAATCATCGGCGAGGAGCGTCTGCGGGTTCTGACTGACGCCGGGCAGCTGGATGGCGATCCGCTGTACTCCACAGTGCTGCTGCTGGTGCTGTTCGGCTTCTTCGCCAAGTTCTGGACTCACGCCGGGCAGACCCTGGGCATGCAGGTCTGGGGCATTCGCGTGCAGAACGCTGATGGCACTGCGATCAGCCTGTGGCAGGCGTTGCTGCGGTTCATGGTATCGATTGCGTCGTGGCTGTGCCTGGGCCTTGGGTTCTTCTGGTCGCTGTTCGACAAACAGAAACGCGCCTGGCATGACATCTACTCCGACACGCAGCTCGTGCGAATCCCGAAAAAGACCAAATAATCCTCCAGATGCAAAAACGCCCCGATCCAATCGGGGCGTTTTTGTTTGCAGCTCAGAGTCAGGCGTTGCCGGCCAGCTTCATCCGCGCGGCCTGAGTGAAATCGAGCATGCGCTTGAGCGGGCGGATCGCCTGTGGGATCAGGGCCGGGTCGACGAAGATCTCGTTCGAGCCTTCCTTCAGGCACTTGAGGGTGCGCTCAAGGGTGTTCATGGCCATCCACGGGCAATGTGCGCAACTGCGGCACGCCGCGCCGTTACCGGCGGTTGGCGCTTCGATGAAGACCTTGTCAGGGCACAGCTGCTGCATCTTGTAGAAGATGCCGCGATCGGTGGCGACGATCAGGGTCTTGTTCGGCAGCGATTGAGCGGCGGCGATGAGCTGGCTGGTGGAGCCGACGGCGTCCGCCAGTTCGATCACCGAGGTCGGCGACTCCGGGTGCACCAGAATGGCAGCGTCCGGGTACAGCGCCTTCATGTCTTCCAGCTGCTTGGACTTGAACTCTTCGTGGACGATGCAGGCACCGTCCCACAGCAGCATGTCGGCGCCGGTCTGACGCTGGATATAGGTGCCCAGGTGCTTGTCCGGGCCCCAGATAATGGTTTCGCCGTTATCCATCAGGCTTTCGACGATTTCCAGTGCGCAGCTGGAGGTCACTACCCAATCGGCCCGGGCTTTGACGGCAGCCGAGGTGTTGGCATACACCACCACGGTGCGTTCCGGATGCTGATCGCAGAACGCCGAGAACTCGTCCACCGGGCAACCCAGATCCAGCGAGCAGGTCGCTTCCAGGGTCGGCATCAGCACGCGTTTTTCAGGGTTGAGAATCTTCGCGGTCTCACCCATGAATTTCACGCCGGCGACCACCACGGTCTTGGCCGGATGGGCATTGCCGAAGCGGGCCATTTCCAGGGAGTCGGAAACGCAACCGCCGGTTTCTTCGGCGAGGGCCTGGATGATCGGATCGCAATAAAAGTGGGCAACCAGCACCGCGTCCTGAGCCTTGAGCTCGGCGGCGATGGCGGAACGGTAATAGGCCTCTTCCTCGGCCGTCAGCGGCTTGGGCTGCTTGGCGTCGAGGTGGGCTTGTACCAGAAGGCGTTCGGAAATCTGCGTCATGTTCGCAAGACCTGCAGGCGCATTCGCGCGAAAGTCGAGTATACACCCGGCTCCGGACCGCTTGAGGGTACCGCCGGGAAAGTGAGTATTATCAGGCACGGACAGCGTTGGAGCTGCGCAAGGCTACAGAATATCCCGGTGATACAAAAGATGATTCTGACCTGCGTCACGGCGGGAAGAAACGAAGGGTGGGATGCCTGAATCGCAGGCAAAAAAAAATCCGGAAATCCTCACTTTCGTGGGCCTTCCAGACTTTTAAAAACAGCAAAAATGGTGGGTCGTGTGGGATTCGAACCTACGACCAATTGGTTAAAAGCCAACTGCTCTACCAACTGAGCTAACGACCCGCTGTGTGGTGGCGCGTATAATACTGATTTTTAAGGACTATTCAACACCTAATTTGAAAAAAATCAAAAATAAGGTGTCGGGTCGCTGATTCCGGCCGCCGCGAAGCCTTCTGCACGCAGTCGGCAGCTGTCGCATTTGCCACAAGCGCGGCCGTCATCGTCGGCCTGATAGCAGGAAACGGTCAGCGCGTAATCGACGCCCAGCTTCACGCCAGCCTGGACGATCTGCGCCTTGCTCAGGTTCTGCAGTGGTGCCTGGATGCGGAAACCATTGCCTTCCACACCAGCCTTGGTCGCCAGATTGGCCATGCGCTCAAACGACTCGATGAACTCGGGACGGCAATCCGGGTATCCGGAGTAATCCACTGCGTTGACGCCGATAAAGATGTCACGGGCGCCGAGCACTTCAGCCCAGCCGAGGGCCAGCGAAAGGAAAACCGTGTTGCGCGCCGGCACGTAGGTCACCGGAATGCCTTCGCCCAACTCCTCCGGAATATCGATGCTGGTGTCGGTCAAGGCCGAACCCCCCATGCCGTTCAGGTTCAGGCCGATCACCTTGTGCTCGACCACACCCAGATCGCGGGCAACGCGAGCAGCAGCATGCAGTTCAGCGTGGGAACGCTGACCGTAATCGAAACTCATGGTGTAGCAGGCGTAGCCTTCAGCGCGCGCCATCGCCACGACCGTAGCCGAGTCCAGCCCACCCGAAAGCAGGATTACCGCACGTTTTTGGCTAGTATTCAGTTGTTCAGTCATCTCAGCGCCCCGGCTCATCATTCCATAGATATTTATGCAGCTGCAGTTGCAGGCGCACTGGCAGGTTATCCGCCACCACCCAGTCCGCCAGATCCCGAGCATTCAGGTCGTGGTGACTTGGGGAAAACAGCACTTCACCTGCACGTCGCTCGAGACCGTACTGGATCAGCTTCGATACCGCCCAGTCATAGTCCTCCCGCGAGCAGATGACAAACTTCACCTGATCGTTGGGCGTCAGCAGTTCGATGTTCTCGTAACGGTTGCGATGGGCTTCTTTGGAGTCAGGCGTCTTCAGGTCGACCACCCGACTGACCCGCGGATCGACCGCCGAGATGTCGAGGGCGCCGCTGGTTTCCAGCGAGACTTCGTAGCCGGCATCGCACAATTGCTTGAGCAAAGGGATGGCGTTGGGCTGAGCCAGCGGCTCACCGCCAGTGACACAGACGTAGCGCGGGCGAAAGCCGGCCACTTGCTCGAGGATGTCGTCGAGGGTGCGGATCGTGCCACCGCTGAATGCGTAGGCGCTGTCGCAGTATTGGCAACGCAATGGGCAACCGGTCAGGCGCACAAAAACCGTGGGCAGCCCGGCAGTCCGCGTTTCCCCCTGCAACGAGTAGAAAACTTCGGTGATTCTCAATGTGTCTTGCATAGTCGCCACGGGCGTAACAGCTAAACAGGCTGTCCGCCTCCGTCAGGCACTTCAGGCAACCCCGCCAACGCGTAGATCACCAGAAGCGTGTTTCATAAAAGGGCGTGAATTCTAACGAAAAAACCCGCGACAAGCGCGGGTTTCTTCCAAACGGGTCAAACGCTGTTACATGCGTTGCAAGTCGCGCTGGGCCAACTGAGCGGCGGATGTGCCCGGATACTGGGCCACCACCTGCTGCAGAATGCCTTTGACCTTGTCGGTATGACCGAGGCGGCGTTCTACGTCAGCCAGCTTGTACAGCGAATCCGGCACTTTGGCGTGCTTGGGATACAGCTGCGAAACCTTGGCGAAAGCTTGACCTGCGCCTTGCAGATCCCCCTTGGCCAGGTTCACTTCACCCAGCCAGTACTGGGCGTTGCCCGCGTATTGGCTGTTCGGGTACTTACGCAGGAAAGCGGCAAACGCCTGGCTGGCCTTGTCGAAATCCTTGGCCTTGATCAGGTCGAAAGCTGCATCGTAATACAGCTTTTCCTTGGCCGGATCAGCCGGTTCGCCACCCGCAGCAGGTGCCTGGGCGGCAGCAGCGGCCCCGGCTCCAGCGGCGGCACCGGCAGCAGCACTTGCATCGCCACCGGCAGAAGAATTCTCGGGATTCGCGGCAGGTGCAACGCCGGACCCTATGCGCCGATCAAGATCCTGGTATCGCTCCAGGGATTCCTGTTTCATGCGCGAAACCTGGTTCTGCAGTTCTTCGATCACGCCTTGCTGGCGCGACAGTTGATCCTGCATTTGTTGCAGTTGGTTGAACAGCATGCCTTGTGCCGAGGCAGGGGCCGAAGCCGCTCCCCCGGCATAGGCGCCGTTCGTACCGTAACCTGCAGGCGGATAACTGCTCCCGCTATTGTTATAACCGGAGTTGTCATCGACCACAGGAACCGCAGCCCACGCCGCAAGCGGCGCGAGGCTGAGAGCCAGAACAGTTACAGCACGACGGCACGTTCGCATATCGAATTACTTACGCAGTTCGACGCGACGGTTTTGAGCCCAGGACTGCTCGTCGTTGCCGGTAGCAACTGGACGCTCTTCGCCGTAGGAAACCAGTTCCAGCTGAGCTGGGGAAACACCTTGCAGTACCAGGTAGCGCTGAACGGCTTTCGCACGACGCTCGCCCAGTGCCATGTTGTACTCACGAGTACCACGTTCGTCGGTGTTGCCTTCCAGAACAACGCGAGCGCCGTTTGCTTTCAGGTCTTTGGCGTGAACGTCCAGAGCGCGCATGGCTTCTGGCTTCAGGTCCGAGCTGTCGTATTCGAAGTAGAAGGTGGTGATTGCGCGCAGAGCAGCTTCTTCGCTCAGGGAACCGTCAACTGCACCAGTGTTTGCGCCGTAACCAGCGTTTGGATCAACAGCGCCTTCACCGGCGTTGTCGCCGCCTTTGGACGAGCAACCTACAGCTACAGCCATGGCCAGAGCCAGCGCAGCAAATTTACCAAACTTCAGCATTTCCATCGTGAAACTCCTAATGAACCCCAGTGTGTTAAGTAAAACGTAAAGCGCCGCGTCAGTTCAGGTAAGGGGACCAGGACGGTTCTCTGACTTCGCCTTGAGCGGTAGGAAGCGGGAGCCTCACGCGTCCATTAATGGACACGAGCATCAAGACTCCCCGGCCCTGCTGGCGGGTGGCGTAGATTACCATGGTGCCGTTGGGCGCAACAGTAGGCGACTCGTCCAGAGTGCTATCAGTGAGGATTTTTACACTTCCGCGCTGCAAATCCTGGGCCGCCACTTTGAAATTGGTGAAACCGTCCTGACGATGGATCATCACCAGGGTCTTTTCATCTGCCGAAAGCTTGGGGTTGGCGTTGTAGTTGCCCACGAACGTCACGCGCTCGGCACCGCCGCCACCGGCGCTGGTCTTGTAGATCTGCGGCTTGCCGCCACGGTCGGAGGTGAAGTAGATGGTCGAGCCATCCTTGCCCCAGTACGGTTCGGTGTTGATGCCAGGACCTGCGGTCACGCGGGTGATCTGACGCGAACCGAGGTTCATCACGTAGATGTCCGGGTTACCGTCCTTCGACAATACGAACGCCAGGCGATTGCCGTCCGGCGACCAGGCTGGCGCGCCGTTCAGGCCTTCGAAGTTGGTGATCTGCTCGCGGCGACCGGTGTCGATGTTCTGCATGAAGATGCGCGGACGCTTCTGCTCGAACGACACGTAGGCGATACGCTTGCCGTCCGGTGCAAAACGCGGCGACAGGATCGGCTCACGCGATTGCAGCAAGGTCACGGCGCGGGCGCCGTCATAGTCCGAGCGCTGCAGGGTGTAACGGGTGTTCTTCTCGGAGAAACGCTCGGCTGTGACGTACAGCAGGCGAGTCGAGAATGCACCTTTAATGCCGGTCAGTTTTTCGAAGGACTGATCGGAGATGTAGTGCGCCATGTCGCGCAGCTGTTCGGTGGTGCCGGACACACTGCCGTCAGCCACTTTCTGCTCGGTGGCGACGTTGAACAAAGCCCACTGCACCTGCAGACGGCCGCCGGCCGGCACGATGCTGCCGACCATCATGTATTGCGCGCCCACCGCCTTCCAGTCGCGGAAGATGATTTCGCTCGGCTGGCTTGGCTGGCTGATCATGTTTTGCTTCGGAATCGGCGAGTAGTAGCCCGAGTTGCGCAAATCGTTACCAATGATTTCAGCCATGTCATCCGGCAGGACGGCACCGCCCTGGAAACCGAACGGCACGACGGCGATCGGAGTCGCCCGATCACTGCCACTGGTGACCAGAATGTTCTTTTCATCCGCCATCGCGATCCCTGCCATGCAGCAGATCACGACCAGCATTCCTCGAAGAAGGTTTCTCACAAGGCTAGATCCTCAGGTGTGAATGTCATCTTGAATGAACGATACGGAGCGAAATCGCTCGGCTTCATTCCCTGCATTTCCGTCAAACGTCCAATATTCTTGACCGCTGCCACTGCAGATGCATCGAACGGACCGTCGCCACTGGACTTGGCCACGCTGACCGAAGTCACCGTACCGTCCGGCAACATGCCGATCTGCAGCACAACCGTCATGCCTTTGCGTGCCGAAGGTGGACGTGCCCAGCCTTCCGCTGCCCGCGCACGAATCAGGTCATCGAAACTGCCCGCGACTTCATCGCCCTGCTCATCGGCCAAGGCCTGCTGGCGCTGCGGCGTGTCGGAAAGCAAATCTGCCAGGGCCTGAGCCTTTTTGTCTTCGGCGGATTTACGTGCCGCTTCCTGCGCTTTCTTCTTCGCAGCATCGGCAGCAGCTTTCTTCTTCGCGTCTTCGGCGACTTTCTTCTTCGCCTCTTCAGCTTCAGCTTTCTTCTTGGCGTCTTCGGCGGCTTTCTTTTTCGCGTCTTCGACGATCTTCTTCTTGGCTTCTTCAGCGGCCGCTTTCTTGGCCTCTTCTTCAGCAGCCTTCTTGGCTTCTTCTTCGGCTTTCTTCTTGGCTATATCAGCCAATTGTTTCTCTTCTGCCTTCTTGGCCTCAGCGGCTTTCTTCGCGTCTTCGGCTTTCTTGGCTTCATCAGCCTTCTTCGCCTCGTTCGCTTTCTTCGCCTCATCGGCCTTCTTGGCTTCCTCGGCCTTTTGAGCCGCTTCTTCTTTCTTTTGTTCCGCAGCTTTCACCGCTTCCTGCTCGACCTTTTTCTGCTCCATCTGCTCGACTTCGGTCTGGCGCGCGGCGGATTTCTTCGCCTCACCCGCAATCTTCTGATTGGTCTGGGTGGTCGCCTGACTTTTCGATTTCAGCTGGTACAGGGTCGCCTGGACAATCGGCTTGGCCGGCGGCAGCTCAGGCGTCATGGCGAAACTGACAAACAGCATGCCGAACACCAGCACGTGCAAGCCAATCGCCCAGACGCTGGGCCAGAAGTAGCTTTCCGAGGCGGACGGCTCTCGCTGTTGCTGCATCAGGGCGCCTCGGTGATCAAGCCAACGTTACCGACCCCGGCTTTCTGCAACCCGCCCATGGCGCCCATGACGGAGCCATAATCGACGGACTTGTCGCCACGGATGAAGACCTGGGTACGCTTGCCGCCTTCAGTGCCGGCGCGAATGATCTTGGTCACCGCGTCGGTCATCTGTGGCAGGGTCATGGCCCGGTCCTGTTGCTTCTCGGTGTCGACTTCGCTGCCAAGGTTCCAGTAGTAGGTCTTGTCAGCCTTGATCGAAATGGTCAGCACCTGGGTGTTGTTGTCCTGCGGCAAGGCTTCGCTGGAAACCTTGGGCAGATCCACCTTCACGCCCTGATTGAGCATCGGCGCAGTCACCATGAAGATGACCAGCAGCACCAGCATCACGTCGATGTAAGGCACTACGTTCATCTCGGCGACCGGCTTGCGCTTGTGTCGGGCTCGAGTGATTAAAGCCATCGGGAAATACCTGCTTATTCTTCGCTGGTGTGCACTTTGCGGTGCAGGATCGCCTGGAATTCATCGGCGAAGGTGTAGTAGCGGCTCAGCAAGGTTTCGCTGCGGGCAGAGAAACGGTTGTAAGCGATAACGGCCGGGATTGCGGCGAACAGACCGATCGCAGTGGCGATCAGGGCTTCGGCGATGCCGGGTGCCACAGTGGCCAGGGTGGCCTGTTGTGCGCTGGCCAGACCACGGAAGGAGTTCATGATCCCCCAGACGGTACCGAACAGACCGATGTACGGACTGACGGAACCCACGGTAGCGAGGAACGGCAGGCTCTGCTCGAGCTTTTCTTCTTCGCGGGAGATGGCGACGCGCATGGCACGGGCCACACCTTCCATCACCGCTTCAGGATCGACACCTGGCTGCTGACGCAGACGGGAAAACTCCTTGAAGCCGGCACGGAAGATCTGCTCGACGCCCGAATCCGGATCCGGGTTGCTGCCGGCCTGACGATAGAGCTTGGACAGGTCGATACCCGACCAGAAGCGCTCCTCGAAGCTCTCCAGGGCGCGTCGACCGGCGCGCAGCAGATTGCTGCGCTGAAAGATCATGATCCATGAGGTCACCGATGCGGCCACCAGGGTCAACATTACCAACTGCACCACGATGCTGGCATTGCTGACCAGGCTCCACATGGAGGAATGGTCGACGACGTTAGCTTCCACGCTTTATCTCCTGCTTTGAGTGTGTACCCGTGCCGACCGCGTCGGCAAAGGCCGCACGCAGGTCTTCGGGAAGGGCCCGGGGTTTCAAACTGTTAGTGCGCACACAGGCCACCAGAAACTGCCCTTCGCAGAGCAGCACATTATCCGTTGCCCGCCTGACCTGCTGTCGAAAGCGCAGGCTGGCACGGTTCAATTCGATTACATCAGCGCTTACCAGAAGCTCGTCGTCCAGTCGCGCCGGCGCGTGATAACGCGCTTCGCTGGAATGCACGACGAACAACAGGTCCTCCCCTGCCAGCGCCGACTGGGCAAAGCCCAGCTCCCGGAGCCGCTCGGTTCGAGCCCGTTCCATAAACTTGAGGTAATTAACGTAATACACGATGCCGCCCGCATCGGTGTCCTCGTAATAAACGCGACAACGATGTGCGAACGGCTCAAGCCCGTTTTGCGCGCGCATACTCTAGTGCTTACTCCTCGGGTTGCCAATCCGGCCAGGCAACTGTTTTTCAATGTTCAAAGGCTTTACCGCAAAAGTACCGTCCTGAGACAGTACAAACGCTGAATAAATCGCCATTAAATGTGTATCAATCGTCCACGGCATCAAGAAACTCGTCTGCCACGGGCATTTCGCCCATTCGTGTCGGAATGTTTAAACCAAAATGCAGGTACGCGTGGCGAGTAACCACCCTGCCGCGCGGCGTCCGCATGATGTACCCCTGCTGAATGAGGTACGGCTCGAGCACGTCCTCAATGGTGTGGCGTTCTTCACTGATCGCCGCCGCCAGACTGTCGATGCCCACCGGGCCGCCATCGAACTTTTCGATCATGGTCAAGAGCAGACGCCGGTCCTGATGATCAAAACCGTGCTCGTCGACATCCAGCAGGTTCAGCGCCAGATCCGCGACGGACTTGGTGATGTGCCCCTTGGCCCGGACTTCGGCGAAATCCCGCACCCGGCGCAACAATCGGTTGGCGATTCGCGGCGTGCCCCGAGCGCGGCGAGCGATCTCGAAAGACCCTTCCGGATCCAGCGGCAGACCGAGAATGCTCGCCGAACGGCTGACAATCGTCGCCAGATCAGCAGTGCTGTAGAACTCGAGGCGCTGGACGATGCCGAAACGGTCGCGCAACGGATTGGTCAGCATGCCTGCCCGCGTGGTTGCACCGACCAGGGTGAACGGCGGCAGATCGAGTTTGATCGAACGCGCCGCCGGCCCTTCACCGATCATGATGTCGAGCTGGAAATCTTCCATGGCCGGGTACAGCACTTCTTCAACAATCGGCGACAGACGATGGATTTCATCGATGAACAGCACATCGTGCGGTTCGAGATTGGTCAACAGCGCCGCCAGGTCACCCGGACGCTCAAGCACCGGACCGGAAGTGCTCTTGATCGATACGCCCATTTCCTCGGCGATGATGTTCGCCAGGGTGGTTTTACCCAGCCCCGGCGGACCGAAGATCAGGGTGTGGTCGAGGGATTCGCTACGACCACGGGCGGCCTGGATAAACAGTTCCATCTGCTCGCGAACGGTCGGCTGGCCGATGTATTCGGCCAGACTGACGGGACGTATCGCCCGATCCTGGACTTCTTCGCGCTCACGCGGACTGTGCGTGGCGGCGATCAGACGATCAGCTTCAATCACTTAAATCATTCCCTTCAGGGCGCGTCGAATCATGTCTTCGCTGCTCAGGCCTTTCTCTTTGATTGCGGAAATCGCCTTGCTCGCTTCCTGTGGCTTGTAACCCAGAGAAATCAGCGCGCTGACCGCATCATTCTCGGCGGTATTGACCGGCGCCGGGCCGTCCGGCTGGTTCGGAACCAGCGCAAACATGGCCGGCGAGGTTTCCCAGGCCTTGAATCGATCCTTGAGCTCGACCAGCAGACGCTCGGCGGTTTTCTTGCCCACGCCCGGCACCTTGGTCAGCGCCGAGGTGTCCTGGGACTGCACGCAGCGGATCAGCTCATCGACTTCCAGACTCGACATCAAGGCCAGGGCCAGTTTCGGCCCCACACCATTGAGACGGATCAACTCGCGAAAAAAGTCTCGCTCACGCTTGCCGGCAAAACCATAGAGTAACTGCGCGTCTTCGCGTACGACCAAATGGGTGTGCAAGGTCAGCGGTTCACCGACCGACGGCAGACGATAAAGGGTGGTCATGGGCACTTCCAGCTCATACCCGAGGCCATTTACATCCAGAATCAGGTGCGGCGGCTGTTTCTCAGCCAGAGTGCCGCGCAAGCGTCCAATCACGTTTCAGATCCTTGAGCGTTGGCCAGCCGTGGGCTGGCGACCGACAGAACATGGATTTACGGCCGACGACCCAGGCGCGAAATCCACACTCCGTGAAATTGACTGCTGATGCTATCAGAGACGCAGGCGCCCGCCACGACTGCGTGCCGTTCCCAGGCCGTGCGGCAACAGACTGGAGCGGGTGTGAGCGTGACAAATGGCGATGGCCAGGGCGTCCGATGCGTCGATTTGCGGTTTGCTGGTGAGCTTGAGCATATGCATGACCATCATCTGCACCTGCTCTTTATTGGCGGCGCCGGTGCCGACCACGGCCTGCTTGACCTGGGTGGCCGTGTACTCGGCAATCTCCAGGCTCTCTTCGGCGCCGGCAACGATAGCGGCCCCACGGGCCTGCCCGAGCTTGAGCGCCGAATCGGCGTTTTTCGCCATGAACACCTTTTCGATGCCCATGGTCACCGGGCCGTAGGTCTGAATGATTTCCCGCACGCCGCGATAGACGATCTGCAGGCGCTCGTGCAGCTCGCCGGCACCGGTGCGGATGCAACCCGAGGCGACATAGATGCAACCGCCGCGTCCGGTATCGCGAACGATGCCGTAACCGGTAATGCGCGAACCGGGGTCGATACCAAGAATTAAAGTCATAACGCCTGCAGGTTCGGTAAAAGCACTGAATTCGAGATAACGCATAACAAATGTGGGAGCTGGCTTGCCAGCGATGACGGTGTGTCAGGCACCATCATTACCTGATGTGCCGACGCCATCGCTGGCGAGCCAGCTCCCACATTGCAGCCTAGCCGCTCTTAACCGAGCTGAGCGGCCACGTCTTCCGGAATGTCCGCGTTGGAGTAGACGTTCTGCACGTCGTCCAGGTCTTCCAGCATATCGATCAGCTTGAGCACCTTCTCGGCCCCCTCCAGATCCAGTTCGGCGCTGGTGGTCGGCTGCATGACGATTTCCGCGTCATCACCCTTGAAACCTGCGGCTTCCAGGGCAGTGCGCACCGCATAGAAACTGGTGAACGAGGTGAATACGTCGATCGAGCCGTCTTCGTGGCTGACCACGTCGTCGGCATCGGCTTCCAGCGCCGCTTCCGTCAGCGCGTCTTCGTCGACGCCTGGCGCAAAGCTGATCTGGCCCTTGCGTTCGAACAGGTAGGCTACCGAACCGTCGGTACCGAGGTTGCCGCCACACTTGCTGAACGCATGGCGCACAGCCGCTGCGGTACGGTTGCGGTTGTCGGTCATGCACTCGACCATCACCGCCACGCCACCCGGGCCGTAACCTTCGTAGGTCAGCTCTTCAACGTTGTCGGCTTCGGTCGCACCGGCGCCACGGGCAACGGCACGGTCGATGATGTCCCGGCTCATGTTGGCGCCCAGTGCCTTGTCCAGGGCCAGACGCAGACGCGGGTTGGAGCCCGGATCACCGCCGCCCTGACGGGCCGCCACGGTCAGTTCGCGGATCCACTTGGTGAAGATCTTGCCTCTCTTGGCATCCTGGCGTTCTTTGCGGTGCTTGATGTTCGCCCACTTGGAATGACCTGCCATAACTCGCTCCGAATTCTCTTGAACAATGCCCGCCATGCAAGTGCATCGGCCAGCAAAAAAACTTGTTTTCAATCACTGCAGAAAGAAAAAAGGCGCATCCGAAGATGCGCCTTCAGGCCCGTCTTACTCGGCCTTTGGCGTCTCGCGCAAACGAATGTGCAATTCGCGCAATGCCTTCGCATCCACAACACCCGGCGCCTGCGTCATCACATCGGCAGCACTCTGGGTTTTCGGGAAGGCGATCACTTCACGGATCGACTGGGCGCCGGTCATCAGCATTACCAGACGGTCCAGACCGAAGGCCAGGCCACCGTGCGGCGGCGCGCCGTATTTCAGGGCGTCGAGCAGGAAGCCGAACTTCTCTTCCTGTTCCGCTTCGTTGATGCCCAGCTGACGGAACACCGCCTGTTGCATCTCTTTACGGTGGATACGGATCGAACCGCCACCCAGTTCGGTGCCGTTCAGCACCATGTCATAGGCACGGGACAAAGCGCCTGCCGGGTTGGCTTCCAGCTCTTCAGGCGAGCACTTCGGCGCGGTGAACGGGTGGTGCAGAGCCGAGAAGCTGCCGTCGTCGTTCTCTTCGAACATCGGGAAGTCAACGACCCACATCGGAGCCCATTCGCAAGTCAGCAGCTTCAGGTCGTGACCGAGCTTGATACGCAGCGCGCCCAGGGCTTCGCTGACGATCTTGGCCTTGTCGGCACCGAAGAACACGATATCGCCATCGACTGCGCCGACGCGATCGAGGATCACGTTCAGGTTGGCTTCCGGGATGTTTTTCACGATCGGCGATTGCAAACCTTCAACACCGGCAGCGCGCTCGTTGACCTTGATGTACGCCAGGCCCTTGGCACCGTAGATGCCGACGAACTTGGTGTAGTCGTCGATCTGCTTGCGCGGCATGCTCGCCCCGCCTGGAACGCGCAGCGCGGCGATACGGCATTTCGGATCGTTGGCAGGACCGCTGAAGACCTTGAAATCAACTTCTTTCAGCTGATCGGCCACGTCGACCAGTTCCAGCGGGTTACGCAGGTCCGGCTTGTCGGAACCGTAACGGCGCATGGCTTCTTCAAAGGTCATGTGAGGGAATTCGCCGAATTCCAGATCCAGCACTTCCTTGAACAGGTTGCGGATCATGCCTTCGGTCAGGCCCATGATGTCCTTTTCGTCGAGGAAGCTGGTCTCGATGTCGATCTGAGTGAACTCAGGCTGACGGTCGGCACGCAGGTCTTCGTCACGGAAGCACTTGGCGATCTGGTAGTAGCGGTCGAAGCCGGCGACCATCAGCAGTTGCTTGAACAGCTGTGGCGATTGGGGCAGCGCGAAGAACGAACCAGCGTGGGTACGGCTCGGCACGAGATAGTCACGCGCGCCTTCCGGAGTGGCACGGGTCAGGATCGGCGTTTCGACGTCGAGGAAGCCGTTTTCGTCCAGGTAGCGACGGATGCTGGTGGTCATGCGCGAACGCAGACGCAGCTTCTCGGCCATTTCCGGACGACGCAGGTCCAGGAAGCGATAACGCAGGCGGGTTTCTTCGCCGACGTCGGAGAACTCGTTCAGCGGGAACGGCGGGGTTTCCGACTCGTTCAGCACTTCCAGCTCGTAGCCCAGCACTTCGATCATGCCCGACGCCATGTTGGCGTTGGTGGCACCGGCTGGACGCAGGCGAACCTTGCCGGTGATCTTCACGACGTATTCGCTGCGCACGCGATCGGCAGCGGCGAAGCTCTCGGCGCGATCCGGATCGAACACTACCTGGGCCAGACCGTCACGATCACGGATATCGAGGAAAATCACCCCGCCGTGGTCGCGACGACGGTGAACCCATCCGCAAAGGGTAATTTCCTGGCCTTCCAGGCTTTCGTTCAGTTGGCCGCAATAATGGCTGCGCATCATGGTAGTGGTTCGCTTCTCGTAATTCGAAATTCGGTGGAGATCCGGTTGCACTCAAGCAATGTGCAATCTGTGGAAACTCGCGCGTGTCGTTCGACCTGGGTTTGAACCCTAGTCAGATTTGTCGCCACCGGCCAGATTCTTCTTCGCGCCGGTCTTGAAATCGGTTTCGTACCAGCCGCTGCCACTGAGGCGAAAGCCCGGCATCGACAGTTGCTTCTTGAGTTCCGGCGCCTGGCAGGCAGGGCAATCGACCAATGGTGCGTCACTGATCTTTTGAATGGCTTCCAACTGATGACCACAGGAAGCACATTGGTAATCGTACATCGGCATGGGGTTGTCTCGGCAATCAGATTGCCAGCACACGCAGGGCTGTGCGGCGAAAGAGCGGGATTATATCCATTAAATGCGGCCTGTGCAGCCGGAAGACTGCACAGGCCGTCTTGTCAGTGACAACCCGCGGCGGGCGTCCCCGGAGAATCCCGCAGGCCATGCACCACGCACACCACCCGCACCAGACCGCTGAAGTTTTTCACCCCGCCATGGCGCAGGTGCACTTCACGATCGACACGGGACAACAGCGCGCCGACCGAACAGCAATTGTCTTCGGCCATCCGGCCCAGAATATTCCAGTAAACCTGCTCCAGCCGCATGCAGGTCGCGAACCCGTTCAAGCGTACCGATCGGGACAGTGGCCGGATCAACTCCATGTCGAACCCGCCGAGAAACGGCTCCCCGAACTTTTCCTGCTGCAAATCGACTGCAATATCTCGTCGCCTGCCTCCACCTTCCATATAGCTGACACTCCTTTGCCATTTTGCGCCTGTGTTCAAGGCGAAATCCTGTGACCTCATTAAAAGCGCAGGTGCAAAGGCGGATCCAGACGACTTATTGACCATCCACGTAGGATAAGCCAACACGATACGGAGGATCATGGAGCGGCGGGGCGTCTTCCTGGTTTCCTACCGTCGCGGGTGAAGTTTCCGAGGGGAAAGAAGAGCGCACGAACCATGAACATCCGTGCGCCTCCCGTCATCAGGCCTCGAGCAATGCACGAAGCATCCACGCGGTTTTCTCGTGAACCTGCATGCGTTGGGTCAGCAGGTCGGCAGTCGGTTCGTCACTGACCTTGTCCAGCAGAGGGAAAATCCCCCGCGCCGTGCGCGTGACCGCCTCCTGCCCCTCGACCAGTTGTTTGATCATGTCCTCGGCACTCGGCACGCCCTCCTCCTCTTTAATGGAAGACAGGCGAGCGTAGGTCGCGTACGCGCCCGGCGCCGGAAAGCCCAGCGCCCGGATGCGTTCGGCAATCAAGTCGACTGCCAGGGCCAGTTCGTTGTATTGCTCCTCGAACATCAGATGCAGGGTCCGGAACATCGGCCCGGTGACGTTCCAGTGGAAGTTGTGGGTCTTCAGATACAACACGTAAGTGTCCGACAGCAGGCGCGAGAGCCCTTCGACGATGGATTTGCGGTCTTCTTCACTGATACCGATATCGATTGCCATGCTTACCCCCTAACGGCGATTGAAATTCATCCAGCAGGTGTCGGTTCACTGTAGCAAGGCCACCCCCGCCCCGCAGCCCCCGCATGGGCCCGATAGACGCGACAAATCGTCCGGTACCTGCCGCTGGCCGGCGTGATTTGAGTAGCCGCAGGCTTTACTGTTAAATAGGCAGTGTGTCGCTACGCCCCGTTTTCCGGGCCTGCGCATAGGCTGATGCCGTGCACGTGTCCAACGCCTCTTATTGTTCCGAAGCGAACCGTGCGCTCTCAGCTCTTCCTTGTGAGCCGTCATAACGTGAGTCAATAAAAATGTTGAAAATCGTCCACCTGCTAATGGGCGCAGCAGCCTTGCTGCTGTCCTTCATACCTAGCCTGAAGTCCGAAGCGGTACCTTACCTGCAACAACCCGATGCACTTTACCTGGCCTTTTTCGGCCTGCTGAACCTGATCCTTGCGCCAGTTATTCCCTACTGGAACAAAGGTCCGCGCCAGCATCTGCAAAATCTGGTCAGCGCCTTGCTGGTTCTGACCGTCGTCCTGCAAACCCTGACCCTGATCGCGCCGATGCCTGTCATCGCCGGCCAGCCAGCCGTGCTGTTCAGCCTGGTGATCGCTCTGGTTGCCGTGGTCCTGCACCTGGCCATCAGCTTCTACAAGTCCGCCCCGGCCGCCGCTCCCACCAGCTACGACATGAGCAATCGCGATACCGGCACCGTCAAGTGGTTCAACACCTCCAAGGGCTTCGGCTTTATCTCCCGGGATTCCGGCGATGATATTTTCGTGCACTTTCGCGCCATCCGTGGCGAAGGCCACCGCGTCCTGGTCGAAGGCCAGCGCGTGGAGTTCTCGGTGATGAACCGTGACAAGGGCCTGCAGGCCGAAGACGTGATCGCTGCCCTGCCGCGCCGCTGATCCACGTCCCCGCAATAAAAAAAACCGCGAACAGCCTGGCTGTTCGCGGTTTTTTAATGGGAGCACGGAAGCATGCCCGCACACATTTCAATAGTGTGGCGGTGGCGCATCTTCTTCAAACGATCCGATCTGCCCCACCATCTCTTCCTGGCGCTTGAGTACGGCTGCCATCTGCAATTGCAGGCGCTCGACCACTCGCTGCTGTTCCACCAGCACATCGTTCAATGCCTGAATGGTGTCGTCCTGAAACGCCAGGCGGCTTTCCAGTTCAGTAACACGTTGTTCGAAACTCATGACTCAGCCCTCCAGAAAAGTGAAGTCTTCGTCCAGCACCAGACGCAGGCGCTCGCGAATCGCAGCCACTTGCCCGGCACTGTAAGGCTTGGCGGGATGTTTGCCCCAGACCGGTGCCGGCCAGGCGGCATCGTCCCGTTTACGTACGATCACATGCATATGCAGTTGGCTGACCACGTTACCCAGGGTCGCAACATTCATTTTGTCGGCGTCGAAGGAATCCTTGAGCACTTCGGCCAGGGCGGTGGTTTCCTGCCACAGGCGCTGCTGGTCGGCGAAATCCAACTGAAACAACTCGCTGATATCGTCGCGGCGTGGCACCAGGATGAACCATGGGTAGTTGGCGTCGTTGGACAACAGCAGTCGGCAAAGCGGGAAATCGCCGATGGTCAGCGTGTCCTGTTGAAGTCGTGAATCTAAAGCAAACACTGCGCGCACTCCCGGCGAATGACCTGTTTTCAGCTTAGCGCCCCGCCACGAACGCGGCGAGCCAAGCGACTGGATGGCAGCATACCTGCGATTGGAGAGACCTTCACGGCGAACAGCATTGCCGAAAGAATTCCTCCACGCCCCGAGATGTGACATTTATGACTTGAGCGCACCAGGACGGAACCGGGAGTGCGAATGAGCAGAGCAAAATGACCCGCACACACCTCAGTGTTCACGTTCATCCAGCGTCCCAACTGTATGAATTCAGTACAGCCTTTGAATTTTTTTGCACCAAAACCGCACAGTGCGTCTACGCTCAATGCGTCGGGCATCCGCCGAATACTCACTCACGGGGTGAACCGGTAACGTTTTTGGTTGTCGCGCAGCGAAACTGAAGGAGCAACACCATGCGAAGGATGGCGTCAAGCCTGTATGAAAGGCCCTCGAGGCCCCCGGTTTTATGAGGTTTTCACAGCGTCAGACGAGCACCTTGAAAAAAACCGGAACGATTCAGCGGTTTGTGCACGCTTGTTGCATTCATACCCATATGGACTATAAGCGCACCACACGAAGTGGATGCCTTGAGCCCCATAAAAACAGTGGCAGGGTTGCCCGATGGAGATTCAAGCGTTTTGCCAAGGGACTCTTTTTTACCGATGCTCAAGCTCTGTAAAACAGCGCTGAAGTTGTCAGTCCCATTGCATTTGGACTGTAAATTTGCGACATCTACCAAGCCGATTGCGACACGCTCGTAAAGAAGCTGAAAGGTTGGATTCGCAAGTATCGCCAACATGGTCGGCGTGATATAAGTTTGCGCCGACACAAAAAGAAAGAGCCGCCCAGATAATAAAACAGGTGGGACGGCAGTACTCTTCTAAAACCAAAGGAGCAAATCACGATGCGCGTGATGAAGTGGAGCATGATCGCACTGGCAGTTGCAGCAGCAGCCAGTACTCAGATGGCTACGGCCGCACCGTTCGTAAGTGACCAGGCTGAAGCCAAAGGCTTTGTTGAAGACGCGAAAGCTGATTTGCTGATTCGCAACTATTACTTTAACCGTGACAACAAAGACCGTTCCCGGGATCAGAAAGACTGGACCCAGGGCATTTGGGGCAACTTCAGCTCCGGCTACACCCAAGGCACCGTAGGCGTCGGCGTCGACGCATTCGGTTACCTGGCCATCAAACTGGACGGCGGTGATGGCACCAGCGGTTCGGGCAACATGAGCCGTGCCAACCTCCCCAATGCCAACGGCATCCGCGAAGCCAACGACAGCCAGGGTAAAGCCGGCGCTGCCATCAAGTTTCGCGTATCCAAAACCGAGCTGAAAATCGGTGACATGCAGCCAAGCACTGCTCCAGTGTTCGCTGTCGGCGGTTCCCGTATCCTTCCTCAAACTGCCAGCGGCTTCCAGCTGCAGAGCAGCGAAGTCAAAGACCTTGACCTCGAAGCCGGTCACTTCTACGCGGCGACCGCCCAGGACAAGAACGCCCATGATGGCGAGCTGTGGGCAACCTACGCCGGCGTACAGGCCGACAGCATCGACTACTTCGGCGGCAAGTACGGCATCACTGAAAACCTCAGCGCATCGCTGTATGGCGCCAAGCTGGAAGACATCTGGAACCAGTACTACGCCAACGTGAACCTCACCACGCCATTCGGTGGTGACACTTCGCTGAACACTGACTTCAACATCTACCGCACCACGGATACCGGCAGCGCCAACGCAGGCGACATCAGCAACACTGCATTCTCCCTGGCAACCGCCTTGTCGTTCCTGAAAGCACACACCATCACCCTGGCCTTCCAGAAGATCAACGGTGACACGCCGTTCGACTACATCGGCGTTGGTGGCCACGGCCCATCCAACCGTGGCGGTGACTCGATCTTCCTCGCCAACTCCATCCAGTACTCTGACTTCAACGGCCCAGGCGAGAAATCTGCCCAGATCCGTTATGACATCAAGATGGCCGAGTACGGCGTTCCAGGTCTGAGCTTCATGACCCGTTACGTTAAAGGCTGGGACATCGACGGCACCCACACTCCGGCAGGCAGCGCCTACACCGGTCTGTATGGCGAAGATGGCAAACACAACGAAACCAACTTCGAAGCCAAATACGTAGTTCAGTCTGGCCCGGCCAAAGACCTGTCCTTCCGTATTCGTCAGGCCTGGCACTTTGCTAACGCCGACGAAGGTGAAGGCGATACCAAAGAGTTCCGTCTGATCGTCGACTACCCGCTGTCGCTTTTGTAATCGCACCGCGTTAGTTGCGGTAACAAAACAAAAAGGCCCATCTTCCGATGGGCCTTTTTTATTGCCTGTCACTTGTAATAGATGCCTGACCGATAAGTCAGCCAATTAATTAGCAACCTATCATTACACCGCCGATTCCTGAACCACACGAATCACTCGTTGCGGGAAAGGAATATCAATGCCTGCAGTCTTTAAACGATCACGCGACTGTTCGTTAAACATGAACATCACATCCCAATAATCCGCAGTTTTAACCCACACGCGCAGGGAAACAGTGATCGAGCTGTCACCCAGTGTCGAAATAACGGCCTGCGGCGCCGGATCCTGCAGAACGCGCTCATCCTTGGCCAGATCCAGCAGCACCTGACGGGCCTTTTGCAGATCGGCTTCGTAATCCACACCTACGTCGAACACAACCTTGCGGGTTGGCTGACGGTTGGTGTTGGTAATGATGCCATTCGACAGATTGCCGTTCGGGACGATGATGGTCTTGTTGTCGCCGGTGCGCAGCACGGTGTGGAAGATCTGGATGCTGTCGACGGTACCCGCCACACCCTGGGCTTCGATCCAGTCACCAATGCGGAACGGACGGAACAGCAGAATCAGCACGCCGCCGGCGAAGTTCGCCAGGCTGCCCTGCAACGCCAGACCGATGGCCAGACCCGCCGCACCGATCGCCGCGACGAACGAAGTGGTCTCGACGCCGATCATCGACGCCACGCTGACGATCAGCAGCACCTTGAGAATGATGTTGGCCAGGCTGCTGATGAAACCTTGCAGGGCCAGGTCGGCGTTGCGCAGAGCCAACAGGCCGCCGAGCTTTTGCGTGACCTTGTTGATCAGCCACCAGCCGATGGCCAGGGTGATCACCGCCAGCAGCACACGGCTGCCGTATTCCATGATCATCGGAATCCACGCCTGGGATGCCTTGACCAGGTTGTCTACCTCAGCATTCAAATCCATCTTTTATCTCCTGATTACCGGCTTCCCGGGCTGTAAAAAACCAGCGGCAGAAAGACCGGGCCGTAAATGGCTCAATCGTTTCTGCCGTTGCTTGGGCCTCGGACGCTGTAAACGCCGAGAGGTTCCCGACCGGAAAGCTTAGTCGCGGAAGTTGTTGAACTGCAGTGGCATGCCGAATTCCTTGGCACGCAGTGCAGCAATGGCTTCCTGCAGGTCGTCACGCTTCTTGCCGGTTACACGTACCTGCTCGCCCTGAATGGCGGCCTGCACCTTGAGCTTGGCGTCCTTGATATGAGCGACGATCTTCTTCGCCAGCTCCTTGTCGATGCCTTCCCGAAGTACGGCATCCTGCTTCATCACTTTGCCCGATGCGTAAGCGTCCTTGACCTCAAGGCATTGCACATCAATCTTGCGCTTGACCAGTGCCAGCTTGAGGATTTCGATCATCGCTTCCAGCTGAAACTCGGCTTCAGCGGTCAGGTTGACGGTCAGTTCCTTTTCCTTGTACTCGTAGCTGCCCTTGCCTTTCAGGTCATAACGACGATCGAGATCCTTCGCGGCGTTCTCGACCGCGTTGGTGAGCTCGTGTTTGTCCAGTTCGGATACCACGTCGAACGACGGCATGTAATCTCTCCAATAAAAAGGCGCGCTCGTTCAGGACGTGGCGCGCTTGGCTTGCGGTTAAAATCGGGCTCATTATAACGGGTCTTTTCCCACCGACACCGCGAGCCTTGCATGCCTGTACCTTACCGAGTGAAAAACTGATGTCCACCCCTTGGCACATCCTCGGCGCCGGAAGTCTCGGCACGCTCTGGGCCACGCGTCTGGCCCGGGCCGGGTTGCCGGTCCGGTTGATCCTGCGCGACGTCGACCGTCTGCATGACTATGCAACGGCGGGCGGCCTCACCCTCGTCGAACAAGGCGTGGCCAGCCGTTACACGATCCCCGGCGAAACGCCGGACAGTCCCGGGCCGATTCGCCGCCTGCTGGTGGCCTGCAAGGCCTACGACGCCGAAGCAGCCGTGGCCGCACTTGCCCATCGTCTGGCGCCGGACGCCGAACTGATTCTTTTGCAGAACGGCCTCGGCAGCCAGGAAGCGGTCGCCGCGCGTGTCCCGCAAGCCCGCTGCATCAGCGCCTCCAGCACCGAGGGCGCGTTTCGCGATGGCGACTGGCGCGTGGTGTTTGCCGGTCATGGTTACACCTGGCTCGGCGACGCCGGTCACCCCGTGGCCCCCATCTGGCTGGACGATCTTGAGGCAGCGAAAATCCCCCATGAATGGAGCGCCGATATCCTCACCCGCCTGTGGCGAAAACTGGCGCTCAACTGTGCGATCAATCCGCTGACGGTGCTGCACAATTGCCGCAACGGTGACCTCCAGCAACATCATTGCGAAGTCGCGACGCTGTGCGGCGAACTGACCGAACTGCTCGAATGCTGCGGGCAACCGGCAGCGGCGGACAACCTGCAACAGGAAGTTGAACGGGTGATCCAGGCCACGGCGGCGAACTTCTCGTCGATGTATCAGGATGTGGCCAATAAACGCCGCACCGAAATCAGCTATCTGCTCGGGCATGCCTGCAAGGTAGCCGAGCGTCATCAGTTGAACCTGCCGCATTTGAAGCAATTGCAGCAGCGCCTGAGCGCCCATCTGAACAGTCTCGGATTGCCCGTCGACTGAGCAGCGGCTACGCTGGCCACTTGTTCCTTTTCTGCGATAAACCTGATGCCATTGCGCCAGCGTCTTGAAAACCTGCCGGTCGGCCAGAAACTGCTGGCTGCCCTGCTGGTGCTGTTGACCACCGTGCTGCTGGTCGCCAACCTGACCTTTATCAGCGCCGCCTATTACATCTCCCAGGAAAGCATGGCGCCTCAGGCGTTGCAGACCATCGGCCGGCTGGTATCCAACCCGAGCCTGGTGGCCGAAGCCTTGCAGTCGCCGCAAAGCGCCGAGCGGCTGCTCAAGGAACTCGACAGCTATTCCCCGCTGCGCGCCGCCGCTTTATACGACGGCAAAGGCGAACGTCTGGCGCAGTTGCAACACGGCGACAAACTCAAATTGCCAGAGCGCTATCGACACATCGAAGCCTGGCAACTGACCGAATTTCGCAGCAATCAACTCATCACCCTGCCCCGCCCCGGCACTGCACCAGGCCACCTGCTTTTGGTGGCCAGCAGCGAACTGCCAGTAGCGTTCTATACCGGCACACTCACGGCCAGTCTGGGGATCCTGATTTTCAGTGTGCTGCTGTGGCTGGTCATCGCGCGGCAGATCAAGCGCCTGATTACCCGGCCGATCCATCAACTCGAAGAACTGTCCCGCCAGGTGACCCGCGAAGAGAATTACGCCCTGCGCGCCTCACGGGGCAACCGTGACGAAATCGGCAGTCTGGCCGAGGCGTTCAACACCATGCTCTCGCGCATCGAGGCCCGGGAGCAGCAACTCAAACGCGCCCGTGACGATTCCCAGGCAGCCTACGATCAGGCCCAGGGTCTGGCCGAAGAAACCCGCCACACCAACCGCAAGCTGGAACTGGAAGTCCAGGTGCGCAGCAAGATCGAGAAGAAGCTCACCGGTTTCCAGAACTACCTCAACAGCATCATCGACTCCATGCCCTCGGCGCTGATCGCACTTGACGAACAGCTCTACGTCACGCAATGGAACCAGGAAGCCAGCGCCCTCTCCGGTACACGGCTGGACGAAGCGCTGAATCAGCCGATCTTCCTCGCCTTCGCGCCGCTCAAGCCGTTCCTGCCGCAACTCAAGCAGACCGTCGAGCAACACACGGTGGCGAAAATCGAGCGGGTGACATGGTTCAAGGACGACGAGCCCAAACACTACGCCCTCACCTTCTACCCGTTGATGGGCGGTGCCGGACGCGGCGTGGTGATCCGGATCGACGACATCACCCAGCGCCTGTCGCTGGAAGAAATGATGGTGCAGTCGGAGAAAATGCTGTCGGTCGGTGGCCTCGCCGCCGGCATGGCCCACGAGATCAACAACCCGTTGGGGGCGATCCTGCACAACGTGCAGAACATTCGCCGACGTCTGTCGCCAGACCTGCCGAAAAACCTCGAACAGGCCGAGCAACTGGGCATCGAGCTGGACGCAGTCAACCGCTACCTGCAAGGCCGGGAAGTCCCGCAATTGCTGGATGGCATCCAGCAGGCCGGCGCCCGGGCGGCAAAAATCGTCACCCACATGCTCAGCTTCAGTCGTCGCAGCAACCGCCAGATGGCGCCGTGCGATTTGCCGGCATTGATCGATCAAGCGGTGGAAATCGCCGGTAACGACTTCGATCTGGCCATCGGCTTCGACTTCAAGGGTCAGGCGATCATTCGCCAGTTCGACCCGGCGCTGGGCCCTGTGCCCGGCACCGCCAACGAACTTGAGCAGGTGCTGCTCAATCTGCTGAAAAACGCCGCGCAGGCAATTCACCAACGTGAAGATGACAGCGAGCCTGGGCGGATCACTCTGCGTACCCGGCTCAATCCACCCTGGGCCGAGATCCAGGTCGAGGACAACGGCATCGGCATGAGCGAGAACGTGCGCAAGCGCACCTTCGAGCCGTTCTTCACCACCAAGGAAATCGGCCAGGGAACGGGACTCGGTTTGTCAGTGTCGTACTTCATCATCACCAACAACCACAAAGGGCAGATGGAAGTGCAGTCGGCGCCGGGGCAAGGTACCTGCTTCACCCTGCGTCTGCCACTGACACAACCGGCGCCCATCGCCGCCGAAACCAATCAACTACCGAGGTAAACCATGGGCTTTCGCTTGTCGAAGATCTACACCCGCACCGGCGACAAGGGCGAAACCGGACTTGGCGACGGCCGCCGCGTGCCCAAGGATCACCCGCGCATCGAGGCCATTGGCGAGGTCGATACGCTGAACAGTCAGGTCGGCGTGCTGCTGGCCGGATTGCTCGCTGAACGCGAAACCTGTCCTGGGCTGAATGAGTTGATCGACGTGTTGGCGCCCTGCCAGCACCGACTGTTCGATCTCGGTGGCGAGTTGGCGATGCCGGAATATCAGGCGCTGAACACAGCGGAAATCGAACGGCTGGAATCGGCCATCGATGTGTGGAACGAGGAATTGGGGCCGCTGGAGAACTTCATTCTGCCGGGTGGTTCAATGCTGATTGCCCAAGCGCATGTCTGCCGTAGCCTGGCGCGCAGTGCCGAACGTCGTTGCCAGCATTTGAATGCGATCGAACCGTTGGCCGGGGTTGGCCTGGCGTACATCAATCGCTTGTCGGATCTGTTGTTTGTCGCGGCGAGGTTGATTGCGCGGCGCCAGGGTATTGCCGAGATTCTGTGGCAACCGGCGGCGAAACCTTCACAGCAGTAGCGACTGTCAGGACGCCTTCGTCGGAACGCCGCCCGGAGCAAGCCCGCTCCCACAGGGAAATGTATTCCTACAGTTGGAATGCAATCAAATGTGGGAGCGGGCTTGCCCGCGAAGGGGACATCAGCCTCAGTAAAGAATCAAGCCTCAGGCCAGAACGCCCGAATCCCCGCCACACCCTGAGCCCCGGCATCCCACGCTTTTTCGCGCTCCGCCGGGCCGACACCGCCCAGTAGAAATACCGGTTTGCTGAAGCCTTCGATCAGCGTCGAAGCCTGCTCCCAGCCCAACGGCTGGGCATCCGGGTGAGTCAGCGTCGGCTGCACCGGTGACAGGGTGACGAAATCCACGCCCATCTGCTCGGCCAGCGCCAGTTCTTCAGCGTTGTGGCAGGACGCCGCCAACCAGCGCTCCGCCGGCAGCGGCCGCCCCGCAGCCGCGTACTTGCGCAGTTGCGCCGAGGTGATGTGCCAGCCCGCGGCCGGGAAATCGCCCAGCCATTCGAACGGGCCTTTGATCATCAACTGCGCCTTGCCGGCACAGAGGCCGACCGCATCTACCGCCAGATCGCGGTACTTCGGGTCATAACCATTGGGCGCACGCAACTGGATCAGCTTGATCCCACCGGCGATCGCCTTCTGGATACCGCGCAGCAAGGCCGGAGTTTCCAGATCTTCCGGGGTGATCAGGTATTCGGCAGGCAGACGCGCCGCCGCGACGATCGGCTGGTTCGCCGCCGGAAATTCGTAATCCGTCAGCTCCTTGGCCGAAACCCAGGCCAATGGCTGGCCTTCGGCGCCATGGGGTTCGCCGGTGAAGCTCGAGACTTCCCAGACATCCAGCAACACCTGCTTGTCCGGATAATCGTGGCGCACCTTGATCAGCGGCCGCGCGGCGCCGACGACGATGCCCAATTCTTCGTGCAGCTCACGGGCCAGCGCGGTTTGCACCGACTCGTCGGCTTCGACCTTGCCACCGGGAAATTCCCAGAGGCCGCCCTGATGCTGGGTATCGGCACGCCGGGCGATCAGAATCTTGCCGCTGTCGTCACGAATGACGGCGGCGGCGACGTGTACACGTTTCACGACTGCAATTCCTCCAGTCCAGCCTTTTGCCAGGCCTTGAAGGCCGGCCATTGGTAGACGGTTTCAACATAGGCTTCATCTTCGGCGGGCAGCTTTACCTGATAGGTACGCAGGCGCACGGCAATCGGTGCAAAGAACGCATCGGCCAGCGACACCCGACCAAACAGGTAAGGTCCAGGCTCAGTCGCAACGGCGCGGCATTCGGCCCATAGCGCGAGCATGCGCTCGATGTCGACCTTCACCTCAGGCGGCACCGGATTGAGTGGCGCATCGTGGCTCAGGTTGAACGGCATGTGATTGCGCATCGCGAAGAAGCCGCTGTGCATCTGCGCGCAGGCGGAGCGGGCCTGGGCACGGGCGGCGATATCGGTCGGCCAGAGTTGTTCGGAAGGAAACTGTTCGGCCAGGTATTCGGCAATCGCCAGAGAATCGGCGATGGTGCCACGGGCAGTTTTCAGCAGCGGCACCTTGGCGGTCGGCGAGTGCGCCAGCAGCCGCTCACGAGTGTCGGGCTTGCCGAGTTTGACCAGTTCTTCGGTGTAGGGCGCGCCGGTCAGTTCAAGCGCCAGCGCCGCGCGCAGGGACCAGGAGGAAAGCAGTTTGTCGCCAATGATCAGGTGAAGGCTCATGTTCGGGTCCTTTCATGGGACAGAAGAAAAGGAGGTCCGCAGACCTCCCTCTTCGGCAGGGATCAGGTGCGGTATTCGGCGTTGATCTTCACGTACTCGTGGGACAGGTCGGTGGTCCAGATGGTTTCGCTGCAATCGCCGCGACCCAGCTCGATCCGGATGGTGATTTCTTCCTGCTGCATCACCGCCGAGCCCTGGGCTTCGGTGTAGGTCGCGGCGCGGGCGCCACGGCTGGCGATGCACACGTCACCGAGGAACACGTCGATCTTGCTCACGTCCAGATCCGGCACGCCGGCACGGCCAACGGCGGCGAGAATGCGGCCCCAGTTCGGGTCGGACGCAAACAGTGCCGTCTTGATCAGCGGCGAGTGGGCCACGGTGTAGCCGACATCCAGGCATTCCTGGTGATTGCCGCCGCCGTTGACTTCAACGGTCACGAACTTGGTCGCGCCTTCGCCGTCACGCACGATGGCCTGGGCCACATCCATGCACACTTCGAACACGGCCTGTTTCAGCTTGGCGAACAGCTCGCCTTCGGCACGGGTGATTTCCGGCAGCGCAGCCTTGCCGGTGGCGATCAGCATGCAGCAGTCGTTGGTCGAAGTGTCGCCGTCGATGGTGATGCGGTTGAACGACTTGTTGGCGCCGTCCAGCATCAGGTTTTGCAGCACGTCGCGGGAGACTTTGGCGTCGGTGGCGATGTAGCCGAGCATGGTCGCCATGTTCGGACGGATCATCCCCGCGCCTTTGCTGATGCCGGTGACGGTGATGGTCACGCCGTCATGCTGGAACTGGCGGCTGGCGCCTTTGGGCAGCGTGTCGGTGGTCATGATGCCAGTGGCGGCAGCTTCCCAGTTGTTTTCCGACAGATCGTCCAGCGCGGCCTGCAAGGCGCCCTCGATCTTCTCGACCGGCAGCGGCTCGCCGATCACGCCGGTGGAGTACGGCAGGATCTGGCTGGCATCCACACCGGTCAGTTCAGCCAGTTTGGCGGTGGTTCGCTCGGCGGCTGCCAGGCCCGGTTCGCCGGTGCCGGCGTTGGCATTGCCGGTGTTGGTCAACAGGTAGCGCACCGGGTTCTGCACGCGCTTCTTGGCCAGGATCACCGGCGCTGCGCAGAAAGCGTTCAACGTAAACACGCCCGCCACGGTGGAACCTTCGGCGCAACGCATCACGACGACATCCTTGCGCCCCGGGCGCTTGATGCCGGCCGAAGCGATACCGAGTTCAAAACCGGCAACCGGGTGCAACGTTGGCAAAGGACCAAGACCAACAGCCATGAATGCGCTCCTTACTCAATGATGTCAGCACCGCCAAGCGTAGTGGCGGTGGTGTAAATGGCAAAACGCCGCGACGGCTGGTGCCGGTCGCGGCGCGGGTATTTCAGCGATTGAAACGGGGTTTACTGGATCTGCCCGTGGCAATGCTTGAATTTCTTGCCCGAACCGCAGTAGCACAGTTCGTTGCGGCCCAGCTTCTGCTCGTTGCGAACCGGGGCGGCGGCGAGGGCCACATCGACCTCTTCACCGACCAGTTCCGGTTGCGCTTCCAGGCCAGGAGCCTCGGCGTGTTCGAACTGCATGCGGGCGGCCAGTGCTTCGGCTTCCTGACGCAGGCGTTGTTCTTCTTCGGCCGGATCTTCGCGGCGAACCTGAACGTGGGACAGCACGCGGATCGAGTCGCGCTTGATCGAATCCAGCAGCTCGGAGAACAGCGTGAAGGACTCGCGCTTGTATTCCTGCTTCGGGTTCTTCTGCGCATAACCACGCAAGTGGATGCCGTGACGCAGGTGATCCATGGTCGACAGGTGGTCTTTCCACAGGTCGTCCAGTACGCGCAGCACGATCTGCTTCTCGAACGAGCGCAGGGCTTCGGCACCCGCCTGGTCTTCTTTTTCGTTGTAGGCGGCGATCAGCTCGTTCATCAGCTTCTCGCGCAGGGTTTCTTCGTACAGGTGATCGTCTTCGTCGAGCCATTGCTGGATCGGCAGCTTCACGCCGAAGTCGCTGGCGATCGACGCTTCCAGACCCGCCACGTCCCACTGCTCTGGCAGCGATTGCGGCGGAATGTGCGCGCTGACGGTAGCGTTCAGGACATCCTGACGGAAATCAGCGATGGTTTCGCCGATGTTGTCCGCAGCCAGCAACGTGTTGCGCATGTGATAGATCACTTTACGCTGCTCGTTGTTGACGTCGTCGAACTCGAGCAGTTGCTTGCGGATGTCGAAGTTGCGGCCTTCAACCTTGCGCTGCGCCTTCTCGATGGCGTTGGTCACCATGCGGTGCTCGATCGCTTCACCGGATTGCATGCCCAGGGCCTTCATGAAGTTCTTCACCCGGTCAGAGGCGAAGATGCGCATCAGGCTGTCTTCCAGCGACAGGTAGAAGCGGCTGGAACCGGCGTCACCCTGACGGCCGGCACGGCCACGCAGCTGGTTGTCGATACGACGGGATTCGTGACGCTCGGACGCGATCACCTGCAGACCGCCGGACTCCAGCACTTGCTGGTGACGCTTCTGCCAGTCGGCCTTGATCTGGGCAATCTGCTCAGGGGTCGGGTTTTCCAGCGACGCGACTTCAACTTCCCAGTTGCCGCCCAACAGGATGTCGGTACCACGACCGGCCATGTTGGTAGCGATGGTCAGTGCGCCCGGACGACCGGCCTGCGCGATGATTTCAGCTTCTTTTTCGTGGAACTTGGCGTTCAGGACCTTGTGTTCGATGCCTTCCTTCACGAGCAATGCGGACATGTGCTCGGAGGTTTCGATGGTCGCAGTCCCCACCAGCACCGGACGGCCGGCGGCCATGCTTTCCTTGATGTCATTGACGATTGCCGCGTATTTCTCTTCGGCAGTCAGGAACACCAGGTCGTTGTAGTCCTTACGGGCCAATGGCTTGTTGGTCGGGATCACGACGACCTGCAGACCATAGATCTGATGGAATTCGAACGCTTCGGTATCGGCGGTACCGGTCATGCCGGCCAGTTTTTCGTACAGGCGGAAGTAGTTCTGGAACGTGGTCGATGCCAGGGTCTGGCTCTCGGCCTGAATGTTCAGGTTTTCCTTGGCTTCGATGGCCTGGTGCAGGCCTTCGGACAAACGACGGCCGGGCATGGTACGGCCGGTGTGTTCGTCGACCAGTACGACCTGACCGTCCTGCACGATGTATTCGACGTTGCGGTGGAACAGCTTGTGCGCACGCAGACCGGCGTAAACGTGAGTCAGCAGGCTCAGGTTATGCGCCGAGTACAGGCTCTCGCCCTCGGCCAGCAGGCCGATGCTGGTCAGTTGGTCTTCGATGAACTGGTGACCGGCTTCGTTGAGTTCGACCTGACGGGTCTTTTCGTCGACGGTGTAATGGCCTTCCTGGGTGACTTCGCCTTCGACTTCCTCGACGTGCAGCTTGAGTTTCGGGATCAGCTTGTTGATCTCGATGTACAGCTTGGAGCTGTCCTCGGCCTGACCGGAAATGATCAGCGGGGTACGCGCTTCGTCGATGAGGATGGAGTCGACTTCGTCGATCACGGCAAAGTTGAGTTCGCGCTGGAATTTCTCTTCCATGCTGAACGCCATGTTGTCGCGCAGGTAGTCGAACCCGAATTCGTTGTTGGTGCCGTAGGTGATATCGGCAGCGTAGGCGGCGCGCTTCTCTTCCGGCGGCTGGAACGGCGTCACGATGCCGACGCTCAGACCGAGGAATTCATACAGCGGACGCATCCAGTTGGCGTCGCGGCGGGCCAGGTAATCGTTCACGGTCACAACGTGCACGCCCTTGCCGGACAACGCGTTGAGGTAAACGCCCAGGGTACCCACCAGGGTCTTGCCTTCACCGGTGCGCATTTCGGCAATCTTGCCTTCGTGCAGGGTCATGCCGCCGATCAGCTGGACGTCGAAGTGGCGCATGCCCATGACACGCTTGCCGGCTTCGCGGGCGACCGCAAAGGCTTCCGGCAACAGCTTGTCGAGGGTCTCCCCCTTGGCAATGCGGTCCTTGAACTCTGCGGTCTTGGCGCGCAGTTGATCGTCCGAGAGGGCGACCATCTTCTCTTCGAAGGCATTGACGAGCTGCACCGTCTTGAGCATGCGCTTGACTTCACGCTCGTTCTTGCTTCCAAAAAGTTTTTTTAACAAAGGCGCAAACATATCGGCAGGATCTTCCACACTAAAGGGATGGAGGGCGGCCCCGTGAGTCGCCCGTGCAGCCCTCATGGCCGCATGCGAACGAGCATTCTACCCGGAAACGGTGGTGAGGAAAGTGGGGATATTCCACGATGCTGGCACTGCGCTTTGACGGGGCTCACTTAAAATAGGGGCATTTTGCTCAACTTCAAGCCGTACAGCGAAGAAGTTAGTCGTTGATTTAATGGGCAAAGCAGTGACAAAAGCAATGGGCGAGTGAAATGGGTGCCATCTGCTACCATGGCGCCTCTGCAACTTCAGGTCCTAGATCATGGCATTTCGCCCTCTCACAGCCAGAGCGCCCGCCGTTCTGCTACGCGAAGCCAGGCCGTTGAAAGCCATCCTCGGTCATGCCCAACGTCTGGCCCATCTGCAACGTCTGCTCGAAAGCCAGCTGCAACCCGCCGCCCGTGAACACTGCCACGTGGCCAAGTGGCGCGAAGGCGAGCTGTTGCTGATTGTCACCGACGGCCATTGGGCCACGCGTCTGCGCTATCAGCAGAAACGTCTGCAACGACAACTGCAGATGTTCGACGAGTTCGCCAATCTGACGCGGATCAAGTTCGCCGTGCGGCCACCGACCCTCCAGCGCGAGACGAGCGGATCCACGATCGATCTGTCGACGGATGCGGCGGCGACCATCCAGGCCACCGCCGAAGGGATCAGCGATCCAAATCTGCGAGCGGCCCTGGAACGACTGGCCGCCCACGCCAAACCCAAAACCTGAGCCTTATTGATCAGCGGCGCTTGCTGCCGCCCAGCAATGACCCCATCAGACCGCGCACCAACTGTTTACCCAGCGAATTCGCCGCCTGACGCATCGCCGATTTGAGCGCCTGCCCCGCCGCCGTGCCGAGGAACTCTCCGGCCCTGTCTGCCAGACTTGGCTCCTCAACCGCCGGTTTACCCGGCGCCGCTTCAGCCTCCGGTGCCAGCCCCTTGCGGCCCATCAGAATTTCATAGGCCGACTCGCGGTCGATCGGTTTGTCGTACCGCCCCTTGAACGGCGACCCGGCAATCAGCATCGTGCGCTCGGTCTCGGTCAACGGCCCGATCCGCGATTGCGGCGGCGCCACCAGCACGCGCTGGACCATTTCCGGCGTGCCCTTTTCCTGCAAGGTGCCGACCAGCGCCTCGCCAATCCCGAGCTCGGTCAACACCGACAACGTGTCGAACGCCGGATTCGGCCGGAAGCCGTCCGCCACCGCCCGCAGGGATTTCTGTTCCTTGGCGGTGAACGCGCGCAGGCCGTGCTGGATCCGCAGCCCCAGTTGCGCCAGCACATCATCCGGCAGGTCACCCGGCGACTGGGTGACGAAATACACGCCGACGCCCTTGGAGCGGATCAAACGCACCACTTGCTCCAGCCGTTCCTGCAAAGCCTTCGGCGTATCGCCGAACAACAAATGCGCCTCATCGAAAAACAGCGCCAGGAGCGGCTTGTCGGCATCGCCTCGTTCCGGCAGTTGCTCGAACAGCTCGGCCAGCAGCCACAGCAGGAAGGTCGCGTAGACCTTCGGCGCCTCATGCACCAGACGACTGGCATCCAGCAAATGAATCCGCCCGCGACCATCGGCGGCCGGGTGCAGAATGTCTTCCAGTTGCAGCGCCGGCTCGCCGAACAACGCTTCGGCGCCCTGCTGTTCCAGCGTCGCCAGACGCCGCAACAGCGCCTGGCTGGAGCCGGTGGTGAACAGCGCGGCGTCATCGCCCAGCAGTTGCGGATTGTCCTTGAGGTGGTTGAGCAGCGCTTTCAGGTCTTTGAGATCGAGCAGCAATAACCCTTCGCGATCGGCCACTTTGAACGCCGCGTACAACGCCGATTGCTGGCTGTCGGTCAGTTCCAGCAAGGCCCCGATCAATAGAGGGCCCATTTCACTCAACGTGGTGCGTAACGGATGACCGGACTGACCGTGGATGTCCCACAAGGTCACGGGATACGCCTGAGGCGTGTGCTTGAGCCACGGCATGCCGGCGATGCGCTCGGCGATCTTGCCCTGGGGATTGCCGGCGGCACCGAGACCACACAGGTCGCCCTTGACGTCGGCGGCGAACACCGCGACCCCAGCGTCGCTGAACGCCTCGGCCAGACGCTGCAAAGTAACGGTCTTGCCGGTACCGGTGGCCCCGGCTACCAGTCCATGACGGTTGGCCAGGCGCATCGCCTGAGCGATCGGTTGCCCGGCGAGATCGGCGCCGATTACGAGTTGCAAGGAGTCAGGCATTTGGTCACCCAATGGTTAATCTTTGTCGAGCATGGCCGATAGAGAGAGTGAGAGACCCGATCAAAAGTCCGGTCTGAGATTTCCCTAAGGAGAGAAGGAAATATCAGTGCGCTTTCACCCCTGCCCATTCTGCGCGCGTTTATAAAAGCACGCCTTGGACATTAAGACCTTAGCGGAACCCCAAGCCATGAACAAAAATCTGCGTTTCAGCCATAAAATTTTGCTTGCCGCGGCCCTCATTGTCATTGCCGCCTTCGCTTCGTTCACGCTGTACAACGACTGGTTGCAGCGCAATGCGATCCGCGAAGACCTGGACAATTACCTCAACGAGATGGGCGAGGTTACAGCCGACAACATCCAGACCTGGCTCAGCGGCCGCATCCTGCTGATCGAGAACGCTGCCCAGAACATTGCCATCAACCCCGAGCCGTCCGCCGTCGCCAGCCTGCTGGAACAGAAAGCCCTGACGTCGACCTTCATGGCCTCCTACCTCGGCGATGCCACCGGGCACTTCACCATCCGCCCGGATGCGAAGATGCCGGACGGTTTCGATCCACGCGTTCGCCCCTGGTATAAAGGCGCGGAAAGCAGCAGCACGTCGACCCTGACCGAACCGTACATCGACGCGGCCACCGGCCAGACCATCATTTCCATCGCCACCGCCGCGAAAAAGGCCGGCCAAAGCGTGGGCGTGGTGGGCGGCGACCTGAGCCTGCAGACCCTGATCAACACCCTCAGCGCCCGGGACTTCTCCGGCATGGGTTACGCGTTCCTGGTCAGCGCCGACGGCAAGATTCTGGTGCACCCGGACAAGGCCCTGGTGATGAAGTCACTGAAGGAAGCCTATCCGCAGGACACCCCGCGCATCAGCAGCGACTTCACTGAAATCACCGTCGACGGCAAGACCCGCATCGTCAACTTCACCCCGATCAAGGGCCTGCCATCGGTGAACTGGTACATCGGCCTGTCGGTGGACAAAGACAAAGCCTTCTCGATGCTCAGCGAATTCCGCACCTCGGCCGTGATTGCCACCGTAATTGCAGTGGCGATTATCATCGCCCTGCTCGGCATGCTGATCCGTTTCCTGATCCAGCCGCTGCACGTGATGACCCGCGCCATGGAGGACATCGCCGACGGCGAAGGCGACCTGACCAAGCGCCTGACCATCCAGAACCAGGATGAATTCGGCGTACTCGGCACCGCGTTCAACCGTTTCGTCGAGCGTATCCACGGCTCCATCCGCGAAGTGTCGTCGGCCACCGGCCAGGTCAACGAAGTCGCCCTGCGCGTGGTCGCGGCCTCGAACTCGTCGATGTACAACTCCGACCAGCAAGCCTCGCGCACCAACAGCGTGGCCGCGGCGATCAGCCAGCTCGGCGCCGCCGCCCAGGAAATCGCCCGCAACGCAGCCCAGGCCTCGACCCAGGCCAGCGACGCCCGCAACCTGGCCGAAGACGGTCAGCAAGTGGTGGATCGCAGCATCAAGGCGATGAATCAGCTGTCGAGCATGCTCAGCGCATCGAGCAGCAATATCGAATCGCTGAACAGCAAGACCGTGAACATCGGCCAGATTCTGGAAGTGATCACCAGCATCTCCCAGCAGACCAACCTGTTGGCGCTCAACGCCGCCATCGAGGCAGCGCGGGCCGGTGAAGCCGGGCGCGGTTTTGCGGTGGTGGCGGACGAGGTGCGCAACCTCGCCCACCGCACCCAGGAATCGGCGCAACAGGTGCAGACCATGATCGAGGAGTTGCAAGTCGGCGCCCGCGAATCCGTCAGCACCATGAGCGACAGCCAGCGCCACAGCCAGGACAGCGTGGACATCGCCAACCTTGCCGGCGAGCGCTTGAACAGCGTGACCCAGCGCATCGGTGAAATCGACGGGATGAACCAGTCGGTGGCGACCGCGACCGAGGAACAGACTGCCGTGGTTGAATCGATCAACGTGGATATCACCGAGATCAATACGCTGAACCAGGAAGGTGTCGAGAACCTGCAGGCGACGTTGCGTGCTTGCTCGGATCTGGAGCAGCAGGCTTCGCGACTGAAGCAGTTGGTGGGTAGTTTCCGTATTTAAAGCCGTTCTGCCGGTCGTCTTCATCGGTTCGTTGCCATCTGACGAAGACGACCAACAACCCCTCCGCAACCGGCCTTGCGCCTCACCGCGAAACCCCGACCGAACATCTATTCTTGATAAGGGTCAACCAAGGGAGATCAACGCGGAGGGCCGTTCACCGTGCATATCGCCGACATCACCATGTTCTACGCCCCGGCCAGCGGCGGCGTGCGCACCTATCTGGATGCCAAGCACCGTCGGTTGGCGGTCAAACCCGGCATCCGCCACAGCCTGCTGATTCCCGGCGCGCATTTCGGCGAACGTGACGGCGTCTACACCGTTCCTGCCCCCGCCCTGCCTTTCGGCAAAGGCTATCGCTTCCCCGTGCGCCTGGCCCCCTGGCGCAAGGTGCTGCAGGATCTGCAGCCGGATCTGATCGAAGTCGGCGATCCGTACCTCACCGCCTGGGCCGCGCTCGATGCGCGTCGACAACTCGATGTGCCGGTGATCGGTTTCTACCATTCCGACCTGCCGCTGTTGGTGGGAAACCGCATGGGCCATTGGGTCACGCCGAATGTCGACGCCTATGTGCGCAAGTTGTACGGCAATTTCGACCGGGTGCTGGCGCCCAGCCAGGTGATGGCCGACAAGCTCAGCGGGCTGGGTGTGCGCAACGTCTACGTGCAACCGCTGGGCGTTGACCTGCACACCTTCCACCCTGATGCCCGCGATACCGGCTTGCGCAGCGAACTGGGGATAGCCGAGGACACGCGCCTGTTGATCTTTGCCGGTCGCGGTTCCAAGGAAAAAAATCTGCCGGTGCTGCTCGATTGCATGAAACGCCTGGGCCCGCGCTATCACCTGTTGCTGGTCGGCTCGTCGATGCCGGCGTCCGTCCCGGACAACGTCAGCGTGATCGACCGGTTCTGCCCGGCCGCACAGGTCGCGCGACTGATGGCCAGTGCCGACGCTTTGCTGCACGCCGGCGATCAGGAAACCTTCGGCCTGGTGATTCTGGAAGCCATGGCCTGCGGCATTCCGGTGGTGGCGGTGGCGGCCGGGGCATTCGAGGAAATCGTCAGCGAATCCTGCGGCCTGCTCTGCGCGCCGAACAATGCGCAAGCCATGGCCAATGCGGTGCGCGAACTGTTCAGTCGCGGGACTGGGGTACTCGGTCAACAGGCGCGCCAACACGTCGAACGACATTACGCCTGGGACACGGTGGTCGATAGCCTGTTGGGCCATTACCACGCCGTGCTCGGCGATTCGGCTCCGTGGGTGGCCAATGGCTGAATCTCGCGAGCGCCCGGCGCTGATGTTGGTGCTGCATGACGTGGCGCCCTCCACGTGGGCTGATTATCGGGGGTTCGTCGAAGCCGTTGACCGGCTGGGCAATGTTCCGATCACGTGGCTGGTGGTCCCGGACTTCCATCGACACGATGCACTTGAAGCCGATCCGGCGTTTTGTCGGATGCTCGACGAGCGGGTCGCTCGCGGCGATGAACTGGCCCTGCACGGCCACTTTCATGAAGACACCGAGCCTGGCCCGCACACGGCGCGCGACTGGTTCATGCGCCGGATCTACACCCATGAAGGCGAGTTCTATCAGTTGTCCCGTGAAGCCGCCCTCGCCCGCCTGCTCCCGGGCATCGATCTGTTTCGACGCCACGGCTGGCCACTACACGGTTTCGTGGCCCCGGCCTGGTTGATGAGCGCCGGCACCCGCCAGGCACTGCGCGAATTGCCGCTGCGCTACACCAGCGATCCGCAGCATCTTTATCACTTGCCGGATTTCTCCGCGGTCGAGGCCCCCGGACTGGTGTGGAGCGCGCGCAGTGCCTGGCGTCGCGGGGTGTCGAAGATCATCAGCGAACAGCGTGAGCAGCGCTGGCGTCAGGCGCCGGTGATTCGTCTAGGCTTGCACCCGGTGGACATGCGCCACCGGTTTTCCCGGGATTACTGGTGGCGCACCCTTGAACGACTGCTGGCGGAGGGACGCGTGCCCATGACCAAAATCGACTGGCTGACGCGCCAGCGCACTCAAGCCGAGCGTGCCGCTTGAGCCGCGGCATTCTTTTGCTGATCGGCCTGCTGGTGGCCGTGGCGGTTCCCGTCCTGCTCGGGGGCGGCGAAACCTGGGAGCGCCTGCAGGCATTTCCACTGCGTTGGCTGTTGATCATGTTCGCCATGGTTCTGTTGTGCTGGGGCATCAACACCTTGCGCCTGCGGCTGCTGCTCGGCGATCAGCGTGACCGGGTCACGCCCGTCAAAAGTCTCGGGGTGGTGATGGCTGCCGAATTCGCTTGGTGCGCCACGCCCGGCGGCAGCGGGGGGCCGTTGACAATCATGGCGCTGCTGGCGCGCAGCGGCGTTCGTCCGGCCCGGGGCAGCGCCGTGTTTGCGATGGATCAATTGAGCGATCTGCTGTTCTTTCTCTGCGCCCTGAGCGGGATTCTGATCTACGCGCTGTTCCAGCATCTCAGCGACCGCATGGAGTGGCTGTTGATCGTCAGTGCCCTGTCGTTGACCGGCGGCCTGTTCAGTTGCGTGCTGGTCGCGCGCTATCACCGTCGATTGATCCGCCTGAGCGGGCTCCTGCTGGCGGGGATGAACGTCGAACCGCGTACCCGACGGCGCTGGGCGCGGCAGTTGCTGCACTTTCTGGCGGCTTTCACCGATGCGCTGAAATTGCCCTGGCAGACATTGATCAAGGTGTTCGTCCTGACCTGCGTGCATTGGTCGTTGCGATACAGCGTGCTTTATCTGGCGTTGCGCGGTCTGGGGGCGGATGTGCAATGGGCCTGGACCTTTCTGATCCAGATGCTTTCGCTGGGTGCGGGGCAATTCAGCCTGTTGCCGGGCGGTGCCGGTGCGGCGGAGTTGACCTCGGCGGCGCTGCTGGCGCCGATGGTCGGCAAATCGACCGCCGCGGCGGCGATCCTGATCTGGCGGGTGGTGACGTATTACTTCTATCTGCTGGTCGGTGGCCCGGTGTTTCTATTGATGCTGGGCCGGCCGTTGCTGAAAAAGCTGCTGAGCGTCAGACAGGCTTCTTGAGGTCATCCTCTTCGTCCTTGAGCTGTTCCCACAGTTCGGCAGCGCCGGGAAACTCCGTGCCGTCCTCCGGGCTCAGGTCATCCGGGTCATAGCGGCTCAGGCAGCCCTCACCCAAGGTGGCGGGGGCCTTGGAAGTGGCTTTGTCCAGTGGATCGCTCATCGGTCATTCCTCACGGTCCATGGATCGCTCCCGCGCTCTGCGCGGGAGCGAACCTGAATCAGAACACCACGGTCTTGTTGCCGTGCACCAGCACGCGGTCTTCCAGGTGATAACGCAGGCCACGGGCCAGCACCATCTTCTCGACGTCACGACCGAAACGCACCATGTCTTCGATGCTGTCGCTGTGGCTCACGCGCACCACGTCCTGTTCGATGATCGGGCCGGCGTCCAGCTCTTCGGTCACGTAGTGGCAGGTCGCACCAATCAGTTTCACACCGCGCATCGAAGCCTGGTGGTACGGCTTGGCACCGACGAACGACGGCAGGAAGCTGTGGTGAATGTTGATGACCTTGTGCGCGTATTCGCGGCACATGTCCGGCGGCAGGATCTGCATGTAGCGCGCCAGCACCACCACTTCGGCGTCGTGCTGCTTGACCAGACGCGACACCTCGTCGAAGGCCGGTTGCTTGTCCTGCGGATTGACCGGCACGTGGTAATAAGGAATGCCGTGCCACTCGACCATGCTGCGCAGGTCGTCGTGGTTGGAGATCACGCAGGAGATCTCGCAATCCAGCTCGTCGCTGTGCCAGCGGTGCAGCAGGTCAGCCAGGCAGTGGGATTCGCGGCTGGCCATCAGCACCACGCGTTTTTTCTGCTCGGTGTCAGTGATGCGCCAGTCCATCGAGAACTCTTCGGCGATCGGTGCAAACTTCTCGCGCAACACCTCGATACCGAAAGGCAGGGAATCGGCACGTATTTCGTGACGCATGAAGAACCAGCCGACCTGGTTATCCGAGTGGTGGCTCGCTTCGGTGATCCAGCCATTGTGGGCCGCCAGAAAGTTACTGACTTTGGCAACGATGCCTACGCGGTCCGGGCAAGAAATCACCAACCGAAAAGTGCGCATGAGGGGGAAACTCCAGAACTTCGCAAAGGCGGCCATTCTAGCGACTGCGCGGGAAAACTGCAGTATTGATGACCCTCGGAGCCTCCCGACAGCCCGCCGCAATTTTTTTGACGCCTGCAAACGCCAGAATGATGGCGTAGCAATAGCCCTGCATGTGCAGACCTGTGTGAATATCTGCGAAGACTCCATCACAATATTTAACTGAACATTCAATTCCGGGCTTTTCAACGTAACTAATTCAAATAAAAACCCCGGTTAAATGTTTACTTGATGAAACAGCCTGACTATTATTGCCGCACTGTCCCCTGCCATCGCGCACTCCCACATAAGGTAGTAATCATGTCCTTGATCAACGAATATCGTGCCACCGAAGAAGCTATCAAAGAGCTGCAAGCCCGTTTGAAAAACCTGTCGCAAGACGACAAACTGCAAGCCGAGCTGGAATTCGAAGGCAAACTGCGCACACTGATGGGCGAATATTCCAAATCCCTGCGCGACATCATCGCGCTGCTGGATCCAGAGTCCAAAACCAAGGCACCACGTGGCGGCGCAGCCAAAACTACCGGCACCAAGCGTGCTCGCAAAGTTAAACAATACAAAAACCCGCACAACGGCGAAGTCATCGAAACCAAAGGTGGCAACCACAAAACTCTGAAAGAGTGGAAAGCCAAGTGGGGCGGTGACGTGGTTGAAGGCTGGGCTACCCTGCTGGGCTAAGCCGCAACCCTCGTCGCAGAGCGCTTCTGTGACACAAAAAAACGCCAGCGAATGCTGGCGTTTTTTTATGCCCGGCATTCAAGCGCCGAACATGTTCGATTTCAAAGATCCAAACGTTTGCGCAGTGCCTGGACATAGTTCTGCCATTCAACCAACACCTCGGCCTGCATCGGCGCAGCACTAAGCAACCATTGCTGCATCGCCTCGGCAAAAGATTGCAAGGTATTAGGGGCACCCCACTCCGGCTCGGACAAGCGTTGCCGGCAAAAGATTTTCCAGCGTTCTTGCTCTTCGAAACTCAACGTATCGGGAAAGTTACGTGCTCGATATCGAAACAACAATTCAGGCAAACGTTCGTCATCGAACGGCCATTGCTCTCGCGCCAATTGAGCAGGATCGGTCGCTCTCACTTGCTCACATAAACGACGATCACGGTCACCGATAAATCCGTCGTACAACTGCTGTTCGGGATCGTCACTCGAGGTGAAATCTTCGCTGGCATAAATCGCCGAGACTTTATCTTTCCAAACTTGTTGTGCGTCACTTAGTCGCAACGCACGCGCCTGATACAACGCCATGTCCAGACCCAGACGCTGTTGATCGTTCGCACGCAACACCGACAATGGCGCCACCACCGGGCACTTGTTGATGTGGATGAGTTTGAGCGGTACCGGCAACTCGCCTTCGGCCAGGTCGTCACGCCGGGTGTACAGGCGCTGACGTAATGTTTCGGCATCCAGGTCGAGCAGACCCTGCGGATCCAGGTGCAGATCACAAACGATCAACGCGTTCTTGTTGCGCGGATGCCAGGCCAGCGGCAGCACCACGCCGACATAACTGCGCGCAGCGGAGAAACGACCGGAGATGTGCACCATCGGTTGCAACAGACGAATCTGGTCCATGACCTTCTGTTTGCTGCGCAACTGGAACAGCCAGTCATACAACTTCGGCTGCTTCTCGCGGATCAACCGGGCGAGGGCAATCGTGGCGCGCACATCCGACAAGGCTTCGTGGGCATTGCCGTGATCGATGTTGTTGGCGGCGGTCAGTCGTTCGAGCTTGAGCGTCACCTTGCCTTCATCATCGGTCGGCCAGACCAGGCCATCCGGGCGCAATGCGTAGGCGGCGCGCACCACATCGATCAGATCCCAACGGCTGTTGCCGCCCTGCCATTCACGGGCATAGGGATCGAAAAAGTTACGGTACAGGCTATAGCGGGTCATCTCGTCGTCGAAGCGCAAGGTGTTGTATCCCGCACCGCAAGTGCCAGGAGCTGCGAGCTGGGCATGGACCCGGGTCATGAAGTCGGCTTCGCTCAAGCCTTGCTCGGCGAGGCGGCTCGGAGTGATGCCGGTGATCGCGCATGCCGCCGGATGCGGCAGGATGTCTTCGCTGGGCTGACAGTAGAGATTGACCGGCGCGTCGATTTCGTTGAGTTCGTGATCGGTGCGGATCCCGGCCACCTGCAAGGGGCGATCGCATCGGGGGTTGATGCCGGTGGTTTCGTAGTCGTACCAGAAAATGGAAGTCACGGGCGGTTCCTGAACTGAAGATCGGCAAAGTCTAGGCGTTCAAGCGTCGTCGCGGCCAGCACCGCATCATTCAGTCACCTTTGGTTGAAGAATGTGTATGACATAGTTATGTCGTTTCCCCCCGAGAGACTGCTAGCATCGGACGCACTTGCATCCCGATCCGGCAACATCAGGTAGCCCATGCTCGAGACCACAGCACCGCGAAGGAAAGCATCGCTGGCCCCGCCACTGGACACGCGGCACAAGGTCGAAACGCCGGAAGGCATCGACCTGCCGCTGCGCCCCGCCGGCCTGATGGTGCGCGCCGTGGCGTACACCATCGATCTGGGGTTGCGCGGGCTGATCCTGGGACTGCTTTTCATGTTACTGGCGCTGCTCGGCAAACTCGGCATAGGCCTCGGATCACTGCTGCTGTTCGGGGTGAGCTGGTGGTACATGGTGCTGTTTGAAGTGCTGCGTCAGGGCCGCTCGCCGGGCAAGCAATGGATGGGCCTGCGGGTGGTGCACGACGATGGCACGCCGGTCGGCTGGTCAGCCTCCCTGTTGCGCAACCTGCTGCGTTTTGTCGACCTGATGCCCTTCGGCTATTTCCTCGGGGCGATCAGTTGCCTGCAACACCCGACCTTCAAACGCCTGGGCGACATCGCTGCCGGCACGCTGGTGATCTACAGCGAACGCTCGCTCCAGCGCCCGCAGTTGCCCGATGCCGAACCCCGCCGCTCGCAGATTCCGCTGACCCTGACTGAACAACGCGCCCTGCTCGCTTTCGCCGAACGCCAGGGGGAACTGTCGACGGCGCGGGTCAATGAACTCGCTGCATTGCTCGCTCAACCGCTGCACATCAGCGCGCCGAAAGCCGTTGGCGAGCTTAACGGCATCGCTCGCGGCCTGTTGGGTCCGACATGAAGCAAAGCCTTTTCGAAACCCGCCACAAGGCCGAATGGGAGCGTTTCACCCTCGCCCTCGAACGTCTCGAACGAGGCAAGGACACGTCGCAGGTCGCAGAATTTCCCAAGGCCTATCGACGCATCTGCCAGCATCTGGCGCTGGCGCAGGAACGTGGTTACAGCAGTTTTCTCGTCGACTCATTGCAACAGCAAGTGCTGCGCGGCCATCAACAGCTTTACCGTCATCGCCGGCAAACTGGTTCCAGCCTGCTGAGCTTCATCTTCGCCGGGTTCCCCCGGCTGGTTCGCGCGCAATGGCCTTTCGTGTTGGTGGCCGGGCTGCTGTTCCTCGGCAGCCTGGCCGGTTTCGGGGTACTGGTGTATCTGAATCCCGAATTGATCTACAACCTTATCCCCGCCGAGCAGGTGCGCGAGATGCAAGGCATGTACGATCCGGTCGCCGGCCACCTCGGGCGCTCGGCCGAGCGCGCCGCCAGTGAAAACTGGGTGATGTTCGGCTACTACATCATGCACAACATCGGCATCGCCTTTCAGACCTTTGCCAGCGGTTTGCTGCTGGGCCTGGGCAGCGCGTTCTTCCTGTTCTACAACGGTCTGACTATCGGCGCGGTGGCCGGGCATCTCACCGAGATCGGCTTTGGCCAGACTTTCTGGCCGTTCGTGATCGGCCACGGCGCATTTGAACTCAGCGCGATTGTCCTGGCCGGTGCAGCGGGGTTGAAACTGGGTTGGGCGCTGATAGCACCGGGACGCCTGACGCGCGGCGAGGCCTTGAGACATTCGGCGCGCCAGAGCGTACTGCTGATCTGTGGGGTCATGCTGTTTCTGTTGATCGCCGCGTTTATCGAGGCGTATTGGTCGTCACGCATCGGGTTTTCGCCGCAGACCAAATACCTGGTCGGCGCCGGGCTCTGGCTCGGCGTGGCGATCTATCTGCTGTTCGCCGGAAGGACCCGCCATGCGCCTGAGTGACGCAACTGTGGCAATCCGTCCGCGCACTACCTGGGAAGCCATGGATCTGGGCGTGCTCATGAGCCAGCAACATCGGCGCCTGCTGATGACCAGCTGGGCCATCGTCACCCTGCCGCTGTTCGCGGTGCTCAGCCTGCTGTTGTGGGATTCACCGTCGCTGGCCGTGTTCATCTTCTGGTGGCTGAAACCGGCGTACGAACGCTTGCCGTTGTACATCCTCTCCAAGGCGCTGTTCGGCGAAACACCCACCTTTAAACAGGCCTTGCGCCAATGGCCGCGTCTGCTCAAACCACAATTGCTCGCCAGTCTGACCTGGCGCCGCTTCAGCCTCAGTCGTAGCTTCCTGCTGCCCGTGCTGCAACTCGAAGGCCTCGACGGTAACGCCCGCCAGCAGCGTTTGCAGGTGCTGTTGCAACGCAACGCCGGCGCCGCGCAGTGGCTGACAATCATCGGTGTGCATCTGGAAACGGCGCTGTGGATCGGCCTGATGGTGTTGTTCTACCTGCTACTGCCGCAACAGGTCGAAACCGATTGGGACTGGCAAAGCCTGATCTTCGCGCCCGACTACGAATGGCGCTGGCTGGAGCATCTGACCAATGCGTTCTATGCGCTGATCCTGGTGATCTGGGAACCGATCTACGTCGCCTGCGGTTTCAGTCTTTACCTGAACCGCCGCACCGTCCTCGAAGCCTGGGACATCGAACTGGTGTTCCGCCGTTTGCGCCAGCGTTTGAACAGCAGCGTGATCGGCTTGCTGCTGGTGGTGTGCCTGCTGCTGCCGGGAGTGCCCTCGGCATGGGCCGCCGAACCTGACACCGCGCCGGATGCGCCCCGGCTCCTGAATCAGCCACTGACCAGTCAGACATCCCGTGACAGCATCAAGGCCTTGCTCGAACAACCGCCGTTCAAGAACAAGGAAACCGTCACCCGTTATCGCTTCGGCGACGATCCCGCTGCTGCCGAAAAAAACAAGGAAGGCGAAGCACCGCAATGGTTGAAAACCCTGCTCGACTGGCTGGACGGCCGACACCTCGAGGGCCTCGCCAAGGCGATCGAAGTCGTGCTGTGGGGCGCGCTGATCGCCGGAATTGGCTGGCTGGTCTGGCGCTATCGGGATTTTCTGCAAGGGTTCGTCGGCCGCCGTCCACGCTTGCCCAAACAGATCAAAAGGCCTTTGCCGCAACAGGCCTTCGGGCTGGATCTGCAAAAGGAAAGCCTGCCCGATGACATCGCCAGCCACGCGGAACAGCTCTGGCAAACCGAGCCGCGCGCAGCACTGGGCCTGCTGTACCGGGCACTGCTCAGTCATCTGTTGCACGACTTCAACCTGACCCTGAAACCTGCGGACACCGAAAACGAAGTGCTGGCCCGGATCGAACAGTTGCAGCGTCCCGACTTGCTCGCCTACAGCCGTCACCTCACAGGCCACTGGCAGAACATGGCCTACGGGCACCGCGTACCGGCGGCGCATCTGCAACAGCAATTGTGTGATGGCTGGCGGTCCCTGTTTGGCCAGGGAGTCGCCCGTTGAACCGGCGTGCGCTCTGGCTTTCGGGTGGCACGCTTATCGTCGTCCTGCTCGGTGCGCTGGGCATTTATCTGTACCTCATGGCCACGCCTTACCAGGCCGAAGTCGATCATGGCCCGTCCCCCGCCGCGCAAGCCAATCCTTATCTGGCGGCGGAGATGTTTCTGCGCGAACGCGGAATCGAGGTCACTCACGCCGAAAGCCTCGCCGTGTTGCCCGACATCGATCCGCGCCAGCACACACTGCTGATGTTCAATGACCGCTCGAAAATGACTCCGCGTCAGGTCGATCAGGCTCTGAACTGGGCCCGGGCCGGCGGAAGGCTGGTGTTCGTCGCCGAATCGATCTGGGATGAGAAGACCGGCCAGAGCAACGACCTGCTGCTCGACCGCGTGCAACTGCATCAATCCTTCACCAAGGATCTCGAGGGAACGCCACCGGATGCCGCCGAAGATCCATACCCCAATCTGACCAAGCTCTACCTGGAAGACGAAGACGCCCCGGCCTATGCCGGATTCGACACCGCGTTCCACCTCGACGACCCGAAAAACCTCGCCCAGGCCTGGGCCAACAGCGCGAAAGCCACACACATGATGCAACTGGCTTTCGGCCTCGGCACGATCACCGTGGTCACCGATGCCGACCTGTGGAAAACCCCGGCGATTGCGCAACACGACAATGCCTGGCTGCTCTGGTACCTCAGCGCCGACACCGCCGTGACCTTGTTGTACAACACTGAACACGACAGTCTGCCGACCCTGCTCTGGCGCTATTTCCCACAAGCCATCGTCGCCCTGCTCGCGCTGATCGGTCTGTGGCTGTGGCATGTCGGCGTGCGTCACGGCCCGGTGCAGGCGCCCGCCCCGCGCAGTCGTCGGCAGTTGATGGAACACCTGCGCGCCAGTGCTGGTTTCATCCTGCGTCACAACGGACAACAGACCTTGCTGCAAGCGTTGCAGCAGGACGTCCTGCGCCGCGCCCGTCACCGTCATCCCGGTTTCGATCAACTGAATGTCGCCGAACAATGGCTGGTGCTGTCGCGTCTGACCCGCCAGCCGACCCGTGCCATCAGCCAGGCCCTGAGCCCGGCACCGAAGCGGCGCATGTCCGACGCCGAATTCTGCCGTCAGGTCGCCCACCTGCAAGCCTTGAGGAACACGCTATGACCGAACACATAGAACCCGGCTCGCCCGGCCACGCGGCCCAGCAACGCCAGCGAGCCAGTCAGTTGGCCCAAGCAGTGCGCGGCGAATTGCAGAAAGCGCTGATCGGCCAGAACCCGGTGATCGACGACGTGCTGACCGCGCTGATCGCCGGCGGCCACGTGCTGCTCGAAGGCGTTCCCGGCCTCGGCAAAACCTTGTTGGTACGCGCCTTGGCAAAGTGCTTTGGCGGCGAGTTTGCGCGCATCCAGTTCACCCCGGACCTGATGCCCAGCGACGTCACCGGCCACGCGGTCTACGACCTGCAGACCGAGCAGTTCAAACTGCGCAAAGGCCCGTTGTTCACCCACCTGCTGCTGGCGGACGAGATCAACCGCGCCCCGGCCAAGACGCAAGCCGCCCTGCTCGAAGCGATGCAGGAACGTCAGGTCACCCTCGAAGGTCGCGCCCTGCCGATAGCCCAGCCGTTCATGGTGCTCGCCACGCAAAACCCGATCGAACAGGAAGGCACCTACCCGCTGCCCGAGGCCGAGCTCGACCGTTTCATGCTCAAGGTGCGCATGGATTACCCCGACGCCGATCAGGAGCTGGACATGGTGCGGCAGGTCAGCCGCTCGACCCGCGCCGACATGCTCGACGTGCAGCCGCTGCGCACCGTGTTGCAGGCCAAGGACGTGCAAGCCCTGCAACGCATCGCCAGTGATTTGCCGCTGGACGATCAAGTGCTCGATTACGCCGTGCGCCTGGCGCGCAGCACCCGTACCTGGCCGGGGCTGACCCTCGGTGCCGGACCTCGCGCCTCCATTGCACTGGTGCGCTGCGCCCGCGCCCGGGCCTTGTTGCGCGGTGGCGAATTCGTGATCCCGGACGACATCAAGGGCTGCGCGCTGGTGGTGCTGCGTCACCGGGTGCGCCTCGCACCGGAACTGGACATCGAAGGACTGCAAGTTGATCAAGTCCTTCAGCAACTGCTTGACCAAGTACCGGCGCCGCGCCTGTGAAACCCTCGCGTCGTTTGTTGATCTGGCTGGCAATTCTGCTGGCCATCGGCATTGTCCTGGGCGCGTTACAGGCGCTGGATGTGGAAGTGCCATCGAGCCTGTTGTCGATCAACTGGGGTTTGCTGCTGGCGCTGTTCGCGCTGAGCCTGCTGGACGCGCTGCGCCTCAGGCGCCTGCCCTCGCCCCGCGTGCAACGACAGATGCCCGGCAGCTTGGCATTAGGTCGCTGGAGCGAAGTGCGGCTGGAGGTAGAACATGATTTCGACCAACCACTGGCCATTCAGATCTTCGATCACGTACCCGATGGCCTGAGTTTCGAAAACCTGCCACTCGACACCGAGCTGCAACCGGGCCAGAGCAGCCTGATCGGCTATCGCCTGCGCCCGCTCAAACGCGGCCACTTCACCTTCGACACCTGCGAGCTCAACCTGCCGAGCCCCTTGGGTTTGTGGTCCGGCAAACGCCTGCTGAACATCACCGACCACACCCGCGTCTACCCCGACTTCGCCCGCCTCTACGGCGGCCAGTTACTGGCGGTCGACAACTGGCTCAGCCAGCTCGGCATACGCCAGCGCCAACGCCGTGGGCAGGGGATGGAATTCCATCAACTGCGGGAATTTCGCGAAGGCGACAGCCTGCGCCAGATCGACTGGAAAGCCACCGCCCGCCACCGCACGCCGATTGCCCGAGAGTACGAGGACGAGCGGGATCAGCAGATTGTTTTCATGCTTGATTGCGGGCGGAACATGCGCAGTCAGGATGGAGAGCTGTCGCATTTTGATCATGCGTTGAATGCGTGTCTGTTGTTGAGCCATGTGGCTTTAAGGCAGGGGGATGCGGTGGGGTTGTTCACCTTCGCCAGTGTCCAGCCGCGGTTTATTGCGCCGGCCAAGGGTGCAGGGCAGATCAAGGTGTTGCTCAACGGTGTTTACGATCTGGATAGCACGCGACGTTCGGCGGATTATCCGGCGGCGGTGAATCAGTTGCTGGCGAGGCAGAAGCGTCGAGCGCTGGTCATATTGATGACCAACCTTCGTGATGAGGATGATGAAGATCTACTGAGCGCCATCAAACACTTGAGCCAACAGCATCAGGTGCTGGTTCTCTGTATACGCGAGGAGGCCTTTGATCCTTCGCAACTGGCGACAGTGCAAACCTTGCAGGAAGCGCTTGCTTACTGCGCGACTGTGGATTACCTGAACGCCCGAGCTACAGTTCATCAGCGCTTGGACGCTCAGGGGATAGTGGTGCTGGACACTCGTCCCGAACGATTGGGCGCAGAGCTCGTATCTCTATATCTGAACTGGAAAAAATCTGGAGCACTCTGCTAACACTTTGTGAAATTCACACGGGGGGGCCAGATTAAAATTAGGAAAATCAAATGTCCTAAACAATAAGCTGGCTCAGTTCACCCGCGGAGCATCACAAGCTGATGCAGCTCATCAGTTGAGTAGAAGTCGCTAGCCAACTAACACTCGCAAATGCCACTGCTATGCTTGGTTTTTTGCAAAAAGGAGCCTAAAAATGGCCGCTCAATACTCTCTATCAGACGTGCTGGAAAGGATGTATCAGAATCAACTTGGCTTGGAAGCCGCTCTGATGGAATTAGTACTCCAAGTCGAAGCACAGGGAATGGTGGAGACCGGAAACAACGTCCGAGAAGCACTTTTTACAATTGGAGAAAACGCTGGCTTCATCAAGCAAGGTTTGGCCAAGCTGAAGGGAAAACGTCCCAGCTAAAAGCTTTCTGGCTTTCACCTATGCCCAAGATCTTTTGATGTATTTCTTCTATGCTTCGTGTCCTCTAAAACCAATCATTAACTGGGGGGGGGGGGGCTTACTGCTCGGTTCTTAAAAAAACCCCTTTGCCTACGACTACACTGGCCCTGCCCCACGTGTAAAAAACCTCAAAAGACATGCAAAACTGTTGTTCTCTCGCTTTTTGTGGACAACAAAAAAACGGTGGAATTGAGGCTACAACATGTGACGCTTTTGCCTACATATAAGCGCGAATCCGCTGGCTTGTGCACCTTGGCGTTGCCCCGTAACTTGATCACGTCGCTGCCAATCAGCGGCCGGGTTTAGTCGCCCGAGGTAAGATAGGTTTGCAAACGCATCGTCCAGTCGGGTATTCCCTATCCCTGCACTCGATGGTGGCTGTGAGCAGGGTGCCCCCGGGCACGCCGGAAAAAGCCTACTTCCCCGGTCGACTAACCTGCTTACAGCTGCCACCCCCTCGCTTAGTCGCGAAGCGGTAACAGCCCAACTTATTAGGAAGTTAGGTATGTTCAAAGCAACACCAAATCCGCCTTCGGATATCGATCCAACTGACAAGACTGATCAGACCGATCCAATCTCCCCCTATGCCTCCGTCGATTCAAAAAAACTCCACGACGCGGCTCATCGGGCCCTCGACTTCTACCTCAACCCCAAAGCTGAAAAATCACGCAATTCCGTGGATCGTGGCATGCAGATGTTCAAGGTCGATCCGGACATCAACCCAGAAGCCATCGCCATCCAAACCTACGAAACCTTTTCCTCGGTCAGCATTCTGTTGCTGGATCTGGCAGACAGCCTGGACGACAAGCCGAGACATCTGGCGATGGCTATCTATCAGTTGAGTGAGTTAGGGTTGTTGCTGGTGGAGAAGACACTGGATAACGAACGGGCGATTGCAATAAGAGAGTAAGAAAAAAGGGCCACAACCTTCAGCAGGTTGTGGCCCTTTTGGTTTTCAGGCCGAGGCCGGCAACGGCTGAAAACTGAAGTACTGCTTCAACGCCTCGACCAGCTGCCCATACTCGGGCGGCGTCCGGTACAGGCTGAAGCCGGCGTCGTAGTGTCGAGGGGTCGCGTCTTCGTGGCACCACAGGCAGCACGCCGTCAGGTCTATGACCTGCTGACAGCCCTCGCCCAAGGGGATTTTCAGGCGCAAGTTGAACTCGGCACCAATCATCATCGGCAACTGGCTGATAAGCATCAAACCATCTTCGGACACGTTGCCCAGAAAACCGATGGGTTTGTCGGTGACTCTGTTGAACACTCGCAGAAAATACGGCAGCTGATGTCGTTCGATTCGACGGTCGGTAAACATACGCATTTCGCCATGCAAGGCTCTATCACAGAGCCGCACTCTCGCTTCGGAACGGGACTGTGCGTCAGACCCGCTCTCCCCACTCCCGGTGTGGTGCTCGCCAAGTGCATCTCACGCCAGTCGCAGGTGTTGCACCGATACCGATACCGATACCGATCTGCACCAGTGTCATTCGACTATAGCTCACCCTATACAAGCAGCCAGCCTCTGTATGACAACCGCCATCAGAATCGGGTTGGACGCACCACGGCGGCTGCGCTGCGAGTCGGGTAGTGACCCAGGCTCTGCAGGGTTTCCAGACGCGCACGGGCGCGGTAGGCGTATTCGCTGTTGGGGTACGAGGCGATGATGAACTGGTAGGTCTGCGCCGCATCGACGAACATTTTCTGCCGCTCAAGGCACTGGCCGCGCATCATCGAGACTTCCGGCCACACGTAAGGGCGGGCCCGGCTGGCGCGTTCGACCTTGGACAGCTCGAGCATCACCTGCTCGCAGTTGCCCCGGTCATAGGCGCTGTAAGCGTTGTTCAAATGATGGTTCATCGACCAACGGGTGCAGCCCGTGACGGCGAGGACGCTGAGGGCAAGGGCGGCAATGGGCACGAATCGCATGGGGGTTCTCCTGTCTTGTGCTCTGTATCGACCCCTGGTCGGAAATCTTCAGGCGCGTTTGTCCCAAAGTTGCCGTGTTCAATAAAGAAAGTATTAAGTAGTGCAAACGAACAATGACTACACCCCAAGAGCATAGTAGCCTTCGCTGGCGCTTGAACTTGAGGAGTCTTTGCATGTCCGTCCGTCGTACCAAAATCGTCGCTACCCTTGGCCCGGCCAGTAACTCGCCGGAAGTTCTCGAACAGCTGATTCTGGCTGGCCTGGACGTCGCCCGTCTGAACTTCTCCCACGGCACCCCCGACGAGCACAAGGCTCGCGCGAAGCTGGTGCGTGACCTCGCTGCCAAGCACGGCCGCTTCGTCGCCCTGCTGGGTGACCTGCAAGGCCCGAAAATCCGCATCGCCAAATTCGCCAACAAGCGCATCGAGCTGAAGATCGGTGACAAGTTCACCTTCTCCACCAGCCATCCGCTGACTGAAGGCAACCAGCAGGTTGTCGGCATCGACTACCCGGACCTGGTCAAGGACTGCGGCGTGGGCGACGAGCTGCTGCTCGACGACGGCCGCGTGGTCATGCGCGTTGAAACCGCCACCGCCACCGAGCTGAACTGCGTCGTGACCATCGGCGGCCCGCTGTCCGACCATAAAGGCATCAACCGTCGCGGTGGCGGCCTGACCGCACCGGCCCTGACTGAAAAAGACAAGGCCGACATCAAGCTCGCCGCTGAAATGGAAGTCGACTACCTCGCCGTGTCCTTCCCGCGTGACGCCGCCGACATGAACTACGCCCGTCAACTGCGCGACGAAGCCGGCGGCACTGCCTGGCTGGTGGCGAAGATCGAACGCGCCGAAGCCGTGGCCGACGACGAAACCCTCGACGGCCTGATCAAGGCTTCCGACGCTGTGATGGTTGCCCGTGGTGACCTGGGCGTGGAAATCGGCGACGCCGAGCTGGTGGGCATCCAGAAGAAAATCATTCTGCACGCACGCCGCCACAACAAGGCGGTGATCGTGGCGACCCAGATGATGGAGTCGATGATCCAGAACCCGATGCCGACCCGCGCCGAAGTGTCCGACGTGGCCAACGCCGTGCTCGACTATACCGACGCCGTGATGCTGTCGGCCGAATCCGCTGCCGGCGCTTACCCGCTGGAAGCCGTGCAGGCGATGGCGCGCATCTGCGTCGGCGCTGAAAAGCACCCGACCAGCAAGACGTCCAGCCACCGCATCGGCAAGGAATTCGAGCGTTGCGACGAGAGCATCGCGCTGGCGACCATGTACACCGCCAACCACTTCCCGGGCGTCAAGGCGATCATCGCGCTGACCGAAAGCGGCTACACCCCGCTGATCATGTCGCGTATCCGTTCGTCGGTGCCGATCTACTGCTTCACTCCGCACCGCGAAGCCCAGGCCCGCGCGGCAATGTTCCGTGGCGTGTACACCGTGCCGTTCGACCCGGCGTCGCTGGCCCCGAACGAAGTCAGCCAGAAAGCCATCGACGAGCTGGTCAAGCGCGGCGTTGTGGAGAAAGGCGACTGGGTGATCCTGACCAAGGGCGACAGCTACCACACCACCGGCGGCACCAACGGCATGAAGATCCTGCACGTGGGCGACCCGCAGGTCTGAGTGACCGGTTGCTGAAAACGAAAAGCCCCGCCATGTGAATGGCGGGGCTTTTTCATTTCTGGGTTGGATTTTGTTGATCGTTCCCACGCTCTGCGTGGGAATGCCTTAATGGACGCTCCGCGTCCGCTTCGGCATGGGACGCGGAGCGTCCCGGGCTGCATTCCCACGCAGAGCGTGGGAACGATCAGTGTTCGGGGTGCGAGCGCCAGGTGCGCGTCGGCAGTCGGTAGTCGGCAGTCGGCAAATATTTCAATGCCGTTTGATGAACCCGGTCAGCGCCGCCAACGCCTCTGGCGAGCGCAACCGCTGGGTGAACAACGCCCCCTCCTCTTCGATCACCTTGCGAATCAATTCCCGATCCGGCGCGCGCATTAATTGTTTGCTGATGCGTACCGCCTCCGCCGGCAGCTCGTCAAACCGCAGCGCCATTTCCCGCGCCCTGGACAATGCGGCTTCGCCACTGCCCAGCGCTTCGGTGGCAATCCCCCATTGCGCCGCTTGCTCACCGGTAAAACCTTCACCGAGCAGCAACAGTTCCGACGCCTTGGCCTGCCCGAGCAATCGCGGCAGGATCAGGCTGGAACCGAACTCCGGGCACAACCCGAGATTGACGAACGGCATGCGCAACCGCGCATCCCGCGCCACATAAACCAGATCGCAATGCAGCAACAGCGTGGTGCCGATCCCCACCGCCGCCCCGGCCACGGCAGCGATCACCGGTTTGCGGCATTCGAGCAGTTCAAGCATGAAGTGGAACACCGGGCTGTCGAGGTCGCCCGGCGGTTGCTGGATGAAGTCGGCGATGTCGTTGCCGGCGGTGAAGCACTCGGTGCTGCCGGTGATCAGCACGGCGTTGACTTCCGGGTCGCTGCCGGCCTGTTTCAGCGCCTCGGCCAACTGGCTGTACATGGCGCGGGTCAGGGCGTTTTTCTTGTCCGGGCGGTTGAGGCGCAGGGTCAGCAAACCGCGTTCGCGGTGCAGCAGGATGGCTTCGGGCATGGCAGGTCTCGCGTCTGGGAATTCAGCGCTCAATCACGGCTGAGGAAGACATCGGCCAGCAGTTGATTGCGCGGCAGTCCGGCCAGGAACAGACGCTTGGCAAACGCGTCGACGCTGGCAGTCGAGCCGCAGACTAAAGCCAGGGTTTGTCGGGAGACAAGGCGCAGTTGCGCCAAAGCGCCCGGCAACTCGGCCGCCGTCCAGCATTCGACGCTGAGGTTTTCCCGCTGCGCGGCCAGTGCCTCAAGGGGTTTGACCAGGTAATGCCCGTCGGCATCATGGGCCAGGTGAATGACACGAATGGCGCCCCGATGATCGTGACGCAAGGCTTCGCGCAACACCCCGAACAACGGGCCGAGCCCGGTACCGGCGGCCAATAGCCACAGCGGCCGGTCATGCCAGTCAGGGTCGTAATGCAGCGCACCGCCGCGCAGTTCGCCGAGGCGGATGGGGTCGCCGATCTGCAAGCGGCGCGCGGCATCGCTGAATTCGCCGGGCTCGCGGCAATCAACGTGAAACTCAAGAAAGCGGTCTTCCTCCGGCAGGCTCGCCAGCGAATACGGCCGCGCGATGTGGCCGGCCCACAGCACCAGATGCTGGCCGGCGCTGTAGCGCAACGGCCGCTGGGGTGTCAGGCGCATTCGCAACACGCTGTCGCCGAGCCAGTCCAGCGCTTCGACCGTGGCCGGACGACCATCGGTGACGGGATCGAAGGTGTGCACCTGCAAATCCTCGATCACCTGACACTGACAGGCCAGGCGCCAGCCCTGATCGCGTTGCTCCGCGCTGAGGGCATCCGGACGACTGTCAGCAGGCAAACCCCGCACGCATTGCACCAGACACGCGTGGCAACTGCCGGCGCGGCAGCTATAAGGCACCGCTACACCGTTCTGATTGAGAGCATCGAGCAGATTGCTGCCCGCCGCCACCGACCACTGTCGCTCACCGACCCGCAGTTCAGGCATCGACGTTCTCCCACGCCGCTGCGCAACGGTTGCGCCCGTCACGCTTGGCCCGGTACAGCGCCTGATCGGCGCGCTGCAAGGCTTCGTCCAGATCATCGCCCAGTTCCAGCAAGGTCATGCCGGCCGAAAGACTCAGGTTTTTCACATTCAGGCCCACCAGTTCAACGTCGGTGAAGGCGATGCGCAGGCGTTCGCAACAGGCGGTCAGGCGCTCGGCGTTGCAATCGGGCAGCAGCACCACGAATTCTTCACCACCATAACGCGCCAGCACGTCGCCGTCGCGCAGGCAGGCACCGGCCACCCCGGCGAACGCTTGTAACACCTGATCGCCGGCGGCATGGCCGTGCAGGTCGTTGATGCGCTTGAAGTGGTCGAGGTCGATCAGCGCCAGACCATGTACCACGTCGGCCTCCATCGCGTTCAGCTCGCGGGTGGCCAGGCGCAGAAAATGCCGGCGATTGAACAGCCCGGTCAGTTCGTCGGTGGCGACCAGATCTTCGAGCTGGCGCATCATCCCGCGCAGGGTGTCCTGATGCGCCTGCAAGGCGAACCGGCGCTGGCGCATGCGTTGCCGCGAGGTCTGGACGAAACGGGCATAGATCACCAGCCACACCAGCACGATCAGCAGAAGGCACACCTGCAACGCGGCCAGCGCCGGGTCAGGTAACTGGAAGTGATAGCCGTCCCACAAGGTGATGGCGCAGAAACTGAAGAACACCAGCATCGCGCAGCGCACGAATGCCCGGCGTGACAGATGGAACAGGCCGAACAACAGGATCAGTACATAAAAGACCAGGAACTCGCCCCGGGCTTCCTCCAGATGCGCGATCAGCCACGTCTGCCAGCCGAGGCCGAGCAATACTTGTGCTTCAGTCAGGCTCGGATCGGAGAAGCGCAGGTTGGCGCCCGAAAAAAACACCGCGAACAGGGTCGCCTGGCTGATCACCACCAGCGCGCTGCCGACGGCGACGCCGGCCAGCGAATCGTTGTAGTGACCAGTGAAATACGCCAGCCACAGCAGCAGCAAAGCCAATCCATAGGTGGCTGCAGCGAGGGCGAAGCGTTTGAGCAAAAGACGTTGAATGGCGTTATGGGTCAATCGTTGACTCACCGTGCGATAAGAGGCTGACCGAGTGTCCTACTCTACAGACCGGCTGCCACTTTAGTGGCCCGGTCGATAAATGACCATTGATTTTCGGGCCGGGTATTTGGCGTCAAAAACCTGCAGCCATGCGACCAACGAATGACTCCCGGCAGATGTGCCCGGCACCGAGGCGCGGTATACTGCCGCGCCTTTTTAGCGTCGCGCCAGCAGCCCCGGCGTGCCTTGAAAGGTGTCTGCGACCGACCGATGCACCCAAGCCGCAGGCACCTTATTGAATGTTCCCGTCTTTTAGAGGAGCGCGACTCATGACCGTGATCAAGCAAGACGACCTGATTCAGAGCGTTGCCGACGCCCTGCAGTTCATTTCCTACTACCACCCCGTGGACTTCATCCAGGCGATGCACGAAGCCTACCTGCGCGAAGAATCGCCAGCGGCCCGTGACTCGATGGCGCAGATCCTGATCAACTCGCGCATGTGCGCCACCGGCCACCGGCCGATCTGCCAGGACACCGGCATCGTGACCGTGTTTGTGCGTGTGGGCATGGACGTGCGCTGGGATGGCGCGACGATGAGCCTGGACGACATGATCAACGAAGGCGTGCGCCGCGCCTACAACCTGCCGGAAAACGTCCTGCGTGCCTCGATCCTCGCCGACCCGGCGGGCGCTCGTAAAAACACCAAGGACAACACCCCGGCGGTCATCCACTACTCCATCGTTCCGGGCAACACCGTGGAAGTGGACGTGGCGGCCAAGGGCGGCGGTTCCGAGAACAAGTCGAAAATGGCCATGCTCAACCCGTCCGACTCGATCGTCGACTGGGTACTCAAGACCGTTCCGACTATGGGCGCCGGCTGGTGCCCACCGGGCATGCTGGGCATCGGCATCGGCGGCACCGCCGAGAAAGCCGCTGTGATGGCCAAGGAAGTGTTGATGGAGTCCATCGACATTCACGAGCTCAAAGCCCGTGGCCCGCAGAACCGCATCGAAGAAATGCGTCTGGAGCTGTTCGAGAAGGTTAACCAGCTGGGCATCGGCGCCCAGGGCCTCGGTGGCCTGACCACCGTGCTCGACGTGAAAATCATGGATTATCCGACCCACGCAGCTTCCCTGCCGGTGTGCATGATCCCGAACTGCGCCGCGACCCGTCACGCGCACTTCGTGCTCGATGGTTCCGGCCCTGCTTCGCTGGAGGCGCCACCGCTGGACGCCTACCCGGAAATCGTCTGGGAAGCCGGCCCGTCGGCCCGTCGCGTCAACCTCGACACCCTGACCCCGGAAGAGGTGCAGAGCTGGAAGCCGGGCGAAACCGTCCTGCTCAACGGCAAGATGCTCACCGGTCGCGACGCTGCGCACAAGCGCATGGTCGAGATGCTGAACAAGGGCGAAACCCTGCCGGTTGATCTGAAAGGCCGCTTCATCTACTACGTCGGCCCGGTTGATCCGGTCGGTGACGAAGTGGTGGGTCCGGCTGGCCCGACCACCGCCACGCGGATGGACAAGTTCACCCGCCAGATCCTTGAGCAGACCGGCCTTTTGGGCATGATCGGCAAGTCCGAGCGCGGCCCGACCGCCATCGACGCGATCAAGGACAACAAGGCCGTGTATCTGATGGCCGTCGGCGGTGCCGCTTACCTGGTGGCGCAAGCGATCAAGAAGTCCAAGGTTCTGGCGTTCGCCGAGCTGGGCATGGAAGCGATCTACGAGTTCGAGGTCAAGGACATGCCGGTCACCGTTGCGGTGGACAGCAAAGGTGAGTCGGTGCACATCACCGGTCCTGCGATCTGGCAACAGAAGATCAGCGAAAGCCTGGCGGTGGAAGTGCAGTAAGCACTTCATCTGCTTGTGAAAAAACCGGGCGGCCAGCGATGACCGCCCGGTTTTTTTTCGCCTGCCGTCAGTCGGCACCTGTCAGATCTGACAGGTGTCTGGCGCACTTCGCTTTGCTAGCGTGATGTCTCGACATTTTCAGGTTGCGACGCCATGACCCCGGATGCAGATGCGCTCGTCACTCCTCCCTCCATTTCCAAGACTGCGTCCATTGCAACGAATGGACGCAGTTGGAGTGAGACGGGTGCGACCGGGCAGCGCTCTTACACCCTGCCCCTCCCGATCCTGAAGGCGCGCACGCTCACTCCCGAGTTGCAGCTTGTCTACGAGGGGAACGCGGGCAATGGCAAGTACGGGCTCGGCTGGGATCTGCCGCTGCCCGCGATCTCGCGCAAGACCAGCAAGGGCGTGCCGAAGTACGCAGGCGCCGATGTCATGCAGGCCGACGGCACCGACCTGCGGCCCGAACTGACGGCCAGTGGCAGGATCAAGGCAACCCGGCGCACTCGAGGAAAAGGCAAGAACACCAGAAAATTTTCCGTAGTGCGCTACATCCCTCGCCTGGAAAGCACGTTCAACCGCTACGAACTCTGGACACCTGCCGACGGCAACCCTTTCTGGGTGGTGTCCCGTGCCGACGGCTCGCAACATTGCTACGGCAACTCGCCGGAATCATGCATTTACGACCCTGAAGATCCAACCCGTATTGCCGTGTGGCTGCTGGTGGAAATCAGGAACGCCGTCGGGGAAAACATCTGCTTCGAATACAAATCCGACGACACCGACGCCGACCCACGCTTTGACTATCGGGCCCAGCGCTACCTGCGTCAGGTCTGCTACTGCAACAAGGCTCCCAGCACCGGGCTGCTATGTCTCGAACACCCGAACCCGCAGGATCTGGAATGGTTGTTCAGATTAATCGTCTGCTACGGCGAACGTGCCACCGGGCTGGATGAGCTACCGACATTTGAACCCGTTCGTGCGTGGCCAGCACGCAGCGACCCTTTTCGCATGCATCGCTTCGGGTTCGAGGTGGGCACCCGGCGCCTGTGCAGGCAGTTTCTGTTGTTCAACCACACCGGTCCCGCTCCGGTGCTGGTCAATCGCCTGCTGCTGGAACACGAATCCACACCACTGCTGTACAACCATCTGAAAGCCGCGCACTACATGAGTTTCGACGCTACAGGTCGCGTCAAGCACATGCCGCCCCTCGAATATTTCTATGAAGCACTAATACTCGACACTACCCCCAAACCCTTCCTGCAACTCGATCACATGCCCGGCCTCAACGACGGCCAGCCCTACCATTGCGTCGATGTTTACGGCGAAGGCGTGCCCGGTTTTCTCTGCCAGTACGACGGCGCCTGGTACTACCGCGAGCCCTTGCGGGGCGCGCCTGGTACAGACGAAATCGTCTACGGTTCCTGGACACTGCTACCGCTGATTCCGAACGCCGACAGCAACAAGCAGGTGGTGCAGATTCTCACCGACCTCACCGGTGACGGGCGTCTGGACTGGGTCGTCGCGCAACCCGGAGGCAGCGGGTATTACACGCTCAATCCGGATGGCACCTGGTCGTTGTTCAAACCTTTCAGCCAGTTCCCCGTGGAGTTTTTCCACCATCTGGCCCAGATGGGCGACTTGAGCGGCGCCGGTCTGGACGACCTCGCTCTGATCGGCCCGAACAGCGTAAGGGTGTATGCCAATGTGCGGGAGAAAGGATTCATGCCCGGCAAGGAGATACCGCATACACCGGATCGCTTGCCGCTGTTCGGCAACGCCCGCACCGAACTGGTGATGTTTGGCAACCTGCACGCCAGTGACCTCTCGGGACTGTGCAGAGTCCGCCACGACAGTATCGAAACCTGGGCGAATCTGGGGCATGGCCGATTCGGCAAAGGTATTGCGATCAGCGCGCTGCCTTTTGAGTATCAGCATTTCAACGCCGATCACATTCGCTTCGCCGACCTCGACGGCTCCGGTGCACCGGCGCTGATCCGTCTGTGCTCCGATCATTTCGAGATCTACTGGAATTACGGGGGCAATGCCTTTGAGCAAGTCCCGCTCATCGTCGACTGGCCCACAGGCATTCGCTACGACAACCTCTGCCAGGTAACCTTCGCCGACCTGCGAGGCCTGGGCTGCGCCAGCCTGCTGTTGACCAAACCGCACATGACGCCGCAGCACTGGGTTTATCACTTCGTCAGTGAACGGCCCTATCTGCTTACCGGCTGCAACAACAACATGGGCTACGGCGCAACCCTGAAACATCGCAGCAGTGCGCAATTCTGGCTGGATGAAAAACGTCTGGAACTGATGGCGCGCCGGCGTCCGGTCTGCCTTCTGCCCTTTCCCCAAATGGTGCTTCACTGGTTGCGCCAGGACGATGAAATCACCGGCAATTATCTGATGCAGTTCCACGAATATTTCGAGGGCTATTACGACGGCTACGAACGTGAATTCCGCGGTTTCGGCAAAGTCTGTCAGACCGACAGTGACCTGGAGCCGGGCAAGGCCGAAAGTGGCCACACGGCGCCGATGCGGGTGACACATTGGTTTCATACCGGTAGAAGCATCGATCTGGTCTTGAGCGGCATCTGCGAACTCGACGACGAAAACACGCCACTGGGGCCTACGGTTATTTCAACGTTCGATGCCAAGAACAGAAAGGAGCGTGTTCGGACGCAGCACACAGCCGACGACCATCGCGAAATCGCCTACGCCCTGGCCGGTAGTCCACTGCGCAGCGAGGTCTGTCAGGCAGACGACCCCGCCCCGGCGCGGCTGTTCTCACTGAGCGAATTCCGTTATCGGGTGCGGGTGGTCAACGACAACCCGTCCAGTCTGCTGGTGCTCGAACTGGAAACCCGTACCCATCAATACGAACGCTTCATGGACGACCCCAATTGTCAGCACACCATCAATCAGGAGCTGAACGAGTACGGTCAGTTGACTCGAAGTGTCACAGTCGCCTGTGCTCGCCGTCGCACCGAACTGGACAAACCGCCCTTCGATCGAGAGGACCAGCTTCGAGCCTGGGTGGACAGCCACGACGAGCAGCAACAGTTTTTTTATCTGAGCGAAACACTCGCCGCGTACATACAACTGACCACTGACGGCCACTGGCTGCTCGGCTTGCCCTGGCGCCAGCGCAGCAACGCGATGAAGCTGCCCAAAGGCGCACTCCCGGGCGGACTGCAAGCGGCGGACATCAGTTTCGAAAACTTCGAACGGTATAAAGACAGTGCCGAATGGACGACCGCGCGGGAACTGACCTCACTCTTGCAACACACGTATCTGGAGTCAGGGGGCAAGATGCTCTACCCGCCGCTGGCCGGCCCGACCGAGCAGGCCGTGTTCGACAAGAAGGCCCTGGTGGCCTACGACGGCGTCCCGATAGTCATCCGGGACGAACTGACAAAGATCGGCTACACGCCCATGAAGCTGTTCTTCCCGGAGGACCCTGAAGAGGATCTGCTGCAAAACCTGTGGTCAGCGCAAAGCGGCTTTTTCACCTACGCCAGCGCCAGCGGTTTCCACCACGTCACCGAGGTGCAACAGACCGCCAGCCATGGTGTGACGCACATAACATGGGATGCAGACCATCTGCTGACCATTGCCATCACCCTGCCGGACGGCTGTGCGACTTCAGTGAAATACGACATGCACACCCTGTTGCCGCAGAGCATCACGGATCCCAACGAGAACATTCAGGAAGTGCTGTACGAACCGGGCGGCCAACCGATTGCCCATAGTTTTCATGGCACCGAAGAGGGGCTGCCGGCCGGTTTTCAGCCGCTGGCCGCTTACCCGCCGCAGTCTGATCTGAGTGTCGAATACGCCCTCGCCCATCCGAAAACCGTAGTGGCATCCGCCGCCAGTGCAGTGCGCACCGAGCTGTTCAGCTGGATGCCCGTTCTCTCGCGCCAGACCCTGTCGCAGAAAAGAAAGGAATGGGTCTCCAACGGCCTGATTCTGCCCGATGGCCACATCCGTGCCTCGGCATTGCGCTGGCTGAACCAGCGCAAAAAACGCACGGCCAGCGAACAGGCCCTGCTCGGTATTATTCACACCGCTCCCAGGCAGCCGGTGCACAGCCTGAGTCTGGTTGCCGACCGCTATCACACCGACCCGCTGCAACAGATTCAGATGACGATCAGCTATACCGACGGTTTTGGCCGCGAGCTGCAAAGCAAACAGCTCGTCCCGCCGGGCGATGCCCTTGTCGCCACGCCCGAAGACGATCTGGTGACCGGCGCCGACGGCAAGCCGGTCGAAATGCCGGCCATTCAGCGCTGGCGGGTCCAGGGGCGTGTGGAATACAACCACAAGGGCGAGACCATCCGGGTTTACCGCCCCTACTTTCTCAACACCCATCGCTGCATCAATGACAGTGCGATGCGCAAGCACGGCTACCACGACCAGATGTTCTACGACGCCCTGGGCCGGCCAATCCAGACGATCAACGCTCTTGATTATCTGGCGTTCGACATCCTGCATCCATGGTTCAAGCTCAGTTATGACTTCAATGACACTGATGACACACCGCCGTCGAAACCCGCGAAGGTCCCTTTTAAACAACCTGTCAGAAGGTTGAAAAAGGCTAAATGACAAGTGCCAATGTGCACGGGAACACACCCGCCCTGCAGGCTCATGATCCGCGCGCACTCGGGATTCGGCAGGTGGCCTATCTGCGCAATGTGGCGGGTGAGGCTGTTCAGGCGCTCGTCACCCGCAGGCTCCATGACGTCGCTGGCCGAGCCGTGGGGCAACAGGATCCGCGCCTGTCCACGGTGAATACAACCAGCCTTTTTACGCTGGATGGTCAGGTCGTGAAGCTTGCCAGCGTCGATGCCGGCGTGAACGTCACGTTGCCGGGGCTGGCCGGTGAAACCCTGCAATCCTGGGACGCGAACGGCAACCACCGACGCAGGCATCACGACCTTCAACTGCGCCTTTTGACGCTCGAAGAGAACGGCGTGCCGGAAGTCGAAACCCGGCTGTATGCCACCCTGTCAGCCGACCCTGGTCACAACCTGCGCGGGCAGATGATCAAGCTGACCGACCCGTCCGGCAGTGTCGAATTTCACAGCTTCGCTCTCACAGGCCCCGCTCGACAGGAAACCCGCACTTTTCACGATGGCCTGGCGCTGACCAGCCACAAGTTGTTCAGCCCGCTGGGCATGCTTGTCGAACATACCGATGCCGCCGGGCACCGGCAGCAGTCGAAGTTCGATGTGGCAGGTCAGCTGGTACAAGTGCTGCTCGGGCTGCATGGCCAACCCGACTGGCAAACGGTACTGCAAGGTGCACAGTACGATGCCGCCGGGCGGGTCATCGAACACCAGGCCGGCAATGGCGTAATCAGCCATTCGCACTATCGCGCCGCCGACGGTTTCCTGCTGCGTCGCTACGCACAAAAGGGGTCAGGGCCGGCGCTTCAGGATTTCGAATATGAATACGATCCGATGGGCAATATCACGACCCTCATCGATAACACCTTCACGCCGCGTTTTTTCGCCAACCAGCGGCTCGACGGTCGTCGCCTGTTCGCCTATGACTCACTCTACCGACTGCACAGCGCGACCGGATACAGCGACAGGCCCCTGACAGACAACCCGGGCCGGCCCCAACCGTCCGACCCTGCTGATCGGCGCAATTACACGCAAACCTATGAGTACGACAAGGGCAACAACCTCATCAAAACCACTCATGCACGCGACGGCGCCAGTTACACCAGCGAGGTGTTCATAGATCCACTCAGCAACCGGGGTTTGCGCTGGAGGCCCGGAGATCCGCCACCAGACTTCAGCACTCGGTTCGACAGCGCCGGCAACCTGCTGGCCCTGCAGTCTGGCCAGCCGATGCAATGGAACAATCGCAATCATCTGGCGTCGGTCATCCTGGTAGACCGCAACGGCAGTGGCCCGAATGACGAAGAGCATTACCGCTACAGTCAGGGCAAGCGAGTCTACAAACGCCACGACAGCCACACAGCGGCCATCGATCACTTCCATGAGGCGCGCTATCTGCCGGGGCTGGAGATTCGCACCCGAGACAATGGCGAAGAATTACATCTGATCGCCCTCGTCAGCGGCATCGAAAACGTGGTTTGCCTGCACTGGGTCAGCGGTAAACCGCCGAACATGCCGGCCGATCAAATGCGCTACACCCTCAATGATCACCTGCAGTCCGTATCCATGGAACTCGATCAACAGGCGCAGGTGATCAGTCATGAAGGTTACTTGCCCTTCGGCACCACCGCCTGGATGGTGGCGCGATCACAGATCGAGGTGGACTACCGCTTCATCCGCTACTCGGGCAAGGAAATGGATATCGGCGGGCTGTACTACTACGGTGCGCGTTACTACGCCCCCTGGCTGGGCCGCTGGATCGCCGCCGATCCGGCGGGAGATGTGGACGGACTGAATCTTTACGCGTTTGTCGGCAACAACCCGCTGATCCATGTCGATGTCACAGGTCACGAAAGTACGTGGTTTAACGTGCTCACGGGCTTCTTTTCGTTCGTGAACATATCGAAAAAAGCGTCGGGACAGCTCAAGGGAATGGCAGCAGCTTTCAGAGATATGGTGCCTGAACCTTCACCGCAAGATGAAGGTGGTGGCGGTGGCGGTGGCCCACCTCTAAAGCCGGAGCCACGTGGTCGAGCGGATGTAGATGACGCCCCTCCCGACAGGCCGGTGCCAAAAGGTTTTAGCCGATATCTTGCTTTCAAGGCACAGATTGAAAATCTTACGCTCGGCGAGTATCTGCGTTCTTCGTCCGGTCGGGCCGCCATGAAGGCCGGTGTGAAGATTGGCTCCACAACAGGCTCGGCGCTGGGTACTTTTATCGGTGGAATTGCGGGCTTGATAATCGGTGGCCCGCTGGGCGCCGTCCTGGGTGCCGTGCTCGGAGGCGCGATTTTCGCAATCCTGGGTGGGGTGATCGGCTATGTGGCGATGCCCGTCATCATGCTCAGGTACATGAAGAAGAACGTAAACGAGGGAAAAGCCAGGGAAGACATTCTGGAGTCCATGAATAATCTGGCCGACCATATCGACATCGTCAACGTGATAAGTGAAAACCTCCCTGATCCGCAGGATCTGCCTTCCGAACTACCTGATGACTCCAGAGGTAATACGGGCAATTTCTTTTCGGACATCGAAATGGGCCGCCTGCTTGGGCAAGTCGGGCAACTCCCTACAGAACAACAGGTGGCGTTTGCAGCAGTGGTGAATCACCGGGCATTGGTGCAGGCCATTTCAAGAGGTGGCGCCCCTCGAACGATAGAGGTGAGCGATACGCACCGCGCGCAAAGGCCAACGCCAAAACCAGGAAACCTGAGAACCGTCAGGCTTCAGCGCCAGTATTCCGAAACATTCGTCTGACGCCGTTTCATCCTGTAAAGCCCATAAAACGGATCAAGTCATGAACGCCAGCGTGCACTACCTCACACCAACGATGTCGGTATCCGGCCCTCGTGGCGAGGCTGTCAGACAAGTCGACTACCTGCGCAAAGTAGCCGGCGAGGAAGTGCGAGCGCTCATCAACCGACTGCAATATGACGTTGTTGGCCATCTGGTTGCACAGCAGGATCCGCGCTTACCAAAGCCCAATACAACGACCGTGTTCAAGTTAGATGGCATAGCGGTCAAGGCCCGGAACGTCGACGGTGGCGCGGACACGCTTCTGCCCGGACTCGACGACGAGCTTTTGCAGCATTGGGATGCCAACGGCAATCACCGGGAGATGAGCTACGACCCGCAACTTCGTCTGAGCAGCGTCACAGAAAACGGGATAACCGGATTCGAAAGCTTCAGCTACGGCAGCGTTTCGGCCGACCCGACGCACAACCTGCGCGGACAAATGACAGCGCTGAGCGATCCATCGGGTACGGTGCAATTCAACAGCTTCAACATGCGTGGCCAGTCAACGGAAGAAATCCGCACCTTCAATGACGGCAAGATCTGCACCGGCCGCCAGCGTTTCAGCGCCATGGGTGCACTGCTGCAAACCACCGACGCCGGCGGGCATGTTCAACTTTCCACCTTCGACATCGCCGGGCAGCTTGCTCAAGTGCAACTGCAACTCAGCGGACAAAATGTTCAGCCGATCTTGAATGGCGCGGATTACAACGCCGCCGGCCAGATCACCGAACAACGGCACGGCAACGGTGTGAACAGCCACTGGCATTACCGCGAGGCCGACGGACGTCTGCTTCGGCAGTCCGCGCAAAAGGCTTCGGAGCCGCCGGTTCAGGATTTCGAGTATGCATATGACGCAGCAGGGAACATCACTCGCATCATCGATCACACCTACACACCGACGTTTTTCCGCAACCAACAGGTCGACGGTGAACGCACATTTGGCTATGACTCGGTGTACCGCCTGATCCGCGCCACCGGTTACAGCGACGCCCCGCCTGCGGACAACCCCGGACGGCCGCAACCCACCGATCCCGATGACCGACGCAACTATGTCGAGTCTTTCGAATACGACGACGGCAACAACCTGAAAAAACTGACCCACGTGCGCGAGGGCAACACCTACACCCGCGAGATGTTCATCGACCCGTCCAGCAATCGCGGTGTGCGCTGGAAAGCGGGAGACCCGGCACCTGACTTCAACGCCCTGTTCGACCGCGCCGGTAATCAACTGGCCCTGCAACCCGGGCAGCCGATGGACTGGAACAGCCGCCATCAGCTGAAATCGCTGATCCTCCTGGAGCACGCTAGCGGCCCGCCCGATCAGGAGTTGTATCACTACAGCCAGGGTGCAAGGGTCTATAAGCGCCACGAAACCCACACAGGCACAGTCAACCATGTTGCTGAAGCGCATTACGTGGGGAGTCTGGAAATCCGCACCCGAAGCAGCGGAGAAGAATTGCACAGGGTCACTGTCGCCACCGGCATCGGCGAAGTGACGTGCCTGCACTGGATCACCGGCAAACCACCTGGTATCGATGCTGATCGGTTGTGTTATTCCCATTCCGACCATTTGGGATCGAGCGTTACGGAGATTGATCAACGGGCGCAGGTGATCAGCCGCGAAAGCTACTACGCCTTCGGCGCTACCTCGTCGATGGCGGCCCGCTCGCAGATCGAAGCGGACTACAAGTTCACCCGCTATTCGGGCAAGGAAATGGATGTCACCGGGCTTTATTACTACGGAGCACGGTATTACGCGCCATGGCTGGGGCGCTGGATCAGCGCCGACCCCAGCGGCGATGCGGATGGAATGAATCGGTATGCTTTTGTCGGCAACAATCCGATTTTCTATGTGGACGACACCGGCAACACGAAAGACGAAGCCGGCGCCTCCGGCAACACCGGTGACGGCAAAAAAACCATTGGTTATAAGCTGAATAGATGGGTTGGCGCCGTTAAAAAAGCGCAAACAGCCGCAGGACAGATGAAAAACATCGCATCCGATTTTGAGAAACTGGTTCCTGAAGACGCCGATATCGAGCAGGTTCGCCAAGACCTCACGTTTGGAAAATACATCAGGTCCCGGTACGGCAGGGCTGCCATACGAAAAGGCTTAGGTGTCGGCGGTACTGCGGGAGGGGCTATCGCCGGCGTTGTCGGCGGCGTTGCTGCCCTCATTTTTCCCCCCGCCGCCGCCGCCGCCCCCGCCATCGTGAGTGTCGCGCCGGCTATCGGCATGGCCCTCGTACCGATATTAGGTTACCGCCACTTGAGGAAAGGCCTGAACAGGGCGGACATGTTGCGCAAAGCCGAAGCCGTGAACGACACCATCGACCTCGCTGAAGAAATCCTGGGCGCCGTTGCTGGACTACCCGATCAACTGAATCCAGTAGCGGATGAAGGCCCGGAAACGGAAATGAAGCCCGAGGCCGCTCCCGCTACCTATGAGGCAAAGATGCAGGAATTGTTCTTTGAGCAAATGAAGACACTCACTCCTCTGCAGCAGGCGGAAATTGGCAAATTGGTCCCAGGCGAAGGCGCCCCGTACTTCGAGGCATTGAGCCAAGTGCTGAAGGCTGCCAACGATCCGTCCTCTTCGCCCCGGCAGACGCCGGAGGTCAGCGACCCTCCACAAGAAAAACCAACACCTGAATCGATGGTAAACAAGCCTCAACTCGCTCGGCGCAGGCTTGTAATGTCGGGTCTTTGAATTTGATGAACACAGCAGAGGACAAAGACGATGCTCCCCTCTCTCCATGAGCGCACACCTTCGCTGTCAGCTTATGACAGCCGGGGCCTGATGGTTCGTCAGGTGGCCTATCTGCGCTCGGTTGCCGGCGCAACCGCCGAGGCACTGATCACACGCCAGCAACGCGATGCGCTCGGGCACGTGGTGAAACAGTGGGACCCGCGTCTGGCCAGCCCCACCATCACCAGCGTTTTCAATCTGATCGCAGAGCTGCTTGAAACAGACAGTGTGGACGCCGGAAAAAGCCGGCGCCTGCCTGGAGTGACAGGCGAAACCTTGCAACGCTGGGACGCACGCAACCACCACTGGCAGCACACATTCGACAATCAACTGCGCCTGGTGTCCGTCGCGCAGGACACCGGACTGGATAAAGAGGCCTACGTCTATGCCGATGCCTCGGCCGACGCGGGCTACAACCGGCGCGGGCAAATGGTCGAAATCAATGATCCATCGGGCAGCGTCAAACTGCACTCTTTTGCCCTTACAGGCGCAGCGCTGCAGGAAAGCCGAACTTTTCACGATGGATTGTCCTTTTCCAGTCAGCAGAATCTCAGCCCCCTTGGCGCACTACTGAAGCAGACCGATGCCGGCGGCCACCAGCGGCGTCTGGCTTACGACGTAGCCGGGCAGCTCACACAGGTGCAACTCAAGGTTAACGACCTACTCGCCTGGCAACCGGTCTTGCGGGATGCACAATACAACGCCACCGGGCAGACGACCCTGCAACGGACAGGCAATCATGTGAGCAGTCACTGGCACTATCGGGCCGCTGACGGTCGCCTGCTTCGACAATACGCACAAAAGGCGACAGGGGAATCGATTCAGGATTTCGGGTATGAATATGACCGGATGGGCAACATCACTCGCATCCTCGATGGCGGCTACGCACCGACGTATTTTCACAACCAGCGCGTCGATGGCCACCGTGCGTTCAGCTATGACTCAACGTACCGCCTGATTTACGCCAGCGGATACGACGAGATGCCACCTACGGATAACCCGGGTCTGCCACAGCCGACCGACCCCAATGATCGGCGCAATTACACGGAAACATACGAGTACGACAATGGCGACAACCTCGTAAAAACCACCCGCGTCCGCGATGGGGCCAACCATACTTTCCAGGTGTATATCGATCCGGACAGCAACCGGGGGGTGCGCTGGAAAACGGGTGATCCGATACCGGTTTTTCCCATCGAGTTCGATGCTGCGGGCAACCAGCTGGCGCTTCCGTTCGGCCCACTGCAGTGGAACAGTCGCAATCAACTGGACTCCGTGACCCTGGCCAGACATCCCACCGGACCACACGATACGGAGCAGTATCGCTACAGTCAGGATCTGCGCGTGCACAAAAGACTGGAGACCCACACTCCCTCAGTCAGCCATTTCCGGGACGTGCGCTACTTGCCCGATCTGGAGATCCGCACCAGAGACAACGGCGAAGAGCTGCACGTGATCAAGCTGGACACTGGCGCAGGCCACGTGACATGTCTCCACTGGGTGAAGGGAAAACCCACGGGCATCGATCAGAGTCAAATGCGCTATATCCTCAAGGATCACCTGGGGTCGTCCCTGAAAGAAGTGGATCAACTGGCGCGATTGATCAGTGAGGAGACCTACTACCCGTTTGGCAGTACCTCGACACTGGGAGCCCGGTCACGGATTGAGGTGAACTACAAGTTCATCCGCTACAGCGGCAAGGAAACCGATGAAAGCGGCCTGATCTATTACGGACAACGCTATTACGCCCCATGGCTGCAACGCTGGACCCAGCCGGACAAGGCAGGAACCGTGGACGGATTGAATCTGTACCGGATGACGGCGAACAACCCGATCAATTTCATTGACGAGCAAGGGATGATGACGAGACCGACGCCGGCCACGCCTGACCAGACCTCCGTCCACATAGGCGGATCGACGTCGTCGTCACGTCCCAACTCGATCGCCGGCAGCGAGCCATCCACCGGTACACCCGCGCTGGTGGATGACCCGGCAAACAATCCTCCCGGCAAGCTGCCGCCCAAACCCGAACAATCCTGGGGCGAATGGGGCACGCAAGCCGCGCTGGCGGCGGTCAATTCGAAAGTCGGATTGGCATTGCTGCCCGTCGGGACTTCGTCTCCGGCCAACGCAGCTGTAGTTTCCACATTACTCACCGCCACCGCCCAGTTCGTTTTGCACGCAACGCTGTTCACCCCGGGCTGGTCACCGCCCAACACCTGGAACCCCGGTGGGAACGGCGCCGTACCACCCGCCGATGTCACGCAAGATGCCAACCGGTTCTTCACCATGAGCACACTGGGTGTTACCACGGCAGCAACCGTGGCGGGCATGATATTGGGTCCGATCGTAGGGGGCTACGTCGACGAGTTGAGAGGCACCAAGGCCAAGGCGGACAAGAAGGCTCAGGCGGCAAAATGGCTGGACACGGCTGACAGGCTCATCGCCGAACAGAGCCTTAAGGAAGAGGTGTCAGTGAAAGCCCAGCAAGCGCTGCGTCAGCAAGTACTGGACGCCGAAGAGTTGGTCGGAATTTCCTGGCAAAGCATGACAATGCTCGAAAAAATCACGGGGCTGCGGCCGTCAGACCAGAGTGAAAGCAACCTATCGTTACGTCGCAGTTCAGTGTCCTCGCAAAGTTCTGCCGGGAGTGTATTTCATAGAGCCAAAATAACTCGCATCCCCGTGCGCAAATCCAACACGCACCTCTGATCAGGCGATCCGGGCAGAACTTCTGCCCCTCTTGTCAGTTCGGGCCGACACCATGCTATGGTGCCGGCCCGACTTCCTATCTCTATGCGCCCAGCATGCTGCCGACTTCCCGTACCTTGCGTCTGTCGTTGTACACCCTGCTGATCCTCGCCGGCGCTGCCCTCGCCGCAACGCTTGCGATCCGTCACGCCGAACGCCAGGCACTGGTGGAAGATGCCGCCCGAGCCAACCAGCAACTGGCGCTGTACGCCAATTCGCTGCACACCCTGATCGACCGTTACCGCGCCCTGCCCGCCGTGCTGGCGCTGGACCCGCAATTGCGTGCGGCGCTGGCAGGTCCCGTGGATGCCGAACAGCAGGCTGCGCTGAATCTGAAGCTGGAAAAGATCAACGGCGCCGCGCAGTCCTCGACGCTTGAACTGCTCGATCACACCGGCCTGGCGGTGGCGGCCAGCAACTGGCGTCTGCCCAGCAGTTACGTCGGCCACAACTATGGCTTTCGCCCCTATTTCAGTCAGACCCGCACCCAGGGCACCGGGCGTTTCTACGCAGTCGGCGTGACCAGCGGGATTCCCGGCTACTTCCTGTCCAGCGCGGTGCTCGGCGACAACGGCGAGTTCCTCGGGGCGATGGTGGTCAAACTCGAATTCCCGGAGCTTGAACGCGAATGGAGCCAGGGCAGCGATACGCTACTGGTCAGCGATGCCCGGGGCATCATCTTCATTGCCAACCAGCCCGACTGGCGCTACCGCCTGCTGCACCCGCTGAGCCCGGCCGATTACCGAGAGATCAAGCGCACTCGCCAATACGACAAGCAATCGCTGGTGCCGCTGACTCATCTGTCGCTACGCCGCTTTGATGACAACAGCGAACTGCGCCGCGTCGAAGGCCCGCAAGGCACGGCGGATTACCTGTGGGAATCGCTGCCGCTGACCGCCGAAGGCTGGACGCTACACCTGCTGCGGCGTCCGCAAGTGTCCTTCGAAGACCAGCGCAATGCCGGGCTCGCCGCCGCCGGGGTGTGGCTGGCGCTGGTGTTTCTGTTGCTGTTCCTCAACCAGCGCTGGCGTCTGGCCAAGATGCGCCAGCGCAGCCGCGAAGAGCTTGAGCAACTGGTGGAGGAACGCACCCGGGACTTGCGCACCGCCCAGGAAGGTCTGGTGCAATCAGCGAAACTGGCGGCACTGGGGCAGATGTCCGCTGCGCTGGCCCACGAAATCAATCAGCCGCTGACCGCCCAGCGCATGCAGCTTGCAACTCTGAGGCTGCTGCTCGATCACGGTCGGGTCGATGACGCCTGCAAGGCGCTCAAACCGGTGGACGAAATGCTCACGCGCATGGCTGCCCTCACCGGCCACCTGAAAACCTTTGCCCGCAAAAGCCCCAGCGGCTTGCGCGAACGGCTGGACCTGGCGACTGTGGTCGATCAGGCGCTGCAATTGCTCGATGCGCGCCTGCGTGATGAACAGGTCAGTCTGGTGCTGCACCTGACCCGTCCGGCCTGGGTGCGCGGCGACGCGATTCGCCTCGAACAAGTGCTGATCAACCTGCTGCGCAACGCCCTCGATGCGATGCAGGGCAAGCCGTGCAAGCGTCTGGAAATCCGCCTGGAAGCTGACGAACAACTGTGGCGCCTGAGCGTCATCGACAACGGTGGCGGCATTGCCGAAGAACATCTGGGTCAGGTATTCGATCCGTTCTTCACCACTAAACCTGTGGGTGACGGGCTGGGTCTGGGACTGGCGGTATCGTTCGCCATCGTCCATGAATCCGGCGGGCGCCTGTGCGCCGAAAATGGTGACAACGGTGCAGTGTTCAGCCTGACCTTGCCGATCGATCTGGAGGCGCACCTCTGATGCTCAACTCAGTGATGGTGGTCGATGACGAAAGCAGCATTCGCAACGCCGTCGAGCAATGGCTAAGCCTGTCCGGGTTCGAGGTGCAGCTGTTCAGCCGCGCCGAGGAATGCCTGGCGGCGCTGCCGAAACACTTTGCCGGGGTGATTCTCAGCGATGTGCGCATGCCCGGTCTCAGCGGTCTTGAACTGCTGGCCGAAGTCCAGCGCCGCGATGCCGACCTGCCGGTGATTCTGCTCACCGGCCACGGCGATGTGCCGATGGCGGTCGAAGCGATGCGCGATGGCGCCTACGACTTTCTGGAAAAACCCTTCAGCCCCGAGGCCCTGCTCGGCAGCCTGCGGCGGGCGCTGGACAAGCGTCGGCTGGTGCTGGAAAACCGCGCCCTGCACGAACAGGCCGACAACCGCGCCAGACTGGATGCGACGCTGCTCGGCGTGTCCCGTGGTATGCAGACCCTGCGCCGGCAGGTGCTTGACCTCGCAACATTGCCGGTCAACGTGCTGATCCGTGGCGAAACCGGCAGCGGCAAGGAACTGGTTGCCCGCTGCCTGCACGACTTCGGCCCGCGCGCCGACAAGCCGTTCGTGGCACTGAACTGCGCGGCGATCCCCGAGCAGTTGTTCGAAGCCGAATTGTTCGGGCATGAGAGCGGCGCGTTCACCGGGGCCTCCGGCAAGCGCATCGGCAAACTGGAATACGCCGATGGCGGCACCCTGTTTCTCGATGAAATCGAAAGCATGCCGCTGGCCCAGCAGGTGAAACTGCTGCGGGTGTTGCAGGAGCAGAAACTGGAACGGCTGGGGTCGAACCAGAGCATTCGCGTGGACTTGCGCATCGTCGCGGCGACCAAACCCGATTTGCTGGATGAGGCCCGGGCCGGGCGTTTTCGCGAGGACCTGGCGTATCGCCTGAACGTTGCCGAATTGCGCCTGCCACCGCTGCGCGATCGTCGGGAGGACATTCCGTTGTTGTTCGAGTCCTTCGCACAAAGCGCCGCTCAGCGATTGGGGCGGTCTTTTCCGCCGCTCAGTGGTGCGCAATTGAGTCACCTGCTGAGCCATGACTGGCCGGGTAATGTTCGTGAGTTGGCGAACGTCGCCGAACGGCAGGTGCTGGGGCTGGATGAACCGGTGCAAGGTATCGATCCGGGGCAGTCGCTGGCGGCGCAGCAAGAGGCGTTTGAGGCGCAGTGCCTGCGGGCCGCTTTGACCCGGCACAAGGGGGATGTGAAAGCCGTGTTGGAAGAACTGCAACTGCCGCGCCGAACCTTCAATGAAAAGATGCAGCGCCATGGTCTGACCCGGGAAATGTTCGTGCCCGACTGATCCCCGCATTGAGGCATTCCCACGCAGAGCGTGGGAACGATCCGAGCCCGAGTGAGCGGATTTCCGCTCATTCATTCCGGCTCATCGGCAAAATCCCGCTCAACCCATCTCCCCAACCCCTCTAAACCGGCCCTCTCCCCGTTGGCACAGCTCCTGCTATAGCCCTCGCAGGCTGCGTTTCTGCGCGCTCCACAAAAACAATTAAACGAAGGATCCTTCAATGGATAACTCCAACGCCCTGCCTCTTGGGTCGGCTGCCGTGCCGGCCAAAGAACGAACCACCGCCAGTCGCATCAAGTCGATCTTCAGCGGTTCCGTCGGCAACATGGTCGAGTGGTACGACTGGTACGTTTATGCCGCCTTCTCGCTGTACTTCGCCAAGACCTTCTTCCCCGCCGGTTCCACCACCGCCCAGTTGATGAACACCGCTGCGATCTTCGCCGTGGGCTTTCTGATGCGTCCGATCGGTGGCTGGCTGATGGGTCTGTACGCCGACAAGGTCGGCCGTAAAAAGGCACTGATGGCCTCGGTGTACCTGATGTGCTTTGGCTCGCTGCTGATCGCCCTCAGCCCGAACTACGAAACCATCGGCATCGGCGCGCCGATCCTGCTGGTATTCGCCCGTCTGCTGCAAGGCCTGTCGGTCGGCGGCGAGTACGGCACCTCGGCGACTTATCTGTCGGAGATGGCGACCAAGGAACGTCGCGGCTTCTTCTCCAGCTTCCAGTACGTGACCCTGATCTCCGGCCAGCTCATCGCGCTGGGCGTGTTGATCGTGCTGCAGCAGATGCTCACCACTGAGCAACTGTACGCGTGGGGCTGGCGCATCCCGTTCGCCATCGGCGCGCTGTGCGCAATCGTGGCGCTGTACCTGCGTCGTGGCATGGAAGAAACCGAATCCTTCGTGAAAAAAGAGAAATCCAAGGAAAGCGCCATGCGCACCTTGCTGCGTCATCCGAAGGAATTGCTGACCGTGGTCGGCCTGACCATGGGCGGTACGCTGGCGTTCTACACCTACACCACTTACATGCAGAAATACCTGGTGAACACCGTCGGCATGAGCATTTCCGACTCCACCACCATTTCCGCCGCCACGCTGTTCCTGTTCATGTGCCTGCAACCGATCATCGGCGGCCTGTCCGATAAAATCGGTCGTCGCCCGATCCTGATCGCCTTCGGCGTGCTGGGGACGATCTTCACCGTGCCGATCCTGATGACCCTGCACACCATCCAGACCTGGTGGGGCGCGTTCTTCCTGATCATGGCGGCGCTGATCATCGTCAGCGGCTACACCTCCATCAACGCCGTGGTGAAGGCCGAGCTGTTCCCGACCGAAATCCGCGCCCTGGGCGTGGGCCTGCCGTACGCACTGACCGTGTCGATCTTCGGCGGCACCGCCGAATACATCGCGCTGTGGTTCAAGAGCATCGGCATGGAAACCGGTTACTACTGGTATGTGACCGCGTGCATCGCGGTGTCCCTGCTGGTGTACATCACCATGAAAGACACCCAGAAACACTCGCGCATCGTCACTGACTGACCGGATTCATTCAGCCACTGCAACGGTGGCTGTTCTGGCCCCATCGCGAGCAAGCTCGCTCCCACATTGGATCGGCATACAACTGACCCTGTGGGAGCGAGCTTGCTCGCGATTGAAGTCACCTCGGTATCAGGTCAACTCGGCAACCTGCTGTTTGCCATAACGCTTCTGCGCATAAGACGCGCCCACGATCATCACCAGCAAAATCCCCGCCAGCACTGCCGACGAACCGATGGTGCCAAAGTCCAACCCGCCCTTCTCATGGGACTTGGTCATCAAGTCGCCCAACGTCGCGCCAAACGGCCGGGTCAGCACGAACGCCACCCAGAACAGCGCGACGGTCGAAATCTTCGTGAAGTACTTGAGCAGCACCACCACAGCAATCGCCGAGCCGATCAGCAGCGCGCCACCGGCAAAGCCCAGGCCCGAGTCGTCCGCCAGGTAATCGCCGAGCGCGGTGCCCAGGGTGTTGGAGAACAGAATCGCCATCCAGTAGAACATCTCGCCGCGAAAGCTCTGCACCCTGGTGACGTTGAGCGAGTCGCCGCTCAGGCGCCATGCCGCGAAGATCGCCAGCAGAATCGCGATCAGGATCATCGAACCGGTGGCGTAGCCCAGCTCCAGCGTGCGGTCCATGAAGTCCGACATGGTGGTGCCGGCGGTGCTGGTCGACAGGATCACGATCCAGTACAGCAACGGCTTGTAGGTCTTGGACATCAGCTGCGTGATCAGTGTCAGGACAAACACGCTGATCAGGATCAGCGAACTGATGGCGTAGCCGACGTTAAGGGTCATCGACAGCAAATCCCCCGCGGTTTCCCCCAGGGTCGTCGCGCAGATTTTCATGACCCAGAAGGCCAGGGTGATTTGAGGCAGTTTGTTCATCGCGGGCAACGCTCCTGTGTGTGACGGCCGTTTTTGGCTTTATGGCCGTGGGCAGACTGGCGTTGCGCGGGTGAAAAACCGGTCGGGAATCCATGAAAAATCTGTCACACAGGCAAAAAGCGGCGATTAATCACCGGTTAATGCCCCCGCCGCATTCTGCACCTACCTGATCGATTAACCGCGCGACGCTCGCTACGACGACGAAAGCGAATTGAATGCGTCGCCCTTAATATCAAGTTAATCGATAGTTTTTAGCATTATTTTGCGCTTTTTAATCAACTTAGTTGGCGTAGCATGAATCCCATGCGAAACACATCGCCAACGAATAACGAATCTGGAGAACGAACATGAAAACCAAACTGATCCTCGCCCTGACCCTGTCCGTCCTGGCCGCCAACACCTTTGCCGCCGACGGTTCGGACAAAACCAAATCCGCCGACTTCATTTCCGGCGTCAGCGCTGCCATCGAAACCAGCCACACCGGCACCTACGCCGCTGACGGCTTCGACAAGACCAACGTCGGCAAAGCCGTTGCTGCTGATGGTTTTGACAAGACCGGCACTGCTGCGGCTATCGCAGCTGACGGTTTCGAGAAGACCGGTACTGCCAACGCTATCGCTGCCGACGGTTTCGATAAAACCGGTACTGCTGCAGCTATCAGCTGATCGGCAGAATGCAGACACCAAAGCCCGGCCATTGCCGGGCTTGTTCATTTTCAAAGGTCGGCATTTGATCTTCGCGGACCGGACTTGCACTATTGGCCGCTTATAAAAGCCTTCAGGAACACCCCACCATGCCCGATGACATCCATTTCTACGAACCGGCCAACGGCCACGGCCTGCCACACGATCCGTTCAACGCCATCGTCGGCCCGCGCCCCATCGGCTGGATTTCTTCGCAGGATGCCGAGGGCCGGCTGAACCTGGCGCCCTACAGCTTTTTCAACGCGTTCAACTACATTCCGCCGATCATCGGCTTCTCCAGCGTCGGGCGCAAAGACAGCCTGAACAACATCGAGCAGACCGGTGAGTTCGTCTGGAACCTCGCCACCCGCCCGCTGGCCGAGCAGATGAACCAGAGCTGCGCGATGGTCGGGCCAGAGGTCAACGAGTTCGAACTGGCGGGGCTCACGCCGGTGGCGTCGAAGGTGATTGCCGTGCCGCGCGTGGCCGAAAGCCCGGTGTCCTTCGAATGCAAGGTCACCCAGATCATTCAGTTGCAGCGCGCCGACGGCGAGACCGTACCGAGCTGGCTGGTGCTGGGCGAAGTGGTCGCCGTGCACATCGCCAAATGGCTGTTGAAGGACGGGATCTACGACACCGCCGCCGCCGAACCGATACTGCGGGGCGGCGGACCGGCGGACTATTTCCAGCTGGGGCCGGAGGCGTTGTTCAAGATGTGGCGCCCGGGGGCTACGAAGTAAGCGCTTACCAGATCAGCTCGGCGTCGTCGGTGACGCCCTTGAGCTTGTCCAGTTCATTGATCGCGGCTTCATCGGCCGCGATGGCGCCGGGGAAAACCTGATCGTTCAGCAGTTTGTGAAAGCGCGGTGCTCCGCCGTCGACCAGCGCCTTGACGGCGATTGCCGCGTGATAACCCTTGTTGCCGCCCAACTCGACGGGGACTACAGCGGAAACCGCTTCGAAGTGTTCGAACTCTTTACGTGCCATATCGCAGGTCCTGGCTCAGTCAGATAGGCCGGCCATTAAACATTCAACCGGCGAGTTTGTGTATCGGCGCAGTGCATTGGCCTACGGCCTGTGCGGCCGAGACTTCCTTGAACGTGTGGAAATCCAGGCTATTGACCACCAGGTCCTGCACCAGCTCGGCAAAGATTTCCATCGACGGGCTGCTGAAATAGGCGGTCATCGATTGCTGGTTGATCCAGAAACCGGAGACCAGCCACAACTCCGGATCACACTGCGAATGCTGCAAGGAAAAGCTCAGGCAACCGGCGGCGGCACGGGACGGCTCGATCAGCGCGCTCAGGCGCATGCCGAGTTCCGCCGAGCGCCCGGCGCGCGCTCGAACGAAGGCCATATGACTGACGGGAATCTGCTTGGACATGTTCAACCCTCCCAGGGAGTCGTGTGGCAGCCGGGGACGGGCTGCGACAGGATCAAAGGTTAAGGGCCGGGCATCGCTCGCCGTTAGTCGATTCCTGCCGTCGCGTTGCACAATCCTGCGAGACTGTCTTGCAGACCTGTAACAAGTCGTGAATTGCTGTCACTGTCCTGTCACACCGGTTTCGAGCAAGTTTCCCGGGTTTCGCCCCTTCATGTCCGGGCAGGCACGCAACGCCATGCAGGATCAGGCAAGCATTTCGCAGGATGTGTCTACCGCTCGCGCTTGCACAAACTTAAGCTCTGCTCCCATTCCATCCCTTGCCGAGGAGGCTGTGCATGACGTCGTTCGATCGTTTTCAGGCGCCGCGCGATGCCGATATGGAAGCCGACATGGAAAAGCAGCGCGCGGAACTGGCGGCCATCATTCGCCGCAACACGTCCGAAGATGGCAGTTATGCCACTGCCGTCGGTTCGCTGTTCATGTCGCGCCACACCCAATCCCATGACTTCGCCCCGGTGCTCGCGCAACCGGCGCTGTGCATCATGGCCCAGGGTCGCAAAGAGGTACGGCTGGCGGACGAGTTCTTCAATTACGACCCGTTGAATTACCTCGTGGTGTCGGTCTCGATGCCGTTGAGCGGTCGAGTCGTGAATGTCTCGCCCGAAGAGCCGATTCTCGCCGTACGCCTGGACATCGACCCGGCGGAAATCACCGCGCTGATCGCCGACGCCGGCCCGATGGGCGTGCCGACCCGTCCGACCGGGCGCGGTCTGTATGTGGAAAAGATCGACAGCGCGATGCTCGATGCGGTGCTGCGTCTGGCCCGTCTGCTCGACGCGCCGAAAGACATCGCCATGCTCGCACCGCTGATCCGCCGGGAAATTCTCTATCGCCTGTTGCGCAGTCCCCAAGGCCATCGGCTGTACGAAATCGCCATCGCCAACAGCCAGAGCCACCGCATCAGCCAGGCGATCAAATGGCTCAACGGCAACTTCGAACAGCCGCTGCGCATTGATGATCTGGCGAAGGAAGTGAACCTCAGCGTCTCGACCTTGCATCACCGCTTCAAGGCGATGACGGCGATGAGTCCGTTGCAGTATCAGAAGCAACTGCGCCTGCAAGAGGCGCGGCGCTTGATGCTGGCTGAGGGGCTGGAGGCGTCGGCGGCGGGGTATCGGGTGGGGTATGAAAGCCCTTCGCAGTTCAGCCGCGAGTACAGCCGCCTGTTCGGCGCGCCACCGTTGAGGGATCTGGCGCGCTTGCGGCTGACCGTCTGATCTGGATCAGGCGCCGAGCACCCGACACGCCTCACTCGGCAGCGTCACCGACACCGGATGCCCGATCCCCAGACCGATGCCCTGACACGGCGTGCTCAGCGCCGTGAAGGTCACCCCGGAACATTCCACCGTAGTCTCGATGGTCGCGCCGATGTCGCGCACGAACGTCACCTTGCCCAGCAGGCGATTGCCCGCCGTGGCCTGGGGCGCCGACAGTTGCAGATCTTCAGGGCGGATCAGCATTTTTACTTTCTGCCCGACCACGATGCTGCTGCAGATCGGCACTTGCAGGGCATCGCCGCCCGGCAGCACAACCTTGCCATCGCCCAGGGCCGTTGCCGGGAAGATATTGCCGGAGCCGATGAAGTCCGCGACGAATTCGTTGGCCGGATGCCGGTAGATTTCAATCGGCGTGCCCACCTGCTGCACCCGATGCTCACCGAGGACTACCACGATGTCCGCCATGGTCATGGCCTCGCGCTGATCGTGGGTGACCATGATCGTGGTGATGTTCAGGCGTTGTTGCAGCTGGCGGATTTCCACCTGCATCGACTCGCGCAACTTGGCATCCAGCGCCGACAGCGGTTCGTCCAGCAGCAGGATTTTCGGGTGCGAGGCAATCGCCCGGGCAATCGCCACTCGCTGACGCTGACCGCCGGAGAGTTTCGCTACCGGACGATCGATCATCGGTTGCAGCTGGATCAGCTCCAGCAATTGCACCACCCGCGCCTGTTGATCGGCCTTGCTCACGCCGCGCAGCTTCAGCGGATAGGCGATGTTCTCGCCCACGGTCATGTGCGGAAAAAGCGCCAGCGACTGAAACACCATGCCGAAGTTGCGCAGGTGCGCCGGCGTGTGGCCGATGTCCTCGCCGTCCAGGCGAATCTCGCCGCCGGTGAGGGTTTCCAGCCCGGCGATCATTCGCAGCAAAGTGGTCTTGCCGCAACCCGAAGGGCCGAGGAAACACACCAGTTTGCCCTCGGGCAAATGCAGGTTGACGTCTTTCACCGCGCAGGCCGAGCCGTAGTGTTTCTCGACGTTTTCCAGAATCAGACCAGACATAAAATCACCTCAAGAAATCAAAAGGACACGCCGCCTTCACCGACCAGCTTCTCCAACGCCCAGATCAGGACGAAGTCGATCAACACGATCAGCACGGCAAACGAGAACACGGTAGGGTCGAGCGATGACACGGTGCGGCTGTACATCCAGATCGGCACGGTCATGACGTCGATGGTGTAGAGGAAATAAGTCACGGTGAACTCGTTGAACGAGACGATGAACGCCAGCAGCATCCCCGCCAGAATCCCCGATTTCATCAACGGCACCACCACGTCGACGATGGCGCGCAGTGGCGAAGCGCCAAGCATCTGCGCGGCCTCTTCGACTTCGCTGCCGATGGAAAGCATGGCAGCCGTGCAGTTCTTCACCACGAACGGCAGCGCCAGAATCACGTGAGCAATTACCAGCCGCGATGTGGTCATGTGAAACGGCAGGCTATCGAACACCAGCAGCAACGCCAGCCCGAGCACCACCATCGGGAACACCAGCGGCAGCGACATCAATTGCAGCGCCACAGTCTTGCCACGGAACTCGCAACGGGTCAGCGCGTAAGCCGCCGGCACCGCGATCAGCGTGGCGAAAATCATCGTCAGGCACGACACCAGCAAACTGGTGCCCATGGCCTGGCCGAGGCTCAGCACATCGCTGGCGTCCGGCGACACAAACGTGTGCCACGCCGCCTTGTACCACTGCAGGCTGTAACTGCTTGGCGGGAAGTCGAGGTTCGACGCGCCGCTGAACGACATCACGATCATGGTCAGGATCGGCAACACGGCCAGGAACAAAATGATCCCGGAAAGGATGCCCGCAAACTTGCCGGTGTCGCCCGGCAGCAGCGACTGACGCTTCTTGATCAGGGCACTCATTGCGAAGCCTCCAGCAGACAGCGACGGCGGCCGGTGATGTATTCGGACAAGGTCATGATGGCGAGCGTGGTGACGATCAGCACCACCCCGGCGGCGGAGGCGGCAGGCCAGTTCATCAGCGGAGCGATCTGGTCATGCACCATCACCGCCAGCATCGGCACGCGACGGCCACCCAGCAGAAGTGGCACCACAAAGCTGCTGGCGTTGTAGGCGAACACCAGCGTCGCGCCGGTGATGATTCCCGGCAGACTCATTGGCAACACCACCTGGCGGAACACTTGAAAGCGGCTGGCGCCGAGGGTCGCGGCGGCTTCTTCGTAGCTGCGTGCGACGCCGCGCATGGCGCTGGCAATCGGCAGCACGGCCAGCGGAAACGCCGTCTGCACCAGGCCCATCAACACGCCGTTCTGGTTGTACAGCAACATGATCGGGCGCTTGATCAGACCGAGTCCCATCAGGGTCTGGTTGAGCATGCCGCCGGGGCCGAGGATCACCAGCCAGCCGTAGCTTTGCAGCAGCAGGTTGACCAGCAACGGCAGCAGCACCGCCGCGAGGAAAATCCGTCGCACGAACGGCGAGGTCAGGCGCGCCATGGTGTACGCCACCGGGATCGCCAGGACCACGGCAATCACCGCGCTGATCAGCGCCAGACGCAAAGTCAGCAGCAACGATTTGAGGTAGTAGGGTTCGAGCAACTGCGCGTAACTGGCCAGGCTGAAACCGGACCACTCCGCGCCCTTGGTGCCGACGCTCATGCGCAGCACCAGCAGGCTGGCGGCAATCAGCACGCCGAGAAACAGCATCGACGGCGTGAGGAAAAACCACGCCCGCGCCGTCGGCGAAATACCGCGCGCCGGGCGCACGTCACCCGTGCCGACCGGTTGGGTCAGGGATTGATGTTCCATAGCAATGATCTCGTCAATGGAAAAACAACTGACAGACACTGCCTTCAAATTCACCGAGAAACCTGTGGGAGCGAGCTTGCTCGCGATAGCAATCTGTCAGTCGACACTGTCGGTGAATGTCAGTCCGCGATCGCGAGCAAGCTCGCTCCCACAGGTACTTCGGTGTTTGAAGAACCTGTGTCCATCACTCGATCAGGAAGAAAAGATTTCCGTGTAGCGACGAATCCACTGGTCATGCACGGTCGCCAGGAAAGCGTTGTCGTGCATGATCGCCTTCTCCGCGATCTGCTCCGGCGTGAGGATGAACGGGCTCTTGCGCGCTTCGGCGGAGATGATCGCCTTGGCGTTGACCGGGCCGTTGAAGATGTCTTCGGCCATCTTGCCCTGCACGAGCGGGTCGAGGGAGTGGTCGATGAAGGCATAGGCCAGATCGGTGTCGCCCGGACGGTTCTTCGGCATCACCGAGAGCATCAGGTCGGTATAGAAACCTTCCTTCATGCCGAACGTGGCGCCGAGGCCATAGTTCGGGTCGCGGATCTGCTTGGGGAAGAACGCCGGGGCGTAGAGGCCGCCCATGTCCAGGGAGCCGGTGCGGAACAGCTCGGCGATCTGGTTGGGGTTTTCGCCCAGGGTCACCACGCGGTCTTTCAGCTCCGCGAGTTTCTTGAAGCCCGGTTCGATGTTGTGCTCGTCACCACCGGCCAGTTTGGCGGCGATGATGATCAGGTCCATCGCCTCGGTCCAGTTCGGCGGCGGCAGGAAAATGTTCGGCGCCAGATCGGCGTCCCACAGCGCGGCGTAACTGTCCGGCGCGGTGGTCTGGGTGCGAGTGCTGTAGACCAGACTGTTGCACCACAGCAGGTAACCGATGCCGTGACCATTGGCCCCGGTACGGTATTTTTCCGGAACGTCGATCAGGTTGGGAATGCGGTTGAGATCGGGTTTTTCCAGCAGTCCGGCAGCGGCCAGACCTTCGGCGCCGACCCCGGCCAGAGTGATGATGTCGTACTGCGGACGATCACCGCCGGCCTTGAGTTTGGCGACCATTTCCGAGGTGCTGCCGGTACGGTCGGCAATCACTTTGGCGCCGGTCTTGGCTTCGAACGTTGCAGCGATGTTGCGCAGCGCGGCCAGGCCCGTGTCATCGGACCAGGTCAGCAGGCGCAGGGTCTTGCCGGCAAAGCGGGTGTCGCTGGCACTGGCCCGGATGAAGGGCATGCTCATGGCCGCCGCAGCCACCGAGGCCACGCCGACGGTTTTGATGAATTGACGCCTGTTCAGATCGTGCTCGCCCATTTAGGACTCCCATTATTCTTCTAAGTATGAGATTGATCGCAACCCTTGCATCTGCCTGACCGATGTTGCCCAAGCGCCCGGTTTCAAAGGGCTTGAGCGTGGTCTGCGGGTTCATCCTGAGGTCGTGCAAAACACCTGACTATCGATAAAAACTCATTGGAGCCATGACGCCGGCGCATGCCTCCTTGCGAGGCATGCGCTGACCTTTTTCGGGCATTCAGAGCGCGCGAATCACGTGCTTGATTTCCTGAAATGCCGCCAGACCCCACGGCCCCAACTCGCGACCGATGCTGCTCTGCTTGTAGCCGCCCCACGCGGTCTGCGGGAAGATCACCTGCGGCGCGTTGAGCCATACCAGCCCCGCCTGCAAGGCGTTGGCGACCCGATCCGCCGTCTCGGGATTGCGCGTGACGACACTGGCGACCAGACCGAACTGGCTGTCGTTGGCCAGGGCAATCGCCTCGGCTTCCGAAGCGAAACTGCGCACGCAGATCACCGGGCCGAAGATCTCTTCACACCACAGCGCACTGTCGAGGGGCACTTCGGTGAAGATCGTCGGCTGCAAGAAATAGCCGCGCGGCAGATCGGCGGGACGATTGCCGCCACAAATCAGCCTGGCCCCGGCACTCAGCCCACGGTCGATATGACCGAGCACCCGCTGGTACTGCGCCTGATTGACCAGCGCACCCATCTCGACCTCCGGATCGAACGGATCGGCGACACGGATTTTTTCCGCGCGGGCCTTCAGACGAATCAGGAATTCGTCGGCCAGCTCATCGGCCACCAGCACCCGGCTGGTGGCCGAGCACATCTGCCCGGCGTTGAAGAAACCGCCGCCACAGGCCAGCTCCACCGCCAGGTCAAGGTCGGCATCTTCCAGAATCAGCAGCGAGGATTTGCCGCCCAGTTCCAGGCTCACACCCTTCACGGATTCAGCGGCGCGCTGCATCACTTGCACACCGACGGCGTTGCTGCCGGTGAAGGAAACCTTGGCGATGCGCGGATCCGCCGACAGCGGCGCGCCGACTGCCGGACCGGTGCCGCACACCAGGTTGAACACGCCTTTGGGCAGGCCGGATTCGGCGATGATGGTCGCCAGTTCCAGCTCCGGCAGCGGCGTGACTTCCGACGGCTTGAGCACCACGCAGCAACCGGCGGCCAGGGCCGGGGCGAGTTTCCACGCGGTGGTGACCATCGGGAAATTCCACGGCACGATCAGCCCGACCACACCGCACGGTTCGCGGCGCAGACGTGCGCTGAAATCGTCGCTCGGCAGCGGTACGTCACTGTCGAGTCTGGCGTCGAGGCCTTCGGCGAGTTCGGCGTAATACTCGAAAGTGGCGATCACGTCGTCGACATCGATTCCCGCTTCGAACTGCGGTTTGCCATTGTTGCTCGACTGCAACGTCATCAGATGTTCGCGACCGTTGCGCACGCCATCGGCGATGTTGCGCAGTATCGCGCCGCGCTCGGCGCCCGAGGTTTTCGACCAGTCCTTGAAGGCTTCAGTCGCCGCTGTCACCGCTTGATTGACGGCGCTTTCGTCACCGCCATTGACCGTGGTCAGCAACGCTTCGGTGGCCGGATTGATGACGCGCAGGTGTTCGCGGCCGGCGGACCATTGGCCGTTGATGTACAGGCCGTCGAGTGTGGTCGGGAAGTTCATCATTGGGTCACCGCCTTCATCCATTGGGTCTGGTCGATTTCGATCAGGGTCGGGCCCTGACGATCGCTGGCGGCGCGCAGTGCACCGCGCAGTTGTTCGGCCGAGCTGATCGCTTCTGCCGCGCAACCCAGGGCCTTGGCCACGCCGATGAAATCCGGGGTGTAGATGTCCACGCCCACCGGCTCGATGGCGCGGTTGACCATGTATTTCTTGATCTCTTCGTAACCCTGGTTATTCCACAGCAGGATGATCACCGGCGTGCGCGCTTCCACGGCACTCGCCAGTTCCGGCAGGGTGAATTGCAGACCGCCGTCGCCGATCAGACACACCACCGGTGGACGTGCGCCGTGTTCGAGGTTGCCGCCGAGCCACGCGCCAATCGCTGCCGGCAAGGCGTAACCAAGGGTGCCGTAGCCGGTGGACGAGTTGAACCAGCGGCGCGGACGCTCCGGGTTGAAGGTGAGATTGCCGGTGTACACCGGTTGCGTGGAGTCGCCGACGAAAACTGCATTCGGCAGTTCGTGCAGCACGGTTTCCAGGAAACGGGTCTGGGCCAGGGTCGGCGCGTCCCAGGTCGCTGCCAGGTCTTCACGCAGACGGGCGGCTCGCACCTGGCCCCAGTCGTTGCGGCGCTCGGCCAGCGGTTTGTGCGACAGCGCACTGAGCAGCGCTTGTGCGGCATTGCGCGAGTCGGCGACCAGCGCCACGTGGGGCGGGTAGTTGCGCACGGTCTGGTCGGGATCGATATCGACGCGCAGCAACTTGCCGGGAATTTCGAAGCCGCCGGCGAAGGTCACGTCATAGTCGGTTTCCGCCAGCTCGGTGCCGATTGCCAGCACCACGTCGGCATCGGCCACCAGGGCGCGGGTCGCTACCAGGCTCTGGGTCGAACCGATCAGCAGCGGATGACTGGACGGCAACATGCCTTTGGCGTTGATGGTCAGCGCCACGGGTGCGCCGAGCAGTTCGGCCAGCTCAGTGAGTTCGGCAGCCGCGTCGATGGCACCGCCACCGGCGAGGATCAGCGGACGCTGGGCGCCGGCCAGCAGTTCGGTCATGCGGCTCACGGCGGCCGGCGCAGCTCCGGCGCGGTCGATGTTGACCGGCACACTGGCCAGCAGTTCGTCGGCCTCTTCGACCAGCACGTCCAGCGGAATTTCGATGTGTACCGGACGCGGACGCCCGGCCTGGAACAGCGCAAACGCACGGGCCAGCACTCCCGGCAATTCCGACGCCGACATCAGGGTGTGGGAGAACGCCGCCACGCCGCCGACCAGTGCGCTCTGGTTCGGCAGTTCATGCAACTTGCCGCGACCGCCACCCAGTTGACTGCGCGACTGCACGCTGGAGATCACCAGCATCGGAATCGAATCGGCGTACGCCTGGCCCATGGCGGTGGTGATGTTGGTCATGCCCGGGCCGGTGATGATGAAGCACACACCCGGTTTGCCGCTGGTGCGGGCGTAGCCGTCGGCCATGAAGCCGGCGCCTTGTTCATGCCGGGGGGTGACGTGGTTGATGCTCGAACGGGCCAGCCCGCGATACAGCTCCACGGTATGTACACCGGGAATGCCGAACACCTGCTCGACCCCATAACCTTCGAGTAACTTGACCAGTACTTCGCCACACGTCGCCATGTCTTTGCCCTTCTTGTTCGTTGAGGCACCGGGCTTTAAAGGAACCGGTGATTGGCCTCATTGAAACGGGCGGCGTGTAGCCGCAACAATCGATAAAAGCTCATACTAGCCATGTCCTCACGTCATACCTTGGATCCACATGAAACGACTGCCTCCCCTGCCCGCCCTGCACACGTTTCTGATCACCGCGCAGTGCTGCAACTTCACCCGGGCCGCCGAACAGTTGCACATCACCCAGGGTGCGGTGAGCCGGCAGATCGCCGGGCTGGAGGAACATCTGGGTTATGAGCTGTTCATTCGCCTGGCCCGGGGCCTGGAGCTGACGGCCGAAGGTCGCGAATGGCTGCCACGGGTGCAGCAGATCTTCAGCCTGATCGGCGACTCGGTGGAGCAGATCGGCGCCAAGCGCGAGACCCTGCAACTCAAGGCCCCGAGCTGCGTGATGCGCTGGTTGTTGCCACGGCTGTTGCAATGGCAGCGCGAACGCCCGGACGTGCCGGTGAAACTCACGGCGTCGTTGCAACACGGGGTGGACTTTCATCGCGAGCAGTTCGACGCGGCGGTGATCTACGGCACCGCGCCCCACGACTCACCCGCGACCCTGCATCTGTTCGATGAGCAACTGACGCCGGTCTGCTCGCCGACGCTGCTCAACGGCGGTCCGGTCCTGCACACACCGGCAGACCTGCAACAACATCTGCTGCTGCACCCGACCCACACCGATGACGACTGGACACTCTGGCTCGAAGCCGCCGAACTGCAATTGAGCAACATCGCCAGCGGTCAGCATTTCGAAACGCTGGATCAGGCGATGTCGATGGCGTCCCACGGGACAGGGGTGGCGATCGGCGACTGGTCGTTGATCGGCGATGACTTGAACGCCGGGCGACTGGTGATGCCGTTCGATCTGAAGGTGAAGACGGGACTGGGCTATTACATCGTCGCGCCGGCGTCGGAGCCGTCGGCGAAATTGCAGGAATTGATGGGGTGGCTGGTGGAGCAGGCTCATACGCGGTGAACACCCCAATATCCTGTGGGAGCGAGCTTGCTCGCGAATACGGTGCGTCATTCAACGTTGATGTCGACTGACACGCCCTCTTCGCGAGCAAGCTCGCTCCCACATTGGATCGGTGTCGAGATTCAGTAACCGACCGTAAACCGCTGACGCGAATGCTTCGGCGTTTCCACTTCGTCGAGCAGCGCAATCGCGTAGTCGGCAAAGGTGATCGAGCTCTGGCCTTCAGCACTCACCAGCAAGTCATCCTTGCCGACACGGAACTTGCCGGTGCGCTCGCCTTCGACAAACAGCGCCGACGGCGACAGGAACGTCCAGTCCAGCTCCTGCTCCTGACGCAGCGCATCGAGAAACGCTGCACCGGCGCTGGCCTCGGCCTTGTACTCGGCGGGGAAACCGGCGCTGTCGATCACACGAGTACCGTCCGGCAGCAACAGCGAACCGGCACCGCCGACCACCAGCAGACGTTTCACCCCCGCCTGTTTCACCGGACCGATCAGCGCACTGGCCGGCACCGTGGCGAAATGTGCGGCGCTGATCACCACATCGTGACCGACGACGGCGTCCTGCAGCGCGGCGGAGTCCAGCACGTCGACATTCTTGCTGACCACACCGGCACGGGCGCCGATTTTCGAGGTATCCCGAGCGATGGCGGTGACGCTGTGGCCGCGACGCAGGGCTTCTTCCAGCAGTTGGCTGCCGGCACGGCCGGTGGCACCAATGATTGCGATCTTGCTCATGACATTCTCCAGTTGGCTTGAGAGTGCTGCGTTTTTCAGAATCGGGTTACCACTTCATTTCGCCCTTGGCGACTTTGGCGCTCAGCTCCAGTGAGCTTTCTTCGCCCAGTTTCGGGTAGCGTTTTTTCATCGCGGCGATCAGTGCGGCAGAGTCCTTGGCCTTGGCAGTTTCTTCGTCGAACGCCTTGATGTAGTCGGCAGTGAATTTCACGGCCGCCAGTGAACGGGCGCTGTCACCCAGGTAATGACCCGGCACCACGGTTTTCGGTTTCAGGGTTTCGATCGAGTGTAGGGTTTCCAGCCAGTCGGCGTGGGATTGCGCGGTCTGGGTGTCGGCCATCCACACGTGGATGTTCTCGGCGACAACCACACCACCGACCACGGCTTTCAGTGAAGGAATCCACACGAAGCTGCGATCCGGCTGCTTGCCTTCCAGGCCAACCACCTGCAGCTTTTGCCCTTCAAGCATCAGGCTGTCGCCCTTGAGCACGCCCGGCACGATGGTTTTGGCCGGCACGTCGGCGCCCATTTTCGGGCCCCAGAAGGCGAGTTTGCCGTCGACGGTTTGCTTGATGTGATCAACGGTCGGTTGCGAGGCCAAGACCTTTGCCTGCGGGAAGGCTTTGGTCAGGGTGTCGAGACCGAAGTAGTAATCCGGGTCACCGTGGCTGATGTAGATGGTGGTCAATTGCTTGCCGCTGGCGCGGATCTTTTCCACCACTTGCTCGGCCTGGGATTTGCCGAACTGGGCGTCCACCAGAATCGCGTCTTTCTCGCCGCTGACCAGCACCGAAGTCATCGGGAAGATCGCCTTGGTGCCCGGGTTATAGACGTCGAGGGTCAGGTTCGCGGCCGCTGCGTGGGCAGCAAAACCGAGGGTGGCGGTGGCCAGTAAAACGCGCTTGAGAGTGGTGAAGCCGATCATGAGTTGCTCCGCTGTTCGAATGCCGTGCTTGGCGATGGGGGCAGAGCTTAGTTGCCAGACTCGTTACAAAAAATGCGATGCTTGAACATAGTTTGTTTCTGAAAGCGGGCAAATCATGGATCGTCTCCAAGCAATGCGGGTGTTTGTCACGGTGGTGGATCTGGGCAGCCAGTCGGCGGCGGCCGATCACCTGGACCTGTCGAGGCCGGTGGTGTCGCGGTATCTGGCGGAACTGGAAGACTGGGTCGGCGCGCGCCTGATGCACCGCACCACCCGCAAGTTGAGCCTGACCGCCGCCGGCAACGAAATCCTGCCGCGCTGCCGGCAGATGCTGGAGCTGTCCGGTGACATGCAGGCCGCGGTCAGCGAACCTGCCGATGCGCCACGGGGTATGTTGCGGATCAGCGTCAGCACCTCGTTCGGCCAGGCGCAGCTGGCCGATGCCATGGCGGCGTTCGTCAAAGCGTATCCGGGGGTGAACATCGATCTGCAGATGCTCGATCGCACGGTAAACCTGGTGGACGAACGCATCGACCTGGCAATTCGCACCAGCAATGACCTCGATCCGAATCTGATCGCCCGGCGCCTGACGGTGTGCCGCTCGGTGGTCTGCGCCGCGCCCGCCTATCTGCAAGAACATCCGCAGCCACAACGCGTAGAAGATCTGAGCCGCCACAACTGCCTGACCCATTCCTATTTCGGCAAGAGCCTGTGGCATTTCGAGGAGGATGGCGAACCGGTTTCGGTACCGGTGCAGGGCAACATCAGCGCCAACGAGGCCAGCACCCTGCTGCGCGCGACCCTGGCCGGCGCCGGGGTGGCGATGCTGCCGACCTATCAGGCCGGGGTGCATGTACACAGCGGCGAACTGGTTCGCCTGCTGCCCCACGCCGAGCCGCGACAGATGAACATCTATGCCGTGTATGCCTCGCGCAAGCACATGCCGGCAGCGCTGCGTTGCATGCTGGATTTTCTGGTGCAGCGTTTTCCCGAAAACCCGCAATGGGATGAAGGGCTGTAAAGACGTTCGCAGCCGCTGGCAACTCCACGGCGCTGACCTATGCTGAAAGCAGTACCCAAGGGTATTCGTTCAGAGGTCACCGCCATGAACACCAGAACAAGAAGATACTTCGCGATTTTCATCACCTGCGCGGCCACGCTGGCGCTGTACGGCACCGCAGCATGGCGCGTGGAGCAGTTGCGGCAACTGCCCCGTGAATACGCGAGCTGCAACTTCGAGCGCTGCATTCCTCACAACGCCACCCTCAACGCCCTGCGCTGATACTGGACGTCTGTGGGAGTGAGCTTGCTCACGAAGGCGGCGTGTCAGGTGGCAAAACTGCCGGCTGATCCACCCTCTTCGCGAGCAAGCTCGCTCCCACCTATTCACTCTCTTGTTGTTCGGATTTGAGTCGGTCGCGGAACGCCTTTGGCGAGATCCCCACCCGGCGCCGGAACAGGCGCGTGAAGTTGGTCGGATCGGAAAACCCCAACACCTCGGACATCTCGTAAATGGTCATGCTGGTGTAAGTCAGCAGGCGCTTGGCTTCCAGTAACTGACGCTCGTGCATGATCTGCAACGCCGGCTGCCCCGCCAGTTCGCGGCAGGTGCCGTTGAGATGCGAGACGGAAATCCCCAGACGGTGGGCCAGGTCCTCGACCTTGACGTGCTGCCTGTACGTCTCCTCCACCAATTGAATAAAGCCATTGAGATATTCACGCTGGCGCTGCGGGCGTTGCGTGGCGTTGTGACGGCGGATCGCCTGACGGCTGACCCAGACCATGATCACGCTGACCAGCGAATGCATGAGCATTTCCCGCGCCGGTTGATGGCCGTTGTACTCGGCCTGCAATGCGGCAAACAGACTGTTGAGGTACTCCGCGTCCTTGCCCGACGGATAGCTTTCGGCCTGGGCCAGGGCCTGCACCGCGCTGCCCAGTTGTGCCTGCAAATGGTTGATCAACGGTGTGGCGAGGGTGACGACAAATCCTTCGACGTCCTCGGAAAAACGAAATCCATGCACCGATAACGGCGGCAGGATCTGGATCGCGGCTTCCTTCAGTTGCGTGCGTTGGCCTTCGATTTCAAGCTCTGCCTGACCTTTGAATACGAAGAGCAACTGGCACAAATCGGCATGACGGTGGGGTTTGATTTCCCATTGGTGTTCGCGGCTGCGTTTGGAAATGGTTTCACAGTGCAGCAAGTCAGGGGTCGGCCAGTCCAGGCTTTCACCGTAGAGCTTGAACACCGGAATCGAAGGCAGGTCAGGCTTGTTCATCACTTCAATCCAGGCCTCGAGGTTTGCGGGCGATAATCGCACCGATTGGCAGAATGTACAGGTATCGGCTCAGTTTTCACCTTCAATTGACAGACCCGCAAGGGAAAAATGCAAGCACTCGAATCCTGAAAATCATTCACCGGCCGTTGTCGCGTGAAGCTTGCGAGTCATAAAAACAATGAAAACGCTGAAAACCCAAGTCGCCATCATCGGCGCCGGTCCGTCCGGATTATTGCTCGGCCAACTGCTGCACAACGCCGGCATCGACACCCTGATTCTGGAGCGTCAGACACCTGACTATGTACTCGGCCGAATCCGCGCCGGTGTGCTTGAACAAGGCATGGTAGAGCTATTGCGCGAGGCTGGCGTGGGTCAGCGGATGGACGCCGAAGGGCTGGTGCATGGCGGGTTCGAACTGGCCCTGGACGGGCGTCGGGTACACATCGATCTGCAGGCGTTGACCGGTGGAAAAACCGTGATGGTCTACGGCCAGACCGAGGTCACCCGTGACCTGATGGCCGCTCGTCGGGAGACCGGCGGACAAACCATCTACGAAGCCAGCCATGTCGTTCCCTGTGACATGAAAAGCGACGAGGCCTACGTCACCTTCGAAAAGGACGGCGAAACCTGGCGCGTCGATTGCGACTACATCGCCGGTTGCGACGGGTTCCACGGTGTGGCCCGGCAGTCGATTCCCGAGGACTGCCTGAAAGTCTTCGAGCGGGTTTATCCGTTCGGCTGGCTGGGCATTCTCGCCGATACGCCACCGATTCACGACGAACTGGTCTACGCCCGCCACGAGCGCGGCTTCGCCCTGTGCAGCATGCGTTCGGCGACCCGCACCCGCTATTACCTGCAAGTGCCGGCCGAGGAAAAGGTCGACGACTGGTCGGATCAACGCTTCTGGGATGAACTGCGCAAGCGTCTGCCGGAGGACCTGGCGCAACAACTGGTGACCGGTCCGTCGATTGAAAAAAGCATCGCGCCGCTGCGCAGTTTTGTGGTCGAGCCGATGCAATACGGGCGGATGTTTCTGGTAGGGGACGCGGCGCACATCGTTCCGCCGACCGGCGCCAAGGGTCTGAATCTGGCGGCCAGCGATGTCAGCACGCTGTTCAGGATTTTGCTGAAGGTCTATCGCGAAGGTCGCACCGGACTTTTGGAGAAGTATTCAGAGATCTGCCTGCGCCGGGTGTGGAAGGCCGAGCGATTTTCCTGGTGGATGACCTCCATGCTGCACCGTTTCGACGAGCACGACGATTTCAGTCAGCGCATCAGCGCGTCTGAACTGGATTACTTTGTCAGCTCGGAAGCGGGGCAAAAAACCATTGCAGAAAATTACGTCGGGCTTCCGTATGAGGCTATCGAATAGCCTGCTATCGACTTACACTGGCGAGCACTGATCCGCTCGCCACGGCGGATATCATCTCTGCCCACAGGTTTGCCCGTGACCACTCTCAACCACCCCGAAACGCCCAAAACGGCCATTCGCAGCGTGCTGGTCGCGCTGATGCTGGCGATCTTTCTCGGCGCGCTGGACCAGACCATCGTCGCCGTTTCCATGCCGGCCATCTCCGCACAGTTCAAGGATGTCAGCCTGCTGGCCTGGGTGATTTCCGGGTACATGGTGGCAATGACCGTAGCGGTGCCGATTTACGGCAAGCTCGGCGATTTGTACGGGCGGCGCAAACTGATGCTGTTCGGCATGGGCCTGTTCACCCTCGCCTCGCTGTTTTGCGGCATGGCCCAGAGCATGGAGCAACTGGTACTGGCGCGGATTTTCCAGGGCATCGGCGCCGGCGGGATGATTTCGGTGAGCCAGGCGATCATCGGCGACATCGTGCCGCCACGGGAGCGCGGCCGTTATCAGGGTTATTTCAGCAGCATGTACGCGGTGGCCAGCGTCGCCGGCCCGGTGCTCGGCGGCTACATGACCGAGTACCTGTCCTGGCGCTGGGTGTTCCTGATCAACCTGCCGCTGGGCCTTGGCGCGTATTGGGTGGCGCGACGCAATCTGATCGGCCTGCCGATTCCGCAGCGCAAGCCCATCATCGATTACCTCGGCACACTGCTGATGATCATCGGCCTGACCGCGCTGTTACTGGCGATCACTGAGGTCGGCCAGGGCCACGCGTGGCGCAGCAGTGAAGTGCTCGGTCTGTTCGCGTGCGCGGTGGCAGTGCTGGCGGTGTTCGTCTGGCATGAGCGGCGCGCCCGGGAGCCGTTGTTGCCGATGCATCTGTTCACCAACCGCAGCGCGCTGCTGTGCTGGTGCACGATTTTCTTTTGCAGCTTCCAGGCGATTTCGCTGATTGTGCTGATGCCGCTGCGCTTCCAGAGCGTGACGGGCGCGGGAGCTGACAGCGCTGCGTTGCACTTGCTGCCGCTGGCGATGGGTTTGCCGATCGGCGCGTATTTCGCCGGCCGTCGTACCTCGATCACCGGGCGCTACAAACCGCAGATTCTCACCGGCGCGCTGCTGATGCCGATCTCGATCCTTGGCATGGCCTTCAGCCCGCCTGATGCGACACTGATCAGCAGCCTGTTCATGCTGCTCAGCGGTATCGCCGGTGGCATGCAGTTCCCGACCTCGCTGGTCGGCACGCAGAACTCGGTCGAGCAAAAGGACATCGGCGTCGCCACCAGCACCACCAACCTGTTCCGCTCCCTGGGCGGCGCGGTGGGTGTGGCGTTGATGTCGGCGCTGTTGCTGGCGTTGTTGCAGGACTCCAGTTTCGCCCATCTGGCCGGCAGTTCGTTGATGAGCGAAGGGCATTCCGGCAACGTGCTGCTCGATGGCCTGAACGCGGCGCCCGGCGATGCGCAGAACGCCTTGCGCGCCGAGCTGCTGGTGACATTCCGGCATCTGCTGATGGTCAGCGCGGCGGTGTCGCTGCTCGGGCTGGCGGCGGCGATCGCGATGCCGAACCGGTTGTTGCGCGGGCGTGAACACGGCGTCCGCTGACTAACGAACACCGCCGCTCCCACAGGGATGTGCACTCAAGCGCTGTAATAACCGACCGCCACCAGCATGTTCCCGACCTTCTTCAGGTAGGCATGTTTGTTCTCGACCTTGCCGGTTACCGGGTTTTTCCAGCGGTACTCGTACTCACCCTCATCCTGTTTGCCAATCAGTGCCAGAATCGGTTCGCCCACCGGTTTGCCTTCCGGGTCATCGACCTTGGCGAAATCGGTGTTGATCAGGCGCAGGTTGGTGCCGTGGGCGACGTAGCGGTGGGTGTCGAGATTGACGACGAACACATACAGGTCGTCCTGCAAGTAACCGCCCTTGAGCGAGTTGATCGCGGACAACGTGCCCTTCTCGTCTTTGGTCAGGTCGGTGGCCGCTTTGTCGAGCAATGCTTTCGCCTGTTCAGCCGACGCGCGCGGCAAGTAATAACCCACTGCCAGAATCCGCTGACCGATGCGTTGATAGTAAACGTGCTTGCGCTCGACCTTGCCGTCGGACCAGTTCTGCCAGCGGTACTCGGCCTGCTGGATGCCGCTGCCCTCCGGCACTTTCAGGGCGTCCCTGAAGGACTTTTGCAAGTCCGGCCCGAGGACTTCGCTGACGTCACGGCCGATCAATGCCGACGACGGCCCGCCGCTGGCGAGCATCACGCCCTTGGTGTCGACCACGAACACGTAACGGTCCTTGTCGACGAATTCGCCCTGACGGCTGAACGCCGCGAACGCCTTGTCGCCGTTGTCGTGGTAATAGGCCAGAGCCTTTTCCAGCAAGGCGATGGCGGCCTTGCTGTCGTCTTTTTCCGTGGTGGCCGCGTTGGCCTGACCGAAACTCAACAGCAGCACCGCGCCGAGCCAGGCCAGCTTGTGCACAAACCCCATGACGCATCCCTCGTTCTTGTTGGTGTTTCAAGAGCGTAGACGGCCTGAAGGCATGTATGGATATTCAGAAAGCTTCTGAATGTTGCTGCGGCGAGGGTGTTCGCGCCCTCGCCATGCGACAAGCTTACGGACGGGCGTTGATTTGCTGTTGCAGATTCTGGATCTGCGCTTGCAGGGTGTTGATGTTGCGGGTCATCTGCCCACGGAATGCGTCGAACTCGGCGGTGTTGGTGCCGCCCTGCGCAGCGGCCGGACGATTGTCCTGCTCGCTCTTGAGAATGACGATTTCCTGCTCCAGACGCTCGATGGCGGCGTTAGAACCGCCCTGTTTTTTCAGGGCCGTGATGTCGGCACCGAGGCTCTTGAACTGCGCGTCGAAGCCTTTCACCTGTGCATCGAAGCTCTTGAGCTGGGCATCGACCTTGCTGGTGTCGGCCGGCGTGCTTTTCAGCGTCGCCAGCTCGGCGCTCAGGGCTTTGACCTGGGCCTGCAACTGGGTGTTGGCGTTCTGTTGTTCGGTGGTCTGGGCGGTCATCTGCGCCAGGCGCTTGTCCAGATCCGTCGCCTGCCCGGCCACGCCCTGCTGCTGTTTGCTTTGATCCTGAAGCGCACTTTGCAGCTGCTTGATCTGCAGCTTCAGGGCTTCGCTGTCGGTGGTGACGTTGGTCTGGCTGGCTACGACCTTGCCGGAAATGTCCTGCAAGCGCCCCGCCGCTTCCTCACTGATGCGCGCAAAACTTTCCTGGGTCGCCACCAGTTGCTGCTCCATCAGCGAAATCTGCTGGAAGCTCCACCAGGCCAGACCAATGAACGCGAAGAACAATGCGCCGACCAGTGCCCACAACGGCCCGGTGCTGGCAGCCTTGACCTTGACCACCGGCGGCGTGCGCGAATGCACGGAGGTGCGGGCGGTGGCCGGAAAATCGTCGTCATCGAGGGTATCGGCGCGCAGGCTCGGTACATCGTCGAAATCGTCGTGGGCATCGTTACGCATGGACATTGAGGCAACCTTTGTGAAACGCGGTGATGGCAGATTGGGGCGAAGTATAAACCCCGCGGCCGCTGGGGTTGACCCTCAAGCCGTGGCGCGGTTCAGTGCCGGCCGGCAGATTCGTGTCAACGAATGTCCTGGGCCTTCCACCAGCCACAGAACTCATCGAGGGCCGTCCACAGACTGACTTTCGGATCGTAGTCCAGATAATGCCGGGCGCGACTGATGTCGAGGGTGAAATTTTTGTTCATCACCTGCATGCCCAGGCGCGACAGGGTCGGCTCGGGACGCCCCGGCCAGAGCTTGCACACACCTTCGTTGAGCGCCGCCACGCTGTAGGCCAGGCCGTAGGAACGGTATTTGGTGACCTGTGGGACTTCCATCTTGCGCATCACGTAATTGACCACATCCCACAGCGGCACCGGAGCGCCGTTGCTGATGTTGTAGGCCTTGCCCAGCGCTGAGGCGTCGGCCAGCAGGCTGCTGAGCAACGCTTCGTTGAGGTTGTGCACGCTGGTGAAATCGACCTTGTTCAGACCGTTGCCGATGATCGCCAGACGGCCCTTGCGCTGCATGTTCAGCAAGCGCGGGAAGATGCTCATGTCGCCGGCGCCGGTGACGAAACGCGGGCGCAAGGCGAGGGTTTCGAGGCCGAATTCCTGGGCGCCGAAGACCCTTTGCTCGGCCAGGAATTTGGTCGCTGCGTAGTGATGCTTGAAGCGCTTGGGCACTTGCTCTTCGGTCAGGCCGAGATGGTCGCGACCGTCAAAGTAGATTGATGGCGACGACAGATGCACCAGCCGCCGAACCCGTTGTTTCAGGCAGGCCTCGACCACGTTTTCGGTGACCTGCACGTTGCCCTGATGGAAGTCCTGATACCGGCCCCACAAGCCGACCGCGCCGGCGCAATGCACCACGGCTTCGACATCACTGCATAGCGCACGCACCAGATCCGGGTCGCTCAAATCGCCTTGAACGAACTCGGCACCGCGACGCACCAGATGCTCGACACCCTCGGCCCGGCGACCGTTGACCCGCACGTCCAGGCCCTGCTCCAGGGCGAAACGCGCAAAGCGTCCGCCAATGAAGCCGCTTGCGCCGGTGACCAGAATTTTCATGTAAAGCTCCGCTGTCTTTCGTTTGCCTGATTCGTGAGTCTTGACGCTGGCCGTCAGTCCAACGGCACCAGCCATTGCGCCGACGAGCGCACCAATTGCTCGGTCAACAGGCCGAGCAACTGACCGCCATTGCGCCAATGATGCCAGTACAAGGGCACGTCGATCGGTTTATCTGGCAACAGTTCGCGCAGCACGCCGCGCTCCAGTTGTTCGCGCACCTGTAATTCCGGCACCAGTCCCCAGCCGAGTCCGGCTTCGGTCAGGCGAATGAAGCCTTCGGACGACGGACACAGGTGATGTTCGAAACCGCCATCGACGCCGAGGGAAGCCAGATAACGATGCTGCAGAAAATCGTCCGGGCCGAACACCAGCGCCGGGGTGCGCGGCAATTGCTCGGCCCGCACGCCGTCGGGAAAGTGCCGTTCAATGAACGCCGGACTGGCCAGTGCCCGATAACGCATCGCGCCAAGTAACACGCTACGCGCGCCTGCAACCGGCCGCTCGCTGGCGCACAGGCAACCGGCCACTTCACCGGCGCGCATGCGTTTGAGGCCGACAGTCTGGTCTTCGACGATCAGGTCCAGCAATAGATGTTGTTCGGCGCAGAAATCGCCCACCGCCTCGGCCCACCAGGTGGCGAGGCTGTCGGCATTCAGGGCGATGCGCAGGCGCTCCGGCAGGCCTTCTTCGTCCAGCGCCGGCACCAGCGTCTGCAAATCCCGTTCGAGCAGGCGCACCTGCTGCACATGGTTGAGCAGGCGCCGGCCAATTTCGGTCGGCGAAGGCGGCGTGCCGCGCACCAAAACCGGCTGGCCGACCCGCGCCTCCAGCAGTTTGATCCGCTGGGAAATCGCCGATTGCGAAAGGCCCAGCACCTGCGCCGCCCGTTCGAATCCGGCCTGCTCGACCACGGCGGCCAGAGCGGAAAGCAATTTGTAGTCGAACATCAGTTTTCCTAATGAGCGATCAGCACTATTGGTTTTTCTTATACAGCGTCAACCGGGAGAATAGCCAGCAAGCACTCTTTATCAAGGACCACCTCCATGGCTGGCGAAACCTCGTTGACCACCCTGCTGCGCAGCATGAGCCCGCAGCTCAATGCTGGCGATTACGTGTTCTGTACCTTGCGCGACGGGCATTTGCCGAGCGGCCTGGAAATCGTCGGCAGTTTCCGTGAACAGGAAGGCCTGACGGTGATTCTCGAACGCTCCCACGCCGAGCGCGCCGGATTCAGCTTTGACTATGTCGCGGCGTGGATCACGTTGAACGTGCATTCGGCGCTGGAAGCCGTCGGCCTGACCGCCGCGTTCGCCACCGCACTGGGCAGGGCCGGCATCAGTTGCAACGTGATTGCCGGCTACTACCACGATCATTTGTTCGTCGGTCAAGCCGACGCCGAACGCGCCATGCAAGTGCTGCGCGATCTCGCAGCCAACGCGGAGTAACGATCATGTGGCAAAGCTATACCAACGGTTTGCTGGTGGCGTTCGGGCTGATCATGGCGATCGGCACGCAGAATGCCTTTGTCTTGGCGCAGAGCCTGCGGCGTGAGCATCACCTGCCGGTCGCCGCGCTGTGCGTCGCCTGTGATGCGTTGCTGGTGGCGGCAGGTGTTTTCGGTCTGGCCACCGTGCTGGCGCAGAATCCGACCCTATTGGCGGTCGCCCGCTGGGGCGGCGCGGTGTTTCTGATCTGGTACGGCAGCCAGGCGTTGCGCCGGGCTTGCTCGAAGCAAAGTCTGCAACAGGGAGAAAACCAGACCGTTCGTTCGCTGCGCGCGGTGATGCTCAGCGCACTGGCAGTGACGCTGCTCAACCCGCACGTCTATCTGGACACCGTTCTGCTGATCGGTTCTCTCGGCGCACAACAGTCGGTGCCTGGCGCTTATGTCGTCGGTGCGGCGAGTGCTTCGCTGTTGTGGTTCTTCACCCTGGCGTTCGGCGCGGCATGGCTTGCACCGTGGCTGGCACGGCCGAGTACGTGGCGGATTCTCGATCTGTTGGTCGCGGTAATGATGTTCACGGTGGCAGGGCAATTGATATTGGCTTCATGATTTATTCCAAACAGCTCTGGAACCTCTATCCCACACAGTTGTTGCGTGGTTAAGCCGCACCCCCGGTGCTATGATCCGAACCCTGCGCCGCAAAGAGTAAAAACTCGCCGGTGCATTTCTGGCCGCCCGTGATCGGCCTTGCGCTCACCGCAACAGACCTGATTAGGAGAATCATCATGGCTTTCGAATTGCCGCCGCTGCCTTACGCACACGATGCCCTGCAGCCGCACATTTCCAAGGAAACCCTGGAATTCCACCACGACAAGCACCACAACACCTACGTCGTGAACCTGAACAACCTGGTGCCAGGCACCGAGTTCGAAGGCAAGACCCTGGAAGAAATCGTCAAGACTTCCTCGGGCGGCATCTTCAACAACGCCGCTCAGGTCTGGAACCACACCTTCTACTGGAACTGCCTGGCGCCAAACGCCGGCGGTCAACCAACCGGCGCACTGGCTGAAGCCATCAACGCGGCTTTCGGTTCGTTCGACAAGTTCAAGGAAGAGTTCAGCAAAACCTCGATCGGCACCTTCGGTTCCGGCTGGGGCTGGCTGGTGAAAAAGGCTGACGGTTCCCTGGCCCTGGCCAGCACCATCGGCGCCGGCAACCCGCTGACCAGCGGCGACACCCCGCTGCTGACCTGCGACGTGTGGGAACACGCTTACTACATCGACTACCGTAACCTGCGTCCAAAATACGTCGAGGCGTTCTGGAACCTGGTCAACTGGAAGTTCGTGGCCGAGCAGTTCGAAGGCAAGACCTTCACCGCTTAAGCTGCACGCCAGACAAAAACCCGGCCATTGCCGGGTTTTTTCTGCCCGCAGAAATCCTCGTGGGTGCGCCGCATAACAAACAGAGCCTTTTCCCACACGCAAAGCAGCCCTTCTCGCCTTGCTCACAAGCCACCGCGAACTAACATCAAAGAGGAAAAATTGTCCGACGCCCCTCAAGTTGGAGGCCAGAACTACCGACACAGTACAAATAGGGCAAATACTCCAGACAGCAGCATTTCGGCCAAGGCCACGGACAAATTTTCCGCGGCTCGATTGTCCCTTTGACTGCCAACACGGGATTGCCAATACTCATGGCAACTTGACGCTACCCGCACGGAACAAGGAATAACCCTTTGAAGCTGGAACTCAAGAACAGCTTGTCGGTGAAGTTGCTCCGGGTCGTGCTCCTGTCGGCATTGATCGTCGGCGTGGTCTTGAGCTGCGCGCAGATCGTTTTCGATGCGTATAAAACACGCCAGGCTGTCGCCAATGATGCCGAACGCATCCTCGACATGTTCCGCGATCCCTCCACCCAGGCGGTCTACAGCCTGGACCGGGAGATGGGCATGCAGGTGATCGAAGGCCTGTTCCAGGACGACGCCGTGCGCCAGGCCTCCATCGGCCATCCCAACGAAGCGATGCTCGCGCAGAAATCCCGCGAACTGCAGCATTCCAACAGTCGCTGGCTGACCGACCTGATCCTTGGTCAGGAACGCACGTTCACCACCCAACTGGTGGGACGCGGCCCCTACAGCGAATATTACGGCGACCTGAGCATCACCCTCGACACGGCCACCTACGGTCAGGGTTTCATCGTCAGCTCGGTGATCATCTTCATATCCGGCGTGTTGCGCGCTTTGGCCATGGGGCTGGTGCTGTATCTGGTCTATCACTGGCTGCTGACCAAACCGCTGTCGCGGATCATCGAACACCTCACCGAGATCAACCCCGACCGCCCCAGCGAACACAAGATTCCGCAGCTCAAGGGCCACGAAAAAAACGAACTGGGGATCTGGATCAATACCGCCAACCAGTTGCTCGAATCCATCGAACGCAATACCCACCTGCGCCACGAGGCGGAAAACAGCCTGCTGCGCATGGCCCAGTACGACTTTCTCACCGGTCTGCCGAACCGCCAGCAATTGCAGCAGCAACTGGACAAGATTCTGGTGGACGCCGGCAAGCTGCAACGGCGGGTCGCCGTCCTTTGCGTAGGTCTGGACGATTTCAAAAGCATCAACGAACAATTCAGCTATCAGACCGGCGACCAGTTGCTGCTGGCACTCGCCGACCGCCTGCGCGCCCACAGCGGTCGCCTCGGCGCCCTCGCCCGTCTCGGCGGCGATCAGTTCGCTCTGGTGCAGGCCGATATCGAACAGCCTTACGAAGCGGCGGAACTGGCGCAAAGCATTCTTGATGACCTGGAAGCACCGTTCGCCCTCGATCATCAAGAAATTCGCCTGCGCGCGACCATCGGCATCACCCTGTTCCCGGAGGATGGCGACAGCACCGAAAAGCTGTTGCAGAAAGCCGAGCAGACCATGACCCTGGCCAAGACCCGCTCGCGCAACCGCTATCAGTTCTATATCGCCAGCGTCGACAGCGAAATGCGCCGACGTCGCGAGCTGGAAAAAGACCTGCGTGATGCGCTGTTGCGCGACCAGTTCTACCTCGTCTACCAGCCACAGATCAGCTACCGCGATCATCGTGTGGTCGGCGTCGAAGCCCTGATCCGCTGGCAGCATCCGGAACATGGTCTGGTGCCGCCGGACCTGTTCATCCCGCTGGCGGAACAGAACGGCACCATCATCGCCATCGGCGAATGGGTGCTGGATCAGGCCTGCAAGCAACTGCGCGACTGGCACGATCAGGGCTTCGTCGACCTGCGCATGGCGGTCAACCTGTCCACCGTGCAGTTGCACCACGCCGAGCTGCCACGGGTGGTCAACAACCTGTTGCAGATGTACCGCCTGCCACCGCGCAGCCTGGAGCTGGAAGTCACCGAAACCGGCCTGATGGAAGACATCAGTACCGCCGCCCAGCACCTGCTGAGCCTGCGCCGCTCCGGCGCCCTGATTGCCATCGACGACTTCGGCACCGGCTATTCGTCGCTGAGTTATCTCAAGAGTCTGCCGCTGGACAAGATCAAGATCGACAAGAGCTTCGTCCAGGATCTGCTGGATGACGACGATGACGCGACCATCGTTCGCGCCATCATTCAACTGGGCAAGAGCCTGGGCATGCAGGTGATCGCCGAGGGCGTGGAAACCGCCGAACAGGAAACCTACATCATCTCCGAAGGCTGCCACGAAGGTCAGGGCTACCACTACAGCAAGCCGCTGCCGGCGCGCGAGCTGAGCGTTTATCTCAAGCAGGCCCAGCGCAGCAACGCGGCCATCCTCTGAAATCTTCCTGCAAAGCCCGGCAAAACCCTCGATCCGCCGGGCGTCGTCTCCGCTGTTGATCCAGCGCAAGCCTCGCGCAAATAGGAAATATTTCCAGCTACAACCCTTTACACATAATGCGAAAGATTTGCATTATGTCGCAGCTTTTTGCGCAGCCCCGCGCCTGTCCACTCAATTACCGAAGCAGGATGTTCGCCATGATTCGTATGCCTCTGGCTACCGCCAGTCTGCTGGCCATCGCTATTTCCCTCGCCGGTTGCGGCGAAGGTAAAGACAAAGAAAAGGCCGCCGCTCCTGCGCCGACTCCAGCTGCGAGCACTGCCGCACCGGCTGCGCCTGCTGCTGCCGGCAAAGTCGACGAGGCCGCCGGCAAAGCCGTTGTCTCGCACTATGCCGACATGGTCTTCGCCGTTTACAGCGATGCCGAATCCACCGCGAAAACCCTGCAAACCGCCATCGACGCGTTCCTTGCCAAGCCGAACGCCGACACCCTGAAAGCCGCCAAGGCTGCCTGGGTAGCCGCCCGCGTTCCTTATCTGCAGAGCGAAGTGTTCCGCTTCGGCAATACCATAATCGACGACTGGGAAGGTCAGGTGAATGCCTGGCCGCTGGACGAAGGCCTGATCGACTACGTCGACAAATCCTATGAGCACGCACTGGGCAACCCGGGTGCCACTGCCAACATCATCGCCAACACCGAAGTTCAGGTTGGCGAAGACAAGGTCGACGTCAAGGACATCACCCCGGAAAAACTCGCCAGCCTGAACGAGCTGGGCGGTTCCGAAGCCAACGTCGCCACCGGCTACCACGCCATCGAATTCCTGCTCTGGGGCCAGGACCTGAACGGCACCGGCCCTGGCGCCGGCAACCGTCCTGCGTCGGACTACCTGGAAGGCGCCGGCGCTACCGGCGGCCATAACGACCGTCGTCGTGCCTACCTGAAAGCCGTTACCCAGCTGCTGGTCAGCGACCTGGAAGAAATGGTCGGCAACTGGAAACCGAACGTGGCCGACAACTACCGCGCCACCCTGGAAGCCGAACCGGCTGAAAGCGGTCTGCGCAAAATGCTGTTCGGCATGGGCAGCCTGTCCCTGGGCGAGCTGGCCGGCGAGCGCATGAAGGTGTCCCTGGAAGCGAACTCCCCGGAAGACGAACAGGATTGCTTCAGCGACAACACCCACAACTCGCACTTCTACGATGCCAAGGGCATTCGTAACGTTTACCTGGGCGAGTACACCCGCGTCGACGGCACCAAAATGACCGGCGCCAGCCTGTCGTCGCTGGTGGCCAAGGTTGACCCGGCTGCCGACACCGCCCTGAAAAACGATCTGGCCGCTACCGAAGCCAAGATCCAGGTCATGGTCGATCACGCCAACAAGGGTGAGCACTACGACCAGTTGATCGCGGCCAGCAACACCGCCGGCAACCAGATCGTCCGCGACGCCATCGCTTCGCTGGTCAAGCAGACCGGTTCAATCGAGGCCGCAGCCGGCAAGCTGGGCATCAGCGACCTGAACCCGGACAACGCCGATCACGAGTTCTGATTGACACTGTCTGACTGAACAAGGCGACCTTCGGGTCGCCTTTTTTGTTTGCTGTGTTCAAGGAGCATTGTTGAGCAGGCCATCGCGCATAAGCGACCCTTCCTACTTCGTTTGAAGAAGCTGCCTACATATCCCACAAAGCGCTCTTGATAGCGTGCCCGCCAATTTTCGCGAGCACGAACCACGGACGGTTTGGACATCGCGCACTTTTCCTCTTTGCTTAAGGATAAGCGTATGTTCCGGTCGGCCAATGCGGCACATTTCGCGTTTCGGATTCCAGCGATCCGCCACGACTTCAAGGTAGTGGCTTTCAGCGGCACCGAAACGATCAGCCCCCTCTACAGCATTCACATTGAGCTGGTCACCTCAGTGCCCTGCCCCCTGCCTGAGCACAAGACCAAAACCGTGCCGCACAGCCACAGTTCGCCGCACACCACCGACGACTTGGTCAGCATCAGCGGCAACAGCACCACGACGAGCGGCACGCGGGTCGTCCAGGCTGTGAACTTTCCCGATTGCCCGACGCACGGCGCCTACCGGCAGTCGCTGACTGACAAGGACCTCACCCTATGAGCGCCGAAAAATTGGCCATGGTCGACCAGGCCGCGCAGGCCGAACGGGCCGCCAAAGCCCAGCCGCATGTGGATATCAACAGCACGGTGCATCCGTGTCCCGCCAGTCAGCCTGATCTG